>NZ_JADGRI010000138.1 GCF_017881085.1 Bradyrhizobium sp.
GGAGACGCCCTCGCCATACATGATGTCGAATTCGACCTGCTTGAACGGCGGCGCCAGCTTGTTCTTCACCACCTTGACGCGGGTCTGGTTGCCGACCACTTCATCGCGCTCCTTGATCGCGCCGATGCGGCGGATGTCGAGGCGGACAGAGGCGTAGAATTTCAGCGCGTTGCCGCCGGTGGTGGTTTCCGGCGAACCGTACATCACCCCGATCTTCATCCGGATCTGGTTGATGAAGATCACCATCGTGTTGGATTTGTTGATCGAAGCGGTGAGCTTGCGCAGCGCCTGGCTCATCAAGCGAGCCTGCAGGCCGGGCAGCGCGTCGCCCATCTCGCCCTCGAGCTCGGCCTTCGGCACCAGAGCCGCCACCGAATCGATCACCAGCACATCGACCGCGCCGGAGCGCACCAGCGTGTCGCAGATTTCCAGCGCCTGCTCGCCGGTGTCGGGCTGCGAGATCAGGAGTTCGTCGATATTGACGCCGAGCTTGCGGGCGTAAACCGGGTCGAGCGCGTGTTCGGCGTCGATGAAGGCGCAGATGCCGCCCTTCTTCTGGGCCTCGGCGACGGTGTGCAGCGCCAGCGTGGTCTTGCCCGAGGATTCCGGCCCGTAGATCTCGACCACGCGCCCCTTTGGCAGGCCGCCGACGCCGAGCGCGATGTCGAGCCCGAGCGAGCCCGAGGAAATGGTCTCGATGTCCATCGAGCGGTCGTTCTTGCCCAGCTTCATCACCGAGCCCTTGCCGAACTGGCGCTCGATCTGGGAAAGCGCGGCGGACAGGGCCTTGGTCTTGTCCATGGAGGATCCTTCGACGATACGCAGGGCAGTGGCAGACATTGGTCGTGCTCCTTATGGCGGGGATTCGCTAGCGGGACAAACGGGCGGCGGTGACGGGAACAATGTACCCTATTTGTTCCAAGTTCGCAATATGTTCTTTTCGGATAGCAGCCGCTGTCCGTATTTGACCAGTTGCGTCCTAAATCGTGCTGGCGCTTTCCTAATTTGCCGAACGGGTTCCATTCTGCAGGTTGTGTAAAAAGTTAACACACCCCTAAAACGTTCTCCGTATAAATACCTAGATTTTGGGACTGGCCCGTTTTGAGCGCTTATGGCCTAATTGGCCGATGTGGACGCGGTGGAAGGTCTGCGACGCCTGCCAAAACGCGCGCGCGAGGGTCGAGACCGAATCAGGATTTTTCCTTTGCGAGGAATGCGAGGCGGTCGTCGTCGTCGCATTCCAGGAGTTTGAGCTCCCGGCCATCTCGCCGACGGGCGAGTGGAACGGGCCGCCGTAGCGCTTGTGCCAAATTAACGCCGCTTCCAGCCAACTCGGTTAGACAAGCTACACGCCGAACGATCGCAGCTCATCCACGCTGGGATGCCGTTTTTGCGGGCGGGTGGTCCGGACTCCCAGGCGCTTCGTACCTCCCCTCCAAGAGGGCGCCCGATTGGCGGCCTCTTTCATTCTTGGAGTTCCCTATCGCTCGATATTGGCGTCCTGCCTTGGCACCGCCTGGACGGCGGTGAATTTCTTTTCCGTGGAGCGGCTTCCCTTCGAGGAGTAGTGTCCGGTTTGCAAACATCGGCGGCCCTTGAAAGGAGGACGCTATGGATAGCTTCATCCATCGCGAAAATCTGGCCCTCTACAGGAGACGGCTCGTCGAAGCCAAAGACGACGCCACGCGCAAGGTGATTCAGCAGCTGCTGACGGACGAAGAGGCAAAGGACGACATCCCTCGGGTCAGCCAGGGAGGCGGCTCGGCGGGGAAGCCCAATGCTTCCTAATCCCGCCGCCCTCGCGAACAGCGCAAGATCCCTTTGACCCGCGTCACCTATTTGATCGAGGAGTTTTGCGACCTGACCGGTCTGAGCGAGACGGCAGTCGCACGCTCGATGAAAGACGGCACGCTGCGCACCGTCAGGATCGGCCATCGCAGGCTGGTCCTTGCGCACCAACCGCGGATGCCGCATAGCGCCGTCGGAAAGTACCCGACGCAAGCCCGCCCCCATGATCGGCCACTTTCCAAAGACGAGCACAATTGAACAGGTGCAACTTCGGTTAGTGGTTAGGATCGGTCGGGTTCGAGTCGCGACGGGAGAAGTCCTCATGGTGCACAAAGGCGTGGAATACATGGTTGCCCCTACGGCAACCCCGGGAATCTGGCGATGGCAGTTTCAGATCGGCGAACAGGTCAAGACCGGCAGGACCGAAACCAGGATCAACCTCCTGGCCGCGCGCCGGGTTCAGCTGCGCATCGACCGTGAACTTAAGAAAGTCGAACCGCAGCCAACGCCGGAATTCAAGAGCTGACCATGGTCTGGGGTGACCACGTCGGCGATGGCGGCCGGGATCTGAAGCCAAACTCCGAATGGCGCATGGAACTTCGCGAGAGCGCCAGCGCGCCGCAGTTCCGTATTCGACTTGTCGCGGAGACGCTGGTCTTGCCCTTTGCCTACTTATGTCGCTCGCTGATCGCTGAATTTGTGGTCTTGATCTGATATCTGACGCCATTTTGATCTGACGCAAGGCGGTTTCTGCCGACGGCCCTAGAATAATTTGTCATTGCCGAACTGCCCACGGGGGAAGCTGCGACGTTGACATCGAGCCCCGGACTTTAGTTGGTTCGGGGCTCTTTCATGAGGCCGCCCCGTTGCGGCCGCTTTCATTTCGATGTTACTGGCCCCGGCTGCCCGAACACGCAACCAGAGTTCAGCAATGACCGTCCACGCGCCAAAGCTCTTGACGCCAGAAGAGTTCGCCTCGCTGATCGAGGTCGCGGTTAGTTCGCCGAATCCCACGATCCCGGCGTCCCATCTGACCAAGCTGATTTCCCTTGGCTACGTGGTCGTGACCGCCAAAGGGCCCGTCGTCACCGGCGATGGTCTGATCCGGATTACCGAGAGCGAGTGAGCGCTGACAAACCGAGGCCAAGATCAGGAGCCGCCCAAGAGAGTGGTCGATACCGTACTTAAGCCCGTAAGATGCCGGAATTGATCCGCGCGGGCTCAGGGAATCCACTCACGCAGCAACTCGTGGGTTTTTCAACAGCCCGGAGCGGCCCACACGCATCGGTGCTGTGTCATGCCGTTCTATTTCTTTCGCATCCAGAACGGCCCCTATTCCGGGGGGTCCGATCACGGCACCGAACTTGCCGACCGCATTGCCGCCTGGAAAGAGCTGACCTCCGTTTGCGGCGATATCGTCGGCAGCGCTTCCAGCAAGCTCCAGCAAAACTCCGAATGGCAGATGGAGCTTCTCGACGACACCAAAAGGCCGCTGTTTCGCATCCGCCTCATCGCGGAATCGCTCGAATAGCCCATGGGGCGGGAACCCGACTTTCATATCTTGCTGCCCCGGACATTGACAGAGATCAACGACGGAAGGGCCCGGGAGCTGTCATAAGTTCCCTATTCATGGGTCATGTCATTTTCAAATGTCCGCAAACCGGTCTGAACGTGCAGCATTGGCTGGACGAGGCTGAGCCGGACAATCCGTCCTCAGCCTACGAAACCGTAGTCTGCCAGGCGTGCAACCGGCTTCACTTCATCAATCGATTGAGCGGCAAACTGCTCGGCCAGCAGGAAGAATAGCCCGCGTGTCCCCGGGGCTGGCGCGCCGCCTCATCGACGTCAAGCGAAACACGCCGGCCACAAATTCGAACCGCTCTGCGTGCCAAGTCGGTTCCCGGCGAATCGTAACATTTGGGACAGCAGTCATGGTATCCGGTGCCCGCGCGCCTCGCCATGATACGGAAATGTAAGCAATTTTATGCGGTTTAGAGGAACTCCTCACCCGAACTATACCCTGGCGTCAGTCCGCGCTCGGCAGCCGCCGCATGGTGAATTCGATGTCACCATCAGGCAGTTCGCGCCAGCTTTCCACCGAGCTCATATAGGCGGCCTTGGGATAGCGGGTGAGGAAATCGCGCGCCTTGGTGCGCGCCTTGTCGCGCGGCAAGGTGAACGTCTCGCGCAGATAGCCGTCGTCCGGCTTTCGCCGTCCTGACATCCGGTCTGCGAGATCCCGCGGGCGAAAGGCCATGTCGCAACCCCGGTCCACATAACGACCCCCTCAATATAGCGCGCGCCGGAACCAATCCGAGTCCCGCCGGCCGGGCTTTACCGAATTGAGTCGCTTGCCGGACACAAGACGGATACTGTCCGGAGGAGCCGGCAAGGATCCTCGGGTGCCGGCAACCGAGAGCCCCGAGGCGGACCTCCGCCTCGCTGCGAATGAGTCCGATGGCAGCGTCTTTCTATCTTCGCGAACAAGCCGAGCGTTGCCGCCGCCTCTCCCGCGATTCCACGGATCCAGCCTTGCGCGACAGTCTTCTCAGACTTGCCGAGGGATACGCCGCACGGGCCGTTGCCGAGGAAATGACGACCCGCCGGTTTCGCAGGCGGGCCGAGATGACGATGACGCCAGCTGACGGCCCGTTGTCGTTTCGAGGCAGCCAATAACCGCGGAAAGCGACCAGCCATGCCCCACCGCGATCAACGAACCAACCGGCTGCTCTCGCTGTTGTCGGATGACGACTACGAGCGGCTGCGGCCACATTTGTCAAAGGTCGTTCTCGAATACAAAAAGAGCCTCTACGAGGCGTCGCGCCCGATCGAGCATGTCTACTTCCCCATCGACGGCGTCGCGTCGCTGGTGATCACCACGGCCGAAGGCGCCAGCACGGAGGTCGGCACGATCGGCAGCGAAGGACTGGTGGGCCTGCCGGTTTGTCTCGGCGACCGTGAGGCGCCCTCCTCCTCGGTCTACGTCCAGGTGCCGGGGACGGGGCTGCAGATGGACGCCGGCATTTTCCGCCGCGAACTCGACCGGAGCCTGACGCTGAACCTGACCATGCTCCGCTACGCCCACGCCTTCTTCAACCAGGTCGCGCAATCGGCCGCTTGCGCGCATCTTCACCGGGTGGAGCAACGCTGCTGCCGCTGGCTGTTGATGACGCGCGACCGGATGCCGTCGGACGATTTCCTGCTCACCCAGGAATTCCTCGGCATGATGCTCGGCGTGCGGCGAACGACGGTCACCGAGGTGATGGGGAGTTTGCAAAAAGCGGGGCTGATCCGCTACCGGCGCGGTCACGTCAGCATCCTCGAGCCCGAGGCGCTGCGGCAGCGCGCCTGCGAGTGCTACGAGATATCGAAACTGGAATTCGATCGGCTGCTTGGCGATACCCCGCTCGCGCCGCGGGCCGACAAGAGCAATCGATTGCTCAGCGCGATCGGATAGACATCGCTGCGTGCGATTTCCGACACGGGATTTTGGCCCACGGGAGCGCTTCATCCCCAGATTATTGCGGTCCGAGCCCGGCCGGGGATGGACGCTATGACGGCTACCGGACCGACAACACACCTGCGTCGTCCCTATAAGCAAGCTTTCCGCGGTGCGCCTCTCGGAAGCGCCCACCTCCATCCCCTGCGGTAAATCGGCCCGACCGATCGGGCGGGATATCGCAGTGGCAGTAAACGTTCCAAACGCCGGTCTCCCCTTGGACAACAAGTTGCTCGCCTCCCTGCCTCGCGGTGATTTCGAACGCCTGCTGCCGCATCTTTCGACACTCCCCCTGCAACAGGGGTTGGTGTTGCTGGAGGCCGGTGAGGAGGTCGACCAGATCTACTTTCCGCATTCCGGCATGCTGTCGCTGCTCGCCGTGCTGCGCGACGGCAAGGCGATCGAGACCGCGACCGTCGGCCGCGAGGGCGTGGTCGGCGCGATGGCCGGGCTTGGCCTGTACAAGTCGCTGGTCCGCGTCGTGGTGCAGATGCCGTTGGCCTGCAGTAAGATCGCGGCGACCCATTTCCGAACCGTGGCCGCCACCAGCGATCCCGTGCGCAATCTCGCCATCCGCTACAACGAGGTGCTGCTGTCGCAAGCCCGCGTCACTGCCGCCTGCAACGCGCTGCATTCGATCGAGGCGCGCTTCTGCCGCTGGCTGCTGCAATGCGCGGATCGGGCGGCGAGCGACACCGTTCCCCTGACGCAGGAATTTCTCGCGGAGATGCTGGGCGTGCGACGGACTTCGGTTACCGAAGTCGCAACCAAGGTGCAGAGCGCGGGCGCGATCTCGTATTCGCGCGGCGTGATCAAGATCCTGGACCGGGCCGCGCTGATGCGGTCGTCCTGCGAGTGCTACGAAACGCTGGTGGATCAATCGGCCGTGCTGGCCTGATCGGGGGGGCTGCAGAGCGGCTTTCCCGGCGATCAGCGGGTCTCCGTGCTTTGGGTGCTGCCGGTCTTGGTCTTCGGCTTCGCCGGCGTCTTGGTTGTCGACGTTTTGGGCGTCTCCGCGCTGCGCACATTGCCCCATGGATCATTCGAGGCCTTGGCATCCGGAATCTTCTTCAGCGAGTCCCGATAGGCCTTCTGCCGTTCGGCCTCCTGTTCCTTTTCCTCCGGCGTCATGGATTTCAGCTCCGGGATCAAATTGATATCGGGCATTTGCTGCGCGTAGGCCGGCCCTGTCAGCAACGCGAAGACGGCCGCCATGCGGAAAACGTTCATGGAATGCTCCCTGAATTCTGCCGGTGATATACCATCGCGCCAATGGCTACGCCACGCATCGCCGCTTGAGCCTAGAAATGGTCCGACTTGCAGGATTTCGGCGATTGCATCCAGTCGTCCCAGATCGGCCCGCATTTGGTGCAGCCATTGAGGGCGAGACCCAAGGCGACGACGCCTAGGATCAAGGCCAATCGCCTGAACGTGGTCGAGCTATTCCCCATGAAAGGCATCATACGACTTCAACCCGGGCATTTTCAAGCCGCCGGGCAAGTGTTCCCTTCCGCGAAATGCCCTCTAGAATGCCGCCAATAACGGGGAGAAACATCGTTCATGCAAACCGGACAACAAACAGCGGACTTTGATATCGAGGAAGCCCGGCGCGTCCTTGGCGACGTATTCGCACCGTGGGTGCAGGATCTCGGCCTGTCGGTCAGCGGCCTCGAATACGCCCCGCCGGTGGGGGCGGCCCCCGACTGGCAGCCGGGCGCGATCCTGCGGATGGCGTTTTCGGAACGGCTGTGCCGGCACGGCGGCATCGTCTGCGGCCAGGCGCTGATGGCGCTGGCGGACACCGCGATGGTGATCGCCATTCTCGCCGCCAATCGCGGCTACCGCCCGATGACGACGGTCGACCAGACCACGCATTTCATGCGCGCGGTGACGAAATCGGACGTGCTGGCGGATGCGCGGGTGGTGCGGCTCGGCCGCACCATGAGCTTCGGCCGCGTGACGCTGTCGAGCGCCACCGACAACAAGCCGGTGGCGATGGTCTCGAGCGCCTTTGCGATGCTGCCATAGCGTCTTCGCGCGCGAGCCTCCCCCGGAGGCGATCCCGGGTGCGCGGCAGCATGGTAAACGAGAGCTTAACCTGGAACCAAATTCGGAGGATATTCGATTCAATTGCCCGTAATTTCTCAGCGTTAATTTGAAGCATGAACGATCGAGGCCGTTAGGACCCGCGGACGATGAACGAGAAAAGGGCAGCCCCCAGACATCGAGTGCTCAAGCGCGGCACGCTCGCCCTCAATGGCGGCGGCGGGCTTGACTGCACGGTGCGTAACCTCTCCGAGCACGGGGCGAGGATTGATATCGCCAATCCCGTCGGCGTGCCGCAGGCCTTTACGCTGGTGATCGAGGCCGACCATTTCATGCGCCGCTGCCACGCGGTTTGGAGCAGCGAACGGCAGATCGGCGTCGCGTTCGATTAGCTAACCTGCGGCTGACGTCCGGCGGCGGCCGTTCGCGCCTCGAACTTGGCCGTTGATCGAGACAAAGAGCCGGCGAGACAGCGGGCTTTCAGCCGATGCGCGGCAAAGGCCGGATCAATTCACGAAGGATTTGACCTGCCAAAACCTGAGCAGGCGGTTCGCGTCCTCAGCCTTCAGTTTGACAAACAGCTCTTTGGCAATCGCCAGTTCACGCGGCGCCATGGTGCCCGTCGCAAAGCGGCTTTCCAGGACCGCATGGACGGTTTCCCAGCTTAGTCCCGCTACCTTGCAAGGAACCAGGACGCCGTCGTCGCGAAGGCTTTGCATCAGGGGGCGCACGACCTCGATGGTCGATTGCGACAACTCGGCAAGGGCTGCCACGGTCTCTTCATATTTGCGCTGTTTGGCGAAGCCGAACAAAGCCGCTTCGTTGAGTTCGCCCTTGCTGCGCAACAGCGCAACCAGGCGCTTGGCCGAGGCAAAGTCGCGGGCTTTGGCCATCTCGCGATTTACACCCGCCGAGACCGCCGCAATCGCATCTCGAATTTCCTCGAACAGATGGGGTGGCGCGCGCGACAACAGCCGCGATCGAACCGCCTCTGTCGCATGGCTCAATAGTTCGCGACGCAGATCCGATGGCAGATCGACCCGGATGCCGGTTTCGACGGCAAGTTCAGGATCGGATTCGGCCTGCGCCATGGCAATTGCAAAGCCGGCCGCGGAGATGCGCGCACCCGGATTCTTGATGATGCGGCGGCTGACGCCCGGGTACCGGCGCGTGAACAGCGCGTCGGTGACAACCTCCTTCAACCACCAGCGGCCGGAAATGGCCAGCAGGTGCGGCTCACCCTTTGTCTCCGCGATTTCGACCAGGTCCTGATCGCTCAGGCGCGCGGATTCCGCCAATACGGGACCCGCAATCGTTATCTCATCGTTCCTTGCCAGGCGGCGAATGACGGCAGGCGGCGCCTGGGCAACGGGAGCAAGTTGAATGCTCATTTCGGCAAGCGCCATGCGGGCACTGACGTCCGCGATCGCCCTAATCTCGATGGTCTTTATGAGGCGATCGAGCACTACGTCAAAAAGCTCGATCTGCTCGATATTGAGACGACCGGCGGACAACAGAAAAAGATCCGTAACGCGCTTGACCGTCTCCAGGCGCTTTTCCGCAGAGCCGATCTTTATTGCGGCTTCGACTTCGTCGACGATTGATAGATCTGCATAAGGCATCGCTCATCCTGAGCGTTCTGAAGCACTGTTCTAAGCTCGTTAATGGTTTGTATAGGGAATACCTGAACGTTCCGTAAAATTAGAACCTTCGGCTTTACCCGAAGAATTCCCGGACATGCCGACTCGGCGCCTGGCTCGCCGCCGCCAGTCATGACGCGACCACGATCAGCACCGGCGCAAGGACAGAAGCGATCGCATTGGCGTCAAGACGGCCGTCGTCCACATCGTCGGCTGATCGAGGACGCCTTCCGTCCTCCAGCTTCAGTATCCGCCCCTCTGCCGGCCCATGCCGACGCCGCCGCGTTCGAACCCCCCTCCTCCAAACCCGCCGATGCCGATGCCGATCGACGGTCCAGGGCCGGGCTCATAATAGACCGGGGGCGGCGGACGACGAACGACCACGACATCCTCGTCGTCGACCTCGCGCAGACGCCGCGGCGGCGCGCTGGCGCGCTTCGGCGTGTCCGGCTCGCCGCGCTTCTTGGGCGGCAGGTCGACTTTCTTCAGCGGCAAAGACGGCGCGCCGCCGCAGGGACATGTCGGGGCGGCCAGCGAGGCATTGGCCGGCAGGCTGGTAGCGGCCGCCGGTGCGCCGGCGGAAGCACCATTCGCAGAAGCGCCGGCCACTGCGGCCGGGCTGGCCGCGAAATTGGGACGGTTGCGCAGCCGTTCTTCCAGCTTGCGCGCCGTCACGGTGAGGTCGCTGTCGGGGTATTGGGCAATAAAGGCACGATAGGCCGCCGCGGTGTTGACGATCACCGCATTGTTCCACGCCACCATCCGGCGACGGCGATCGAGCCATTCGCGCGCCTGCGGGCCGAACGGCGGCTGTGCGAACAGCCCGACAAACGCCTCATAGGCTTCCTCGGTGCCGTCGGCCACGATCAGCTCGTTGGCGATCTCGACCGGCTTGCCCTGCAAATCGCGGCGCCATTCCTCGACGCTGCGTTTTGTCACGGGCTGTTTCGTTCCCGGATTGCCGGAACCGAAGAAGGCAAAATTGTCGGTCAGCGACGAGGAGTCCCAGGGCGTCTGCCGCCCCTCGGTCGCCTTGTTCACCGAGACCCGCACACGCTTGAAAGTGTCTTCGATCGAAAGTCCGGGCTGCTTGGCGGCAGCCAGCAGCGCCGTCGTATAGGGGCTGTCGGCGCCGCTGCCGTCCTCGGCTTCCGCGCCGGGCGACGTCGAAAACGACATGAAGGTGCCGGGGGCGCCGGTCTTGGCATCGACGATCGCGAGCCCGCGGCCGGCGGTCTTGTTGATGTCGGGGAACGGATTGTTGCGGCAGGCATCGAGCAGCAGGATACGCATCTTGCTCGGCACCGATGTCAGCGTGTTGAGGACGTCGTTCAGCCGTACCGCCTGCAGCGGAATGTCGGCTTCCCGCTTCGGGTCGACGTCGACGGGAACGAGGAAATTCTCGCCGTCGATCTGCAGCCCATGGCCCGCATAGAACACCAGCGCAACGGTGTCGGGGCCCTTCGCCGCCACCTTGGCCGCGAACTCGCCGACCTTTTGGCGCATCTCGTTCTGCGACAGATCAGCCGCGCTCGTCACGTCGAACCCGGCGTCGGCGAGCAATTGCGACATCGCTTTGGCGTCATTGGCCGGATTGGGCAGCGGAGTCACCGTGCGGTACGCCGACTGGCCGATGACCAGCGCGACACGGTTTTCGGCAAATGCCGCGTGCGAAACCAACAGAATTCCCGCCGCGAGCAGCGTCTTGTGAAGCGCACGACGAAACATGGCAGACCTCCATCCAGCTAGCCAATGGGTCGGCCACGCCGCGGCGGAGGTTCAAGCCCCGGATGATGGAACTCGCTATTTCGGCTTCTTCGCCGGCTCCGCCGGCCGCGCGACACCCCAGGGATCATATTTTTCCTTGGGATCGGGAATTCTTTCCAGCGCCGCTTTGTAGGCAGCGTCGTCGACATTCGGCTTCTTGTGATCCGCCGGCTTGTCGTCGCCGCCGCGACGCCCCTTGCCGCCCATCTGGGCGTGCGCTGGCATTGCGACCAACGCCAATATTACCGCCGCTACCGTGTAGGCCTTCATGACCGCCGTCTCCCTTCCATCCCCAACTTACTCTGAAGCCGGATGATGGCAACAAGGGTTCGGCAGCGCGCCATCGGTAGACCGGCTCCCCGGCCGGACTTCAGCATTTTTTTGATGGGCCAAGGGCTCCCGAACGGACGGCGGCGGCCCATGATATTGAGCGGTGCGGGACGAAGTGGGGCGGATGGACGGCACCATCATGGACCGCCAGCGCGACGACATTGCGCGTCGCAGAACTATGAGCCGATCTAGCTCCGAACTCAGGCCGCAACCGTCAGCGCCTTCTCGAATTGCTCGAATGCGGATATCGCGTCGGCCGCATACATCAGCGAGGGACCGCCGCCCATGTAGACGGCCATGCCGAGGACTTCCTCCACTTCCTGGCGCGTGGCGCCGAGCTTGACCAGGGCCTCGGTGTGGAAACCGATGCAGCCGTCGCAGCGGGTGGCCACCCCGATCGCGAGCGCGATCAGCTCCTTGGTCTTCCTGTCCAGCGCGCCCTCGCGCGTCGCGGCCTGCGCCAGCGCGGAGAAGGCTTTCATGGTGTCGGGAATGTCCTGGCGCAGTTTTCGCAAATCGCCGGAAATGCGTTTTGTAATCTCGGAATAGTTCTTTTCCATTTGAAGCTCCTTACTTGCCTGACGCTGCCGGCGGCGATGGCTGCCGCAGCGCAATGTAGATCGCGGGAATGACGAGAACCGTGAGCAGCGTCGAGGACGCCAGCCCAAACAACAGCGATATCGCAAGGCCCTGGAAGATCGGATCGAGCAGAATGGTGGCTGCGCCGATCATGGCCGCGAGCGCGGTGAGCAGGATCGGCTTGAAGCGGACGGCGCCGGCTTCCAGCACGACCTCGCGCAGCGACTTGCCCTGCCCGCCGCTGTGACGGATGAAGTCGACCAGGAGGATCGAATTGCGCACAATGATGCCCGCGAGTGCGATGAAGCCGATCATCGAGGTCGCGGTGAACGGCGCGCCCAACAGCCAGTGGCCGATCAGGATTCCGATCAGCGTCAGCGGGATCGGCGTCAGGATCACCAGAGGCAGCTTGAAACTGCGGAACTGAGCCACGACCAGCACGTAGATGCCGAGGATCGCCGCGCCGAACGCCGCGCCCATGTCGCGGAAGGTCACGTAGGTGATCTCCCACTCGCCGTCCCACAATAGCGTCGGATGCGACTCATCGGCCGGCTGGCCGTGCAGGCTGATGACGGGTTTCGGCAGCGCGCCCCAATCATGGGCGTCGACGCGCTTTGCCACTTCGAGCATGCCGTAGAGCGGCGCCTCGAAGCGGCCGGCGAGTTCGGCCATCACCATGTCGGCGAAGCGGCCGTCGCGCCGGAAGATGGCCGGCGAGCCCTCCTCGACCGTGGCCTTGACGACCTGGCCAAGCTCGACGACCGTCTTGCTGCCGGGCAGCGTGTTGGCGGGCACCGGCGTCGACGCCAGTGCCTCGGTCCAGGCCAGATCGCGCTTCGGCAATTTGACCGAGATCTCGATCGGATTGCGGTCTTCGCCGCGGTGGGAATAGCCGACCGATACGCCGCCGAACAGGGTCTGGATGGTGTCGTAGACGTCGCGCTGTTCGACGCCGAAAAACTCCAGCCGGTCCTGGTCGATCGACAGCCGCAGCCGCGGCCGCTTCTCGCCGATGGAATCGTCGACATCGACGATGAACGGCACCTCGG
>NZ_JADGRI010000382.1 GCF_017881085.1 Bradyrhizobium sp.
CGCCTTGACCTTCTGGAACGTCAGCGGACGCGAGAAGTCCATGGTCATGTCGTTTTCGCGGCTGTAGATGACCTTGACCGGCTTGCCGACGGCCTTGGCGGCCTGCACCGCCGGCACCATCATGTCGGCGTCGAGACGCCGGCCGAAGCCGCCGCCCAGCCACGTCTGGTGCATCACGACGAATTTGG
This sequence comes from Bradyrhizobium sp., assembly GCF_017881085.1. Taxonomy (GTDB): domain Bacteria; phylum Pseudomonadota; class Alphaproteobacteria; order Rhizobiales; family Xanthobacteraceae; genus Bradyrhizobium. The sequence continues at coordinate 189 of NZ_JADGRI010000382.1, forward strand.
GATCGACCCCGGCGGCACCGGCCGCGATCGCGCCGGAGCGCGTCGCGAACTGGTTGCCGGAATAGATATGCCAGATATCGCCCTTGAGCTCCGCCGTGGCGTTCATCGGCTCCATCGGCGCATGGATGTTGATGTTGGTGGTGTATTCCGCCTCCATCACCTTCGCCGCCGTGCCGAACGCCGCCGCGGTGTCGCCGTCCTTGACGAAGAACAGGCCGGAATCATCGAGCGCCTGCAGCCGTTTGGCTTCAGTGAGCAGCGACTCGCTCGACAGCTTGGCGTTGGGCCCGCCGTCATAGCTGATCTTCAGCGCATCCGCCGCCTTGCGGGCGTTGGCATAGGTATTGGCCACCGCCACCACCCAGCCCGTCGTGGTCGCGGTCTTGTCGTCGAGGATGACGGCCTGGATGAAGCCCGGCACCTTCTTGGCTTCGCTGTCGTCGACCGATTTGACAGTAGCGCCATAGCGCACCGGCGGCGTGACGAGCTTGCCGTACACCATGCCCGGCAGCATGGTGTCGATGCCGTATTTCGCCGTGCCGTTGGTCTTGGAAGGAATATCCAGCTGCGGCACCGAAACGCCGATCATGGTGTACTGGTCGGGCGTCTTGAGCTTGATCGCCTTGAGTTCATCGGGCGTAAAGGTCTTGGTGATCTTGCCGCTCTTGACGATCTCGGCGAACGTCATCGACTTCTTCGATTTCGGATGCGAAACCGCGGAGTCCCTGACGACCATCTCGTCCTTGTAGTAGGGCGGCACGCCCATCGCGGCGACCGCGGCGTCGACCAACGCCAGGCGCCCTGCGGCACCCGCGCGGCTCATCGCATCGAAGTTCATCATGGTGCTCCAGCTGCCGCCGGTAATCTGCGCGCCGAGCACGGGATCGTTGAACTTCGGATCGTTGGAAGCGAGTTGAACCCGCATATCCTTCCAGTTGGCGCCGAGCTCTTCGCAGATGATCTGCGCCATGGTGGAAGCGATGTGCTGGCCCATATCGGCCTTGCCGCAGGTGACCGTGACGATCCCGTCCGGCGCGATCGAATACCAGACGCTGGGATCGAAATTGGAAGGTGCGGCGAGCGCCTGGTCGGCGCCGAGCAGGCCGGGAACGCCGGAATAGCCAAGCGCAAGGCCCGCGGCGGCGGTACCGACGAGGAACGAACGGCGGCTCAGATCGGCCGGCTCACCCTGGGTGATTTTCACGTGCGTATTCATGTTGCCCTCCGCTCGGTGCCGGCGTTGGAGGCAGTGCGCATTTCGGAAGCAGCCCGCATGATCGCCTTCTGAATGCGCGAATAGGTCATGCAACGGCAGAGGTTGCCGTCCATATGCGCCACGACTTCTTCCTTGGTCGGGTTGGCGTTCTTGGCAAGCAGCGAGGCGGCCTGCATGATCTGCCCGGACTGGCAGTAGCCGCATTGCGGGACCTGCTCGGCGATCCATGCCTTCTGCAGGGGATGATCGCCCTTGGCGCTGAGGCCCTCGATGGTGGTGATCTTCTTGCCGGCGACGTCGGAGATCGCAGTCTGGCACGACCGCACCGCTTCGCCATTGACGTGAACCGTGCAGGCGCCGCACAGCCCGGCGCCGCAGCCGAACTTGGTACCGGTCATCTGCAGTTGCTCGCGGATGGCCCAGAGCAGCGGCGTGTCGGGTGCCGCCTCGACGGACATATTCCGTCCATTGATGTTGAGATTAGGCATGGTTTCTTCCCCTGCCGGTGCATGATGCCGCTTACGGCGGCTACTCACTTTGTCGAATGGCCTGACACCCACCGGGATGATGCCGACCTTGTACGCGAGAATGATCGTGTTCCAATCCGGAAGCAATCCAATTTGGAATGGGGCGAAGAGAAAAAATCGCGAAATGCACGTTGTGCGCTGCGGCAACGACTTCGCCATAAAGTGGACAGGAATTTGGTGCCCACGCCACGAGCAAGCATGGATCGCTGCTTTGCCTTTGGGCAATTCCCCTCGGGCGTTGGATCGCGCTAGAATAACATGCGACAAAACGCTTTCGGGAATCCGCCGGGAAAGTCGTCATGCCGAAAATGGATCGGGACGGGGTCAAGATACATTATGAGGTCCATGGCAGTGGGCCTGCGCTGCTACTGACCCACGGCTACTCCTCGACATCGGCGATGTGGAAGGGCCAGATCGAGGCGCTGTCGCGACATCACAAGCTCGTCTTGTGGGACATGCGCGGCCACGGCAAGTCCGACTACCCCGACGATCCCGCAACCTATAGCGAAGCGCTGACGGTTGCCGACATGGCGGCGCTGCTCGACGCGGTCGGCGCCGAGACCGCCATCGTCGGCGGACTTTCCCTGGGAGGCTATATGTCGCTTGCCTTCCATCGCGCGCATCCGGATCGCGTGCGGGCGCTTTTGATCATCGATACCGGGCCGGGCTTCAAGAAAGACGAGGCGCGCGAGGCCTGGAACAAGCGCGCGCTTGAAACCGGCGATCGCTTCGATCGTGAGGGATTGGCGGTACTGAGGTCCGGCAGCCGCGAACGTTCCACGGTCAGCCATCGCGATGCCTCGGGCCTGGCGCGCGCCGCGCGCGGCATGCTGACCCAGCGCGACGCCCGCGTGATCGAATCGCTGCCCGGCATCAGGGTGCCGTCGCTGGTGGTGGTCGGCGCCGATGACACGCCGTTTCTCGCCGCTGCCGATTACATGGCTGCCAAGATTCCCGGCGCGACGAAGGTCGTCATCCCGGCGGCCGGCCACGCCGTCAACATCGACCAGCCGCAGGCGTTCATCGACGCGGTGTTGCCGTTCCTCGATAGCCTGCCGCGCAGCGTCCCCAAAGAGATCCTGGTTCAGTCATGAAAAGCTTTGCGTCCACTGCGTTGTTGCTGATCGCGGCCTCCGCCGCGCAAGTCGGGCCTGCTCGCGCGCAACAAATGGCGCCCGGTTCTCCCCCGCGCGCTCCCTTCACCGCGACCCTGTCAAACACTACGCCGCTGGTGTTCGGGATGGATGTGGCAAATGCCTCGTGGGCGTTGGGCGAACCGCTCAGCTATGTCAGCGGACGAGCGGGCGGCGAGATCTATCTTGCCACCCGCAACATCGGCGGCAGCGGACTGCTCAACCACCACGACCGACTTTTTCTGCAATTCCGCAAGGGCAGACTGACCGGCTGGAAGGCCGACTGGGGCCACAATTGGATGTGGCAATAACCGGCAGGCCTGGCCCCGACTCCTCCCAGACATTCTCCAACAAAACCCTCAAGCAAATGAATGGACGACCGTGGGAAGAGATCTCAAACTGAAGGCTTCGGATAATTTTCAGCTGGGGGCCTATCGCGCCGACCCAACGGCCGCGCCCAAGGGCGCGGTGGTGGTGATCCAGGAAATCTTCGGCGTCAATCACCACATTCGCGCGGTATGCGATCGGCTCGCCGGTGAAGGCTATGTCGCCATCGCGCCTGCCATCTTCGACCGCGTCGAGCTCAATTTCACGTCCGGCTATTCGCCCGACGAGATCGCGATCGCGCGCAAATTCGTCGCCAATCCCGATTGGGAGGCGATGCTGCGCGATACCCAGGCCGCCATTGACGCCGTCAAGAATGTCGGCCCGGTCGGCATCATCGGCTTTTGCCTCGGCGGCAGCATTGCCTATGCTGCGGCGACAAAGCTGTCAGGGCTCAAGGCCGCGATCGGCTATTACGGCGGCGCGGTCGTACGCTTCGCCGACGACAAGCCTGAAGTGCCGACCCAGCTTCATTTTGGCGAGAAGGACGCCGGCATTCCGCTCAGCGATGTCGAGACCATCAAGGCGAAAAGACCCGATGTCGAGGTCTACGTCTATCCGGGCGCCCAGCACGGCTTCCACTGCGACGAGCGGGCGAGCTACGACAAGGCCAGCGCCGATATCGCCTGGCCGCGCAGCATGGAATTCTTCGCCAAGCATTTGAAGAAATAGGGCGCGACGACCCACCGCCGTCATTCCGGGATGGTCCGAAGGACCAGACCCGGAATCTCGAGATTCCGCGTTCGATGCTACGCATCGCCCCGGAATGACGAAGTACTTCGTCAGAACCAGCGTTCGCCGACGAGAACGGTATCGCCCGGGCTAACCGCGGTGCCGAGCGGCACGACCACGCGCATCGAGCCCGAACCGTCGGTATGGGTCAGCGTGACGGTGTCGCGCCGCGCGCGCGGTGAAAAGCCGCCGGCGATCGCCACCGCGCTCTCGACGCTCATATTGGGGACGTAAGGATATTGGCCGGGGGCCGCGACTTCGCCGAGGATGAAGAACGGCCGGTAGGATTCGATCTCCACCGCCACCGAGGGATCGCGGATATAGCCGTTGCGCAGTTTGGCGGCGA
>NZ_JADGRI010000139.1 GCF_017881085.1 Bradyrhizobium sp.
GCCATCATCGATCGGATATCGAGCTTCTGAACCTGGTCAACGTAGCGGGCGGGCATTGCGAGACCTCCCTTCTTCAATCGGTGCTCGGAGCTTTTCGTTCACTCCTAGGTTGAATAGGAATGTTTACCAGAGTTTTTATTGGCCCGATTGTCACTCCGCTGTAGTAATAAGTCGAGTTAAAAGAGTGACATACGGCAAATTAATTTGCTCCCGTAGGGATTGCATCTAACCGTTGGCGCCTTAAATACCTGATCTGTTTTGAACCCCCTTAAAGAGGAGATTTTGGTATGGCTCAGGATGACACATCTCACGTAACCGGCACGGCTTCCGACGCGCTGCGGCACCCTGCTTCGGCCCATTCCGACAAGATCCCGGAAACCGGCGACCCCACACCCAAAGCCGGCGGACCGTCCGTTGCCGATAGGTTGTTGCAGGCCCCTGTCCTCACCGCGGGCGAAAAGATGGAGGATTATCGGGCGCTGGAGGCACAGATTTTGGCCGCGATGCAGCCGCAAACGTTTTTTGAGCGACTGCACGCCAGCGACGTTTGCCATGCACTGTGGGAGGAACAGCGTTTTCGCCGTCAACAGGCGGCTTTGCCGGGTGCGACCGGCATGAAAGCCTTGGTGTGCCTTTTGGCGTCGATCGGTTTCGAAAAGGACGCGCTCGACATTGCCACGAGCTATTTTGGCGAGGATGACGACGAGCGCAGCAACGCAACCGCGCTAATTCGGCGCTTTAATATCACCGATGACGCCATTAACGCCCAAGCAAGCCAGCAAAATCTGCCAATTCTCTCAACGTTGGAACACTTGATGGCCAACCGGCAATCGCGGCGTGATGTCGTCGTCAGCGAATACCACCGCCGCAAGCGCAAGGCCGACAAATTGACCGCGCGCAAATCTGTCGCCGAGCCGCAAAGCGATCGACCTGCGACGGCGAGGCACTAACAGAGGGAGAAACCAGCGATGGCAACCGCCAAGCAAGTTGCAGCCAACCGGGCGAACGCCGCGCGCAGCACCGGTCCCCGAACCCCCACAGGCCGGGCAAAATCAAGCCGAAACGCATTTCGTCACGGCCTGTCGCTGCCGCTGCCGCGGGACCTCACCACGGCTACCGAGATCGATCGGCTGGCGCAGGCCATTGCGGGCGAGAACCCGTCCGCGCAACAGCTCATGGCGGCGAACGAGCTTGCCACAGCCCATTGTGAGCTGATGCGAATTCGAGCGCTCCGCTTTGCAGCGACGCCGGCGCTTTCGGCTACGCTCGACCCTAGGCGCTTGCGCTGGGTTTTGGGATTTGACCGCTACGAGCAGGCGGCCTTGTCCAGGCGAAAGCGTGCCGCAAAAACGCTTGACCGGCTCGACCTCCCAGTGGGGCTGCCGTGAGCGACCGGGCTACTCCAGCAGGGTTTACAAAACGAAGCCAATCCTGCTGGCAATCGATCGGCACTTACAAAACGAACCCAATTTGTCGGAAATGTCGTGGGCAACTTCACGGCGCGATGTCGCCCGCCTCGAATTCCCCGATGACCGTCACGTTATTTGGCGCCGACGCCCTATTTTCGCCGCCGCCAATCTGGAGAACCGCATGCAAGCCAAATCCGATCGCCGAGCTTTGCGGTTTGGAACCGGTTTATTTTGGTTGGACCGCGCCGAGTGGGGCTGTAACGCGTTGATCACCACGCGTATGGGATGGCGTCCAGGAAAGCGAGCTTCATGACCGACCCTGCTGTGGCGCCCGAAACCCCCGATGTCGCGGAAACCGTCAGCTTCTTGCGTCGGTTCGCCGACATGATGGCCAACGGGCACAACGGGTCCTATTTGCGCCGGGCTGCCGATCTTCTGGAAAGCCTGACGGCGCGCGCCGTGTCAGCCTCGGATGAGGAAGGTGTCTGGCGAGACAAGTATGAAACCTTGACCCAGCACGCCGATGCGCTGGAAACCGAATGCGACGCGCTCAAGCATGACATCGACGGGCACCTGGAGATAGCTTCCTCGCTGCTGGCCGAACGCAACGCGCTCGGGGGAACGCTGCAGGCGAGAGAAGCGGAACTCGCCGTGCTTCGCGAGGCCTTGGGCCGGGAGCGCGACGAACGCGCGGCCAAATCGGCCGCGCACGAAGGGGCGCTCAACGAGCTTCGCGCGGCATTCGATCAGAAGCGCGAAGCGCTGCAGGCAACGCTGGAAGCGCGTGTCGAAGAATGCGACCAGCTTCGGCGCGATCTGGACCGCGAACGTCAGGACGGCGCGGCAACACGGGCGGCGCGTGAGGAGGAATTGTCCGGGCTTCGGCTCGCCTTCGACCGCGAGCGCGATGAATTGCAGGCGCAGTTGAAGGCGCGTGGCGCCGAGCTTGCCACGTTCCGCATGGTCTCCGAGCGCGAGCACGATGCACTCAAGGAGAAATTAGCTGTCCTCGAAGCCGAACGGGTCGAGTTCCGCTCTGCCTTCGATCGCATCAACACCCTGAGAAACCAGACGATCGTGCCTGCCGCCGGTGCCGAAGCTGGCGCAAAGCCTGGAGCCGGCGCGGAAGCCGTTGCGCTTGCGGCACAGCAAGACGGTCAGGGGGCTAGCGCCGGAGAAACCAATGCCGTTGTGCCCAAAACCACGCTGCGTCAGGCGCGCGCCCAGTTCGAATATCTCGCGAGGGAGTTCATCCCGCTCGGCGATATAGCCTCGCAGGTGATGTGTGAACTCGGGGCCTACACCATGGACATGGCACTGATCGGCGGCCAGTCAAATGACCATCTGCCGGTGGGCGAGGTAGCCCGCAGCATCCTCGCGCCTGCCGCCTCAAACCGCAGCTAGCGGCTTTACCTTTTCCGCGTCGCCGCGCGACAATTATAGGCACGGCGAAAGCCTGCGGCCTGCGCATCGTCCTCGGAGCAGAACCAGCGATCGGGCCTGGTCAGCGGCGCATAACTTCGGCATCCCTGCAGTTGATAGATGCCCAGGTTGCCAGTCACGCGCGCGCGGACCGCGAATTTTGCCTTGATGTTGCAGCCGGGCGGCGCCGCCGATTCTTCCGGAAACAGGACTGCCCGAATTTCGCGGTCCTTGTCGCTTCGGCAGGCCGCGCCCAGCAGCGTTCCGTCCTTTTTGCCGTGCCGGAATTCCTGCGGCGCGACAAAGCACCCGCGCCACAAGCCCGTCTTGCCGTCCTTGGCGGCGGTTTCGTCGCTCTTGAAGTGGCCCTTGGCAGAGGGCTCGGATGTCAGCGCAAAACCCTGACGTACCATGAGTTGGTTCAGGCTGGCGGTTTCGCCGTCGACGGTGCAAAGACCGGCGTGGCGCTTGGGAAGCGTCTTGTCCGGCCCCAGATCCTCGCAATGCACGCCGCGCCCGCCGATCAGTCGTGTCAATTGGTCGCGCGCTTCGACGCCGCAGGTCCAGGGGTCGGCGTGATCGTCGACGCAGATCTGATCGAATTCCGGCGCGTCCCCGCCATCGAGCCGGTAGGTGACGCCGGCAAGCAGGAGCGTGGCGCCATCCTTGACGGTCGCGTTGGCGGCCCAACCGGAACTCGCCGGGAAGAAGAACGGCAGCAACACGACAACAAGACGCATCGGCGTCAGCAGACCGCGAAAACCGGTATTCCCCATGATTTTCATTCTCCGCCTCAGCGCCACATCCTGCGCATGCGGGCGCCGACGTCAATGCGCGGCCCCTGGCTTGCGGCACGCGCGTCCGTATTGGCCGCCGCCAGCGGCCAGGTGGTCTGTTCGAACAGCCGGAGCAGCGCAGACGGAATGAAGCGGGTCCGCGCGGCATAGACGTGGCCGTCGCCCTTCGTGTGCTGGCCGTGGGTGAAGAAGCGCTGCGGCACCATGAGATGCAGATCGTCCCTGGCCCGCGTCATCGCGACATAGAGCAGCCGGCGTTCCTCTTCGATTTCGGCCGACGTCCCGGCGCCGAGATCCGAGGGCATGCAGCCGTCGACCACGTTGAGCACATACACCGATTTCCATTCCTGCCCCTTGGCGGAATGGATGGTGGACAGGATCAGATAGTCCTCGTCGAGCAGGGGGACTCCGGCCTGGTCGCTGGTGGCGTCGGGAGGATCGAGCGTCAGCTCGGTGAGAAAGCGCTCCCGCGAGGGGTAGCCGCTCGCGATCTGTTCGAGCTGGATCAAATCGGCGCGGCGGCTCTCGGAATCCTCGTGGATCCGGTCGAGATGCGGCTCGTACCACAGCCGCGCGCGTTCGAGGTCCGCCGGCCAATTCGAATGGCTGATATCCGTCACCGTATCGACGAAGGTTCGCCAGTCTTCGCCGGCGCGCGGCGGGACCGGCGCGTCGGCAAGGGCTTTGAGCGGATCGGCGGCGCCGGCCATGTGATCGAGCGCCCGCTGCGCCGAGGCGGGACCGACCCCGGGGATCAGATGCATCAGCCGGAAACCCGCGACGCGGTCGCGCGGATTTTCCACAAAACGCAACAGCGCCAGCATGTCCTTGACATGCGCGGCATCGAGGAATTTCAGGCCGCCGAATTTGACGAAGGGGATGTTGCGCCGGGTCAGTTCGACTTCCAGCGGCCCCGAGTGGCTGGAGGTGCGGAACAGTACCGCCTGCTGCTTCAACATCGTGCCGGTTTCGCGGTTCTCCAGGATGCGCTCGACAATGCAGCGGGCCTGGTCGGCCTCGTCGCGCACGACGACAAGCTGGGGCTTTGTGCCCGAGGTCCGGTCGGTCCACAGGTTCTTGGTGAAACGCTCTTTGGCGAGATCGATGACGCCGTTGGCCGCGGCAAGGATCGTCTGCGTCGAGCGGTAGTTGCGGTCGAGCGTGATGATGTCGGCCGGCGGCGAGAATTTTGCCGGGAAGTCGAGGATGTTGCGGACGGTCGCGGCGCGGAACGAGTAGATCGATTGCGCATCGTCGCCGACCACGGTGAGGCCGTTACCGTGGGGCTTGAGCGCCAGCAGGATCGAGGATTGCAGGCGATTGGTGTCCTGGTATTCGTCGACCAGCACATGATCGAAACGGCCACCAATATCGGAGGCCAGGACCGGATCGCTCATGCTCTGCGCCCAGTACAGCAAGAGATCGTCGTAATCGAGCACGTTGTGGCGCTGCTTGGCCTCGACATAGGCCGCGAACAATTCCTTCAATTCCGCCGCCCAGCCGGAGCACCAGGGAAACGACGAGCCCAGCACCTGTTCGATCGCGTTCTCCGCGTTGACACAGCGCGAGTAGATCGCAAGGCAGGTGCCTTTGGTGGGAAAGCGGCTTTCGGTTCGCGAAAACCCCTTTTCGTGCCGTATCAGGTTCATCAGGTCGGCGGAATCCTCGCGATCGTGGATGGTGAAGCCGGGATCGAGACCGATCTGCTCGGAATATTCCCGCAAGATTCGCGCGCCGATGCCATGGAAGGTGCCGGCCCAGGCCAGCGCGTCGGTCATGACGCCGGCATTGTCGCCGATGACCTTGCGCGCGATCCGCTCGACACGCTTTGTCATTTCGGAGGCGGCGCGGCGGGAAAACGTCATCAGCAGGATGCGGCGCGGGTCGGCGCCGTTGACCACCAGATGGGCCACGCGGTGGGCCAGCGTGTTGGTCTTGCCGGAGCCCGCGCCGGCAATCACCAAAAGCGGCGCGAAGGGCCCCGCGCCGACGGCGCCATGCTCGACGGCCCGCCGTTGCTCGGGATTGAGGCTGTCAAGGTAGGCGGCTGCCGCTGGCACGGATTGGTCGTCCCCCGAGGGTGGAGAATCACATTCCGTGATTCCCGCGCTGCGCACAATGATCCCTCCGGGGCGGCCCTCGTTCCCTCCCGCCGCCTCGGCTTCGGCGCGTCCGGCCAGCGACGTCGGATCGGCGCCATAATGCCTGAACTCCTTGCTGCCGACGCCGGGAACGCCCGTCCTCGACCGCCGCGATGAGCGCGGTCCGCGCAAGGTGGTGCTCGACGAGACCACCGGCGTCGTGGTCTCGGTCACCGGAGGCGATGACGACGATCATCATCGGCACTGAGCGTAGGCGTATCGGAGTAAGCGCGTTACTTTCGGCGAGGGCGGACCCCGCCTCGCCGAAAGGCTTCTTACGCCTCGGTTACCCAGCCTTCACCAGCGCGATCAGCTCGTCGCCGTAGTGTTCGAGCTTCTTGTCGCCGATGCCGGGGATGCCGCGGAGTTGCGTCAGCGTGGTCGGTCGCAAGGTGGCGATGCCGTCGATTGTTGAATCGTGCAGCACCACATAGGCCGGCACGCCGCGGCCCCGCGCCACTTGCGACCGCCAGGCCCGCAGCGCGCCGAGCAGGGTCGGATCGCCGGCTTTGTCCGCGCCGCCGGAAGCGGGCGCCAGATCGCCGCGCCGGGATTTGGTCCGGCTGGCGCGATTGCGGGAGCCCGGGGTTTCCTCGCGCAGCATCACCTCGGTATCGCCCTTGAGGACGCCGCGCGCCGTTTCCGTCAGCTTCAACGCGCCGAAGGCCTCGGAGTCCGGCGCAAGATGGCCGAGCGCCACCAGCTGGCGGATCGCGCCGCGCCACTGCTTTTCATTGAGTTCGCGGCCGATGCCGAACACGGAGAGCTTGTCATGCCCGAATTGCTGGACGCGCTCCGTCACGCGCCCGACCAGCACATCGATCAGGTGCATCGCCCCAAAACGCTGCCCGGTGCGATAGGCGCAGGACAACAGCTTTTGTGCGATCACCTTGCCATCGCGCAGGGCCGGCGGCGACAGGCAGTTGTCGCAATTGCCGCACCTGGCCGGGCCAAGCGTCTCGCCGAAATAGCCGAGCAGCCGGGTGCGCCGGCAGGTCGTGGTTTCGGCAAGGCCGACCAGCGCCTCCAGCTTGCCGATCGAGACGCGCTTGAACGCGTCGGAGCCCGTGGACTCCTCGATCATGCGGCGGTGCTGCACGATGTCCGACAGGCCATAGGCCATCCAGGCGCTGGACGGTTTGCCGTCGCGGCCGGCCCGACCGGTTTCCTGGTAATAGGCCTCGATACTCTTGGGCAAATCGAGATGCGCCACGAAGCGGACGTCCGGCTTGTCGATGCCCATGCCGAACGCGATGGTGGCGACGATCACGACGCCATCTTCGTTGATGAAGCGATCCTGGTTGCGCGCGCGCATAGCGGCGTCGAGGCCGGCGTGATAGGGCAGCGCCTCGATGCCGGCCTTGGTCAGCGCGGCGGCCGTGTCCTCGACCTTGGCGCGCGACAGGCAGTAGACGATGCCGGCGTCGCCGGAATGGCGTTCGGCGATGAAGGCCTTCAGCTGCGCCGGCGCGTTCTGCTTGTCGACGATTTCGTAGCGGATGTTCGGGCGATCGAAACTCGCGACGAACTGCGGCGCGCCGGAAAGCCCAAGCCGATCGACGATCTCCTGCCGGGTGAGTTCGTCGGCCGTAGCGGTTAGCGCAATGCGCGGCACGTCGGGAAAGCGCTCGGCGATGACCGACAGGCCGATATATTCGGGGCGAAAATCATGCCCCCAATGCGATACGCAATGCGCCTCGTCGATCGCGAACAGCGCGATTTTGGCGCGGCCGAGCAGGTTGAGGCAGCGCGGCGTCACCAGCCGTTCAGGCGCGATGTAGAGCAGATCGAGATCGCCGGCGAGCAGCCGGGCCTCGACCGCGGAAGCCTCGTCAAACGACAGCGTGGAATTCAGCACCGCCGCCTTGACCCCGGCCTCGAGCAGGCCGGCGACCTGGTCGCGCATCAGCGCGATCAGCGGCGAGACCACGATGCCGCAGCCTCTTCGCAGCAAGGATGGCAACTGATAGCACAGCGACTTGCCGCCGCCGGTCGGCATCAGCACCAGGCAATTGCCACCGTCGGTGACATGACTGACGATCTGTTCCTGCGCGCCCCGAAAGCCGGGCAGGCCGAATACCGAATTCAGCACGGAAAGCGCGTCGGGGGTGTCGTTTCCGGTTTCAGGGGTTGCGGCGGTGGCGGGAACAGGCATGTCGAATCAGTTGTCCGGACAAGAATTTGCGGGAACGGGTCTGCGCGACCGGCACCGTCAGATGCTCGAAACGGCCGGCCGACGATCTTGGTAAGTCTATTCCAGATTCGGGGCGGCCCAGCCATTCACTTGTTCGGCTGGCGCAAAGAAAAGCGTTTACGCGCCCGCCCGCTTTAGCGCTTGCGCGACGCTCAGGATCTGGATCTTGCGGCGCGACGCCGCCTCCAGCGCATGGCGCAGCATCGTCGGCGAACATCCGTAGGGGCTGGGCGCGGCCTTCACGTCGTGGCCATAGAAGATCAGCCGGCCGTTCCCGGCCACGGCTTCGTCGAACACGCGATCTATTCCATCGCGGTCGATATTGGTTTCGATCAAGGGCGTGGAGCGCAGGAACTGCACGGTGTGGCAGGCGACTTCGTAGCCCCGGCGAAGAAGGGCTACGATCTCATCGGCGCTGACCCCGGTCCAGTGACCCGGCCACTGATCGACCAATCCGCTGGTGAAATAGAACGTTCCTCGCGCGCCGCCCGAAAGATATTCGAGCCAGTTCCTGAAAATCGCGGCGCTCTCCCAAGTCCGGTTTACCGCCAGGCATCCAACACATAAGATGCCCTGCACCCTGCCAGAGTCCGCTCGAGGCCGGCCAGGAAAAATCCTTCCATGCAGGACGGAAAAAAGCGATGAGCAACGAGGCCTACAAATCCTGGCAATGCCGGAGTTGCGGCTACATCTATGACGAGGAAAAAGGCGACCGGGATGAAGGCCTGGCGCCGGGCACGAGGTGGGCCGAAATTCCGGACGACTGGGTTTGCCCGGAATGCGGCACGCCGAAGAGCGACTTCGATATGATCGAACTGTAGATGCAAAACCCGCGAATGCACATTCGATCCCGGTTGCTCACACTTGCGCCTTTGTATTTGGTCGATATCGGCCATAGTAGTCCCGAAATGCAATTGTCGCGCTTCGTTCCCATGATGAGCAGCGCTATGAACCGAGAAGTGGAGAGGGCATGACGAAGGCGATCCTGGGTATAATCGGCGGATCCGGTATCTACGACCTGCCCGGGCTGGAAACTGTCCGAGAGGAGGCGATTGACAGCCCGTGGGGCCAGCCCTCGGCGCCGGTGCGTCATGGCACCATCGCGGGCCTGCCGATCGTTTTTATGCCGCGCCACGACAAGGGCCATCGGCTATCGCCTTCCGACATCAATTATCGCGCCAATATCGACGTGCTGAAACGCGCCGGAGTCACCGACCTGATCTCGCTGTCGGCCTGCGGCTCGTTCAGGGAGGAGTTGCCGCCCGGCACCTTCGTGCTGGTCGATCAGTTCGTCGACCGAACCCACAAGCGCGAAAGCTCGTTCTTCGGCAGGGGCTGCGTCGCCCATGTCTCGATGGCGCATCCGGTGTCGCCGCGCCTGCGCATCCACCTCGCCGCAGCGGCCGAGGCCGAGGGCATCGCGATCGCGCGCGGCGGCACTTATCTCTGCATGGAGGGCCCGCAATTCTCCAGCTACGCCGAAAGCATGACCTACAAAAATCTCGGCTATTCGGTGATCGGCATGACCAATATGCCCGAGGCAAAGCTCGCGCGCGAGGCCGAGATCTGCTACGCGACGGTGGCGATGGTGACGGACTTCGATTGCTGGCATCCCGACCATGACGCCGTCACCGTGCAGGACATCATCCGGGTGCTGACCACCAATGCCGACAAGGCCAAGGGCCTGGTGGCGCGGCTGGCAAGGGAGTTTCCGCGGGAGCACGAGCCGTGTCCGATCGGATCGGACCGCGCGCTCGACACCGCCATCATCACCGCACCGGAAGCCCGCGATCCCGCGCTGCTGAAAAAGCTCGATGCGGTGGCGGGCCGGATCCTGCGCGCGTGAGATCTATGGTATCGATGGCGTCATGAAGGTCGACGGCAGGCATATTCGCAGTATCTGGCTCGAGCCTGACGGCACCACCGTCAGCGCGATCGATCAGCGCCGGCTGCCGCACCATTTTGTCGTGGAGCGACTGACGAGTTGCGACGCCGCGGCGGACGCGATTTCTTCCATGCTGGTGCGGGGCGCGCCGCTGATCGGCGCGACCGCGGCGTTCGGGATGGCGCTGGCGATGCGGGCGGACGGCTCCGATGCTTCGCTCGATCTTGCCTATCAGCGGCTGATCGCGACACGGCCGACCGCGATCAACCTGAAATGGGCGCTCGACGAGATGACCTCGCTGCTGCGGCCGTTGCCGCCGTCGGATCGAACCGCAGCGGCCTACTCGCGCGCTGCCGAGATTTCCGAGGAAGACATCGCCATCAACCGGGGCATCGGCGAACACGGCATCGCCTTGATCAGGGCGATTGCGGCAACCAAGAAGCATGGCGAGCGCGTCAACGTGCTGACCCATTGCAACGCCGGGTGGCTTGCGACCGTCGACTGGGGCACCGCGACGGCGCCGATCTATCTCGCGCATGACGCGGGACAAGCCGTCCATGTCTGGGTCGACGAGACCCGTCCGCGCAACCAGGGCGCCTCGCTGACCGCCTGGGAGCTAGGCCATCACGGTGTGCCGCACACCGTGATTCCCGACAACACCGGCGGGCATCTGATGCAGCACGGGATGGTCGATCTCGTCATCGTCGGTACCGACCGGGTCACCGCCAATGGCGACGTCTGCAACAAGATCGGCACCTACCTCAAGGCGCTCGCGGCGCATGACAATGGCGTGCCGTTCTACGTGGCGCTCCCGTCGCCGACCATCGATTTCAGCGTCTCCGACGGCATCAAGGAAATTCCGATCGAGCAGCGCGGGGCTGAAGAAGTGACCGATATGACCGGCCGTACCGCCGACGGACGGATCGAGACGGTGCGGATCGTTCCCGACGGCTCGCCGGTCGCCAATTACGGTTTTGACGTGACGCCGGCACGGCTGATCACGGGATTGATCACCGAGCGCGGCGTGCTCAAGGCAAACCGCGCTTCGCTGGCCGCTGCCTTTCCCGAACGAACCGCGGCAGCGGCCGAATAACCGAGGAACGAGAGCCGATGCAAAGCGCCTGGATCGATCGCGACGCCGAAGCGGCTGTCTGCCGTTACGAAAGGCTTGGCCGCGATGTGGCTTTACGAGTCTACACCACGCGGCTGTTGGGCCAGGATTGGCGGCTGGTGCTGCATGGTGGCGGCAACACTTCGGTGAAAACGACCATCGCCGATCTCAACGGCGAACAGGTCGAAGTGCTCTGCGTCAAGGGCTCCGGCTGGGACATGGGGACGATCGAGCCCGCCGGCCTTCCCGCGGTGCGGCTCGCGCCGCTGTTGAAGCTGCGCGCACGCGAAAAACTTTCCGACGAGGAAATGGTGCGGCTGCAGCGCGCCAATTTGATTGATCCGGCATCGCCCAATCCGTCGGTCGAGGCGCTGCTGCACGCCTTTATCCCGCACAAATTCATCGACCATACCCATTCCACCGCCGTACTGGCGCTCAGCGACCAGCCCGACGGCGAAGCCTTGTGCCGGGAAATTTATGGCGCGCGTGTGGGCTACGTTCCCTATCTGATGCCGGGTTTTGGGTTGGCGAAAGCCGCGGCGCAGGTGTTCGATGCGGATGCTTCCGTCGAAGGCCTTATCCTGGTCAAGCACGGCATTTTCAGTTTTGGCGCCGATGCGCGGCAAGCCTATGAGCGGATGATCGCGCTGGTGAGCCTGGCCGAAGAGCGACTCGCGAAAAAACGCAAGCCCGCATTCACAAGCGCAAAATTGCCGGCCCGCGTTGCGAACGTTGCCGACGTCGCGCCGATCATCCGCGGCGCCTGCAGCTTGGCGGACAGCAAGACCGACGGCGCCTGGAAGCGTTTTGTGCTGGAGTTTCGCGGCAACGATTCGGTGATGAATTTCGTCAACGGCACGGAGGTCGCGCGCTACGGCCAGGCCGGCGTGGTGACGCCCGATCACAACATCCGCATCAAGAACAAGCCGCTGGTGGTCGCCGCGCCCGCAGAGGGCGACCTCGCCGGTTTCAGGAATTCGGTCCGTGACGCCGTCGCCACCTATGGCGAATCCTACAAGGCGTATTTCGTCCGCAACAATGCGCGCGTCGGGGGCATCAAGACGATGCTTGATCCCCTGCCGCGTGTTGTTCTGGTGCCCGGGGTCGGCCTGTTCGGGCTCGGCCGCAGCCAGAAGGATGCGAAGATCGCCGGCGATCTGGCCGAAGCCGCCATTGCCACCATCACGGATGCGGAAGCCGTCGGCCGCTTCGAGCCGCTGCCGGAGGCCGATCTGTTCGATGTCGAATACTGGTCGCTCGAGCAGGCGAAGCTGGGCGGCGCCAGGGAGTTGCCGCTGGCGGGACAGGTCGCAGTCATCACCGGCGCCGCCGGTGCAATCGGCTTTGCCACCGCCAAGGCATTCGCGGCGGCGGGCGCCGAAGTGGCGCTGCTGGATGTCGACAAGGCCGCTGCGCAAGCGAAAGCCAAGGCGATCGGCGGCGCCGCGCTAGGAATTCACTGCGACGTCACTGATGCCGCATCGGTCAAGGATGCCTTCGCACAAGTCGCCGCCGCGTTCGGCGGAGTCGACATTGCGGTGTCGAATGCCGGCGCCGCCTGGCAGGGCCGGATCGGCGAGGTCGACGAGGCGGTGCTGCGCGAGAGTTTCGAGCTGAACTTCTACGGGCACCAGCGGGTCGCGCAGGCCGCCGTCAAGATCATGCGCGCGCAGGGCACCGGCGGCTGCCTGCTGTTCAATGTCTCCAAACAGGCGGTCAATCC
>NZ_JADGRI010000383.1 GCF_017881085.1 Bradyrhizobium sp.
GCTAACGCCATGTCTGGTCGGTATCGAAGCCTGCGCCTCGGCGCACCATTGGTCACGCGAACTTCAGGCACTGGGTCACACCGTGCGGTTGATGCCGCCAGCCTATGTGAAGCCCTACGTCAAGCGGCAGAAGAATCCGCGCTCGTCGGCCGCGATGTCACCTTCAGGCTCGGCGACCGCGCGCTTCCGTTCACGGCGGAAGGCTTCCTGATGTCGTTCTCACTGCCGAACTTCTTTTTCCATGCGAGCACGGCTTACGACATTCTCCGCCACAAGGGCGCGCCGCTTGGAAACCGCGATTTCATGGGCAAGATGAAATTGAAGGGGTGGAGAGAGCAGCCTTTAGCCACGCCGTCACCCGGCAATCGGTCCAGCCGAACGCGAGTGAGGCCGGCCCGATGCGCGCCCGCAATGCCTGAACGAAGCGATTGCAATCGGCTCGCTGCCGGCTGGTAGCGACACGGCATCGTTCGGATCGGCATGGGGCTCGCAACCCGCGAGCCCCGCTGTGTGCTTTGCAACCTCAGGCCTTGTGATAGACGGTTTGCAGGCCATAGACCGGCGTTGGGATGCCCTCGTAGCGCGCCTTCAACTGCAGGGAAAGGAATTGCGAGTAATGGCGCGACTGGTGCAGATTACCGCCGTGGAACCAAAGGCCTTCCTGCTGCGTCGGCTTCCACATGTTGCGCTGTTCACCTTCCCATGGGCCGGGGTCCTTTGTCGTATTCGAGCCGAGACCCCAGACCTTGCCGACCTTGTCGGCCATTTCCTGACTGACGAGATCGGCGACCCAGCCGTTCATCGAGCTGTAGCCGGTGGCGTAGACGATCACGTCGGCCGGCAATTCCTGGCCGTTGTCGAGCCTGATGCCATTGGGTGTGATTTCCTCGACCTGACCCGTGACCAGCTTGATCTTGCCGTCGATGATGAGCTGCGAGGCGCCGATGTCGATGTAGTAGCCGGAGCCGCGGCGCAGATATTTCATGAACAGGCCAGAATCGTCGTCGCCAAAGTCGAGCCGGAAGCCGGCCTTCTCCAGTCCCGCATAGAAACCGGCGTCGTCCTTGCGGATCTTGTCGTAGACCGGCTTCTGGAACTGATTCATGATCTTGTAGGGCAGGGACGCGAAGATCAGATCTGCCTTCGCGGTGGTCATGCCGCCGCGAACGGCGCGCTCGGAATAGAGATCGCCGAGGCTTTCCATCAACGATTCCGAGCGCACGATATGGGTCGTCGAGCGCTGCACCATGGTCACGTCGACGCCGGCCTCATAGAGCGCGGCGCAGATGTCATGCGCGGAATTGTTCGAGCCGATCACGACCACCTTCTTGCCCTTGTAGCCGTCGGGACCGGGATGGCGCGAGGAATGGTGCTGCTCGCCCTTGAAACTGTCCATGCCCTTGAATTTCGGCATGTTCGGCTTGGCCGACATGCCGGTCGCGAACACCAGCTGTTTTGGACGCAGCGTGATCTCCTTGCCATCGCGCTCGACGACGACCATCCATTCCTTTTTGGCTTCGTCCCAATCTGCGTGTTTGGCCGCGGTGCTGGTCCAGTAGTTCAGCTCCATGACTTTGGTGTACATCTCCAGCCAATCGCCGATCTTGTCCTTGGGCGAGAACACCGGCCAGTTCTTGGGAAAGTCGATGTAGGGAAGGTGATCGTACCAGACGGGGTCGTGCAGGCAGAGCGACTTGTAGCGGTTGCGCCAGGAATCACCCGCACGTGCGTTCTTTTCGACGATGATCGTGGGCACACCGAGCTGGCGCAGCCGCGCGCCGAGCGCGATGCCGCCCTGGCCGCCGCCGATGATGAGCACGTTGGGCTGCGTCTCGAAGCCGAGTTTCTCGATTTCTTCGTCGCGCAATTCCTTCCAGGTTTTTGCGCCGGGATTGACGCCATGACGGGCGCCGAGTGGTCGGGTGAAGCCGGCCTTTTCCTCATGGCCCTTTAGCTCGACCATCGTTGTTAGCAGCGTCCATATCTGGCCGTTCTGAAGGCGGATCAGGCCATATCCGCGCGCGACCTCGGTCTCGAACGAGATCCAGGACTCGGTCACGCCGCCAGCTTCGGTTGCTGTCTCACCCTCGGCGATTTTCCAGTTGCGCGGCTTCACGCGCGCGAGGCAATGCGCGAGCATGTCGCGGACCTGATCGCGGCCTTCCATCGTCTTGATGTTCCAGGTGAACGCAACAAGGTCGCGCCAGTAGCATTCCGGAGCGAACATTCCCATGGCGGCGTCGAGATCGCCCGCCACAAGCGCGGCGTCGAATTTGTCGAGAAAAACTTGGACGCGCGCGTTAAGCGTGGTGTCGAGCATCATTTCCTCCCGGGGGTCGTTTTGATTTTTTTCTGCGCAAGTAGCGCAACCTTATCCCAATTATCGAACGAATCCAGACTTGCGCGGTCCGATTTCCCCGTCGGCTTCGGAGCCTCTCAGCACTCGCCCGTAACGACGCTGCTTTGCCCACCGACGTATAAGAGTTCCATTTGCTGCGGTGCATGAGTCCGGAAGTGGCAAAATGCGAAGTGTCGACAGCATCAAGCAATGTCTGAGTTTGGAGGCAAAGCGAAAAACATCTGCTCAGTGCGAGTATTTCGCATTGTGACTCCGGAGCAGACCTCGGCGACCTCTAAACATCTTCTGCGTGACCCGTCTCGGGTTCCTTCCAAAAGCCGAAAGCCAAAGTCTTAAAATAACCTCCAGGTGATGTCACCCAGGGCCGTTGATCCACATCAATTGCCGATGATCCGATTAATGCAAACTTTTTTGTGGGTCTACCGAGCGTGAATGTTCGGTGGCGAAGATGCAGGGAGGTGGCCATGGCTCATACCCTGGTTCCCAGCGATCACGTAGAGACTGCATCGGTCTACGGTCGCGGCGATGAGAAAATCGGCACGATCGAGCGACTGATGCTTGAAAAAAAGAGCGGAACAGTTGCCTACGCGGTCGTGAGATGCGGCGGATTACTCAAAGGTGAGGTACGCCACTATCCGGTGCCTTGGGATTCGCTGAAGTACGATGTGGCGCGTAAGGCCTACACAACCAACCTAACGTTAGAAGAACTTCGGAGCGGCCCATCGGAGCTCGACGGCGAGGCTTTCGACTGGGGCGATCGCTCCGCGACCTATCGCCATCCGCAGTATTGGTCGGTGTAGATCAGCCAACGTGCCGCGAGTATATGCCACTGCCCCAGCAGGAAAGCTGGTCGCGGTGCAGTGCGAACGTGGCTTTGCTTTTGTGGAGCGGCCTTATGTCCTATGCAGCCCTGTTGGTCTATGTCGACGTCGATGGTCTTCCGGAACAAAGGGTTCGAATTGCCTCGGAGCTTGCCGCGAAATTCGATGCAGCGCTGATAGGTTTCTCCGCCCGTGCCGTTCCTCCGCCATTCGTCGCAGAAGAGGCGATCATCGAGTTGACTACGGAAGCTGCTGACATAAAGCAAATGCGCAAGGCGCTGGCAAAGCGAGGAGACTGGTTCCGCAGAATCGTCGGCACGGATCGTCAGGACGTCGAATGGCGAACGACGCTGGATTTGCCGTGCGATGCATTGGCGCGGGAAGCCCGCTGTGCCGATCTCCTCATCATTGGGCAGCAGACTGAGGGCCGCCATGACCATCACCGAACCCTCGATCCGGGTGAGGTGCTTCTCAGGCTAGGCCGGCCCGCGCTGGTTGTTGCGCCGGGCGTCGCCTCGTTGCGGGCCGAACATGTCGTCGTGGCCTGGAAGGATACCCGCGAGGCCCGTCGAGCCGTGCTGGATGCGGTCCCGTTCCTACGTGCCGCCAAGCGCGTTTCGGTCGTCGAAGTCTGCTCCCGGGACGAGGAACGAAATGCGGTAGCCCGGATAGGGGACGTTGTCCGTTATCTGTCGCGGCACCGGATCACTGCAGAGTCTCGGCCAATTCTTCATCGCGACAGGTCTGACGCAGATCATCTGCTCCAGTTTGCCCTGGACGAGGATGCCGACCTGCTGGTGGCCGGCGCCTACGGTCACAGCCGGTTGGGCGAATGGATCTACGGTGGTATGACGCGGGATATTCTCGCCTCAAGCCCCCTTTGCTGCCTCATGTCTCATTAGGTCGCAGGTACCTCGCTGCGGACTATTGCAGCGGCGTCTGCCGCTGAAATTTTGCGAGGATGCTTCATTGCATTCCTCCTCAATGTTGATGGGTTCCATTTCGAACAGGGGCCATGTCTCTTGTGATGCTGTGGACGGCTCCTCCACCGGCACATGGCACATTTCGGACATCACGCGATGTCCGACGTGAGTCCGGAACGCATAGCAAAGCGGACCCCCGTCCAATACCGAATCCATGCGTTCATGCCTTGATGGCCGCCGCGGCTGCGACAAAACAACCCGTCGGGCAGATTTCCGCTTTGATCGCCGGGCAAATCACTTTTAAAGCTCCCGACATCCCGTCCCCAAGGAAGGGGCGTTGGCCATCGTCACGAACGTTGGGACGGGATGCGGTGGACGCGGCGGCGTCGTGCGCGCGATGGGATGGCAGGGCGAGCTT
>NZ_JADGRI010000384.1 GCF_017881085.1 Bradyrhizobium sp.
GACCGGCCGCGTACATGAAGCCCGACAGAGCGAGCACGGCGACAAGACAGACCATAACGGCGCGCACGCCTCGCATCGGACGACCCTGAGGGAATTGTCGATTCCGATTAAGGGCTTTCATGGTTAACAAAGCATGACCGCGCGGACTTTGCGCCGGCTGGGGCCGGCGGTAAATCCGCGCAATTAACCCAGCGGCAACCTTAATGGAGTGTAATCGCCACAGCTGAGTGGAGTGGTGGCGTCTGCGGGAGTGTGCGATGCGTTTAGCGTTCTGGCGTGCAGGCAAGGACGGTGCGGGCGAGGAAGAGCCTGTCGTCCAGCCGATCGCAACGCCCACGCCTTTCGGCAATCCGGCCGCAGCAAGCATCGCAGGCGATCTGGATTTCGGCGCCCTCGGCCAGGCACTGCTACGCAGGCGTAGCTGGATCATCGTCCCCACGGTGCTCGCCGCCGTGCTCTCGATCACCGCCGTCAATCTGGTGACGCCGCGATACAAGTCCGAAGCCCGCATTCTGGTCGACGGGCGTGAGAACGTGTTCCTGCGGCCGAACGGCGAGCGTAACGAGGAGCGTACCGCGCTCGATGCCGAGGCCGTCACCAGTCAGGTCCAGCTGTTGCTGTCGCGCGATCTCGCCCGCGAAATTATCAAGAAGAACAAGCTCGCCGAGCTGCCGGAATTTGATCCGGTGCTGCAGGGCATATCGCCGCTGAAGTCGCTGCTGGCGCTGTTCGGGATCGGCCGCGATCCATTCGCGCTGACGCCGGAAGAGCGTGTGCTGGATGCCTATTACGACCGCTTCACCGCCTATGCGGTCGATAAATCGCGTGTCATGGTCATCGAGTTCCAGTCGCGCGATCCGGATCTCGCGGCGCGCGTCGCCAACTCGATCGCCGAGGGCTACCTGGTGCTGCAGCAGAATGCGCGGCAGGCGCAGGCCAGATCCGCCAGCCAGTGGCTGTCGGGCGAAATCGACAATCTGCGCAAGAAGGTCGCGGAAGCCGAGTCCCGGGTCGAGGACTTTAGATCGAAATCGAGCCTGTTCGTCGGCACCAACAACACCACACTGTCGAACCAGCAGATGGGCGAACTGAATACGCAGTTGAACAACGCGCGCGCGCTGAAATCGGATGCGGAATCGAAGGCGCGGCTGATCCGCGAAATGCTTCAGAGCGGCAAGCCGATCGAGGCGTCGGAAGTGATCAATTCGGAATTGATCCGCAGGCTGTCCGAGCAGCGCGTCACGCTGCGCGGCCAGCTTGCCGAGCAGTCCTCGACGCTGCTCGACAATCATCCCCGCATCAAGGAGCTGAAGGCGCAGCTCTTGGATCTCGACCGCCAGATTCGCGACGAAGCCAGCAAGCTCTCGCGCTCGCTCGACAATGATGCGCGCATCGCCAGCGGCCGGGTCGAAGGCCTGAGCGCCAGCCTCGAGCAGTTGAAGAAGCAGGCGACCTCGACCAACGGCAACGACGTCCAGCTTCGCGCGCTCGAGCGGGAAGCCAAGGCGCAGCGCGACCTCCTGGAATCCTATCTCGCCAAATACCGCGAGGCCAACACCCGCGAGAACATCGACGCCGCGCCGGCCGACGGACGCATCATTTCCCGCGCCAGCGTGTCCAATACCCCGGCCTACCCAAAGAAGCTGCCGATCGTGCTGATCGCGACGCTGGCGACGCTGATGCTGAGCGCGGGTGCGATCGCGACAGGCGAGCTCCTGCGTATGACGGCGCCGCGCGCGGTGGCCGTCTTCGGTTCATCTCCGGCTCCGGTCCGCGTTCCCGCGGCTGCGGAGGTTGCGGTGGCCGATCGCGAGCCGGTATTCGACGATATCCGTCCGGAAAATCCAGTCGAAGCACGCGCCGAGATCGCGCCCGGGTTTGCGTCCGAACTCACCGAAATCGAAAATCTCGCCGGGGACTTGCGCAGCGCCGGCGAAGCCGCCCGCAAGGTCGCGATCCTCGGCACCGCATCCGGTGAGAGCATCACGCTGACGGCGCTGACGCTGGCACGCCTGCTCGCGCGGGACGCAAGGGTCGTGGTGGTCGATCTGTCGGCGTCGACGCCGACGATCCCGGCCGTGTCGTTCGATCCGGCGGCGCCGGGGCTGGCGGAATTGATGCTGGGAGAGGCGTCGTTTTCGCAAGTGATCACCAGGGACCGGCTCTCGCGGGTTCATCTCGTGTGCGCCGGACGTCCTGGCTTCGACCGGGCGTTGCTGCAGTCGCCGCGGTTGATGCTGGCGATCGATGCCCTGCTGCGGGTCTATGACCACGTGCTGCTGGATGCCGGCGCCGCGTCCGACCTGCCGGCGGAGTTGCTGACAACGCAGGCGCGCGTCGTGGTGGTGCCGGACGCCTCGATGGCCGCGGACGCCCGCGCCCTGATGTGCGATCAGTTGAAGGCGGTGGGTTTTTCCGAGGTGACGATGCTGAGCAAGCCGGCGCAGCCCTCGGACGCCGTCGAGCCGGCTCCGCGCGTGGTGGCCGCCTGAAGGCGGCGGCGACTACGGTTCAGGTATACTTCGGTGCAGCGCGCTTCGCAATCTTTGCGCGACTTGAAGCAGCGCCTGGTTATGTTTCACCAGATGCTTGGCACGGTTGAGGCCTGACATCGCGCCGGCGGCCAACTTGCCGCGCGGGCCGAGCGGGATGAAGCTGTCGAAAATCGGCTCGTCGTTCTTGCAGAACAGCCTCTTGTAGTCGTCGGAACCGATGCCGAGATCGAGCGCGCGGTAGCCGCGCCCGGCATAGGTGTCGATGATGTTGCGCATCAGGATCAGGCCGGGGCTGTAACGCGAACTGCCCGACATCGTGTAGGTGTTGAACATCATCGAAAAGCGATATCCGTCGGCGACGCCGGCAAAGATCGCGATCACCTCGTCGTCGCATTCGAGCGCGTGAATGTCGATGGCGCGACCGCCGCCCGCGAGCTCCGTCATGCAGGCATCCCTGATGAAATCCTCCACTCCCGGATCCCCGAACACGTTGGGCAGTTTCTGTTCCGCCATCCGCAGCGGTTTGACGGTGAAGAACCAGTCGAGCAGCCGTTCGATTTCGACATCCGATGTCGCGACGTGATAGCGATAGCCGGCCAGCGTCTGCAGCTTGCGTTCCTTGCCCTTGAGGCGCCGCCGGAAGGAATTGCTGATCAGATCAGATGGCGCCGCGCCGGGCGCCATCGCGAGCAACGGGCAATCATTGACCGAGGGCTGCCGCGGCAGCAGCGCCATCGGGTTCGGCAAGTCCTGCCAGCGCCGGGGCTGTTGGTTGAGCGCCAGAACGTCGGCTTCGCCGCGTTGGCGTATTCCCGCAAGCAGCGCATCGAGGTCGGGGAGCGTTGCCGCGGCGGCAAAATCGCCGTCCCACAGCGCCATGTTGAAGGTGGCATGTTTGCCGCCCATGAAGCAGGCGGTACGAATGCCGTGCTTGCGGTGGAGTGCGAGCGGCAGCAACAATAGCGGCCGGCGCTCGGCGTCATGCGCGATGACGATAAAGGGCGAGAGGCTCTCGCGCGCTCCGACCTGGCGCTGCCAGGGCCCGAGAAAATCGAAGCGCTGATACGGGGTGGAAAACTTCCCTTCGAGGCCGCGCCAGACCGTTTCCGCCTGGCCGAGGTCATGGACGATATCGACGCTGGCGATCCGGCTTGATCTCGACCACGGTTTCGCTTCCGCCGTTCGGCTTTCGATCGCGGCAGCCATGGTCATTATGAAACCTGTCCATAGGGTATTGTTTACAATTTTCGGCGTTTGCCGACCTTTGCAAAGAAATGTCAACAAAGAGTAATGACAATAGGGATGGCGCCAGGTGGCAGCCGCGGCGGCGGAATGTCTTCCAGCCAAGTGGAATCCGGTGAGCCAAAAGAAAATGCGCCTCGCTCACAAGATGCGCGTATTTTGTCCGCAAAACCGGTAGTCGCCTTTGTGGAATAGGCGCTGGGGACCAGACGTTGCCATCCGAACTCCGATTCCTGAACAGCCTGCGGCTGGAGTTTGCCTATTTCAGCGGTGTGCCATGGCTGAGGAGATGGCGGCCCGGCTGCGCCGGCGTCATCCTGCGGTTCGAACGCGTGCGCCCGCGGCGCAGCGCGCGTTTTCAGCCGCTTAGATATCTGGAAATCACCCCTGGATTTCTCGATCGGACGATCCGGGCGCTGCAGCGCTGGAAATACGATATCGTCTCACTGGACGAGGTGTGCCGCAGGGCGGTCACGCTGGCCGAGCCGAGACAATTCGTCTGCCTGACATTCGACGGCGCCTACAAGGATCTGATCACATCGGGCTATCCGGTGCTTTCGAAACATGGCGTTCCGTTTGCCGTCTACGTGCCGACGGCGTTTCCGGACGGCCTGGGCGAGGCGTGGTGGCTCGCGCTCGAGGAAGTGATTGCGCGGGAGCGGCGCATCAGCCTCGTGATGGATCGCAAGGAGCAGCGTTTCGATATCGCCACCACGTCCGAAAAATATCAGCTCTACGCGTTTCTCGCGAGCTGGATGCGTGCGCTCGCGCCGCCGGATCTCG
>NZ_JADGRI010000385.1 GCF_017881085.1 Bradyrhizobium sp.
GCTCACCGACGATCCCCCGGTTTCCGACCCCGGTGCCGGCGACTGGTTCATCCTGATCGATGCCACGAATGTGAACGCGATTTCCGACGCGATGGCCGCGCGCTTCGCGGAATCGGCGGCCTTCGAAGGCGGAATAAAGGTATCGTCGGGCAGTTATCATCTGATGTGGGATCTCGCGACATCCGACATTTGATTGTCTTAGATCAATGCAGAAAGCCCGCACCATGGCATATGTTGCAGCGCCACATGCATCGGAGCGGCATTAAAGCCGGGGGGCCAGTCCAATAGTGAATGGCGGTTAAGCAAAAATGGCTTTTCAGTGTACCGCCGATCATATTGAATGGCCCGATTCATCAAGCCAATGATATGTTTGGCGAACCACAAGAACGCCGCGATGAGCGTTCACAGCAGAAGATAAAGGCCGCGCGGTTTCTCGTCGTCGCGCGGACAAGGTAGGAATGAAACCGACAGATATCGCGGCACCCGATTACTTCCATAAAGTCGTCGACTGCCAATGGGCCTGTCCCGCGCACACGCCAGTTCCCGAATATATCCGCCTGATCGCCGAAGGCCGCTATAGCGACGCCTACATGATCAATTGGAGATCCAACGTGTTTCCGGGGATTCTCGGACGCACCTGCGATCGCCCCTGCGAGCCCGCATGCCGCCGCGGCCGCGTCGAGGAAACGCCGGTAGCGATCTGCCGGCTGAAGCGCGTGGCCGCCGATTTCAAGGATGACGTCAAGCACCGCATGCCGCAGCCGTCCGCGAAAAACGGCAAGCGCGTCGCAATCGTCGGCGGCGGTCCCGCATCGCTCACCGTGGCCCGCGACCTCGCGCCGCTCGGCTATCACTGCACCGTGTTCGATGCCGACGCCAGGGCCGGCGGCATGATGCGCAGCCAGATTCCGAAATTCCGGCTGCCGGATTCGGTGATCGACGAGGAAACCGATTACATCCTGGGTCTCGGCATCGAGTTCAAGGGCGGCCAGCGCATCGACAGCCTGAAGAAGCTGCTCGCCGAGAACTACGACGCGGTCTTTATCGGCTCCGGCGCGCCGCGTGGCCGCGAACTCGATATTCCCGGCCGCAAGGAAGCTGCCGGCAATATCCGCATCGGCATCGACTGGCTCTCCTCGGTTTCGTTCGGCCACACCGACAAGATCGGCAAGCGCGTGATCGTGCTCGGCGGCGGCAACACCGCGATGGACTGCTGCCGCACCGCACGCCGGCTTGGCGGCGAGGACGTCAAGGTGATCGTGCGTTCCGGTTTCGAGGAGATGAAGGCGTCGCCTTGGGAGAAAGAGGACGCCATTCACGAGGACATTCCGATCCTCAACTTCATGGTGCCGACCGCATTCGTCCACGACAGCGGCAAACTCACCGGCGTTACCTTCCAGAAGGTGAAGGCCGAATACGACGCCAACGGCCGCCGTAGCCTTGTGCCGGCCGGCGAACCCGACCAGACCATTCCCTGCGACGACGTGCTGGTCGCGGTCGGCCAGGAAAATGCGTTTCCCTGGATCGAGCGCGACTGCGGCGTGGAATTCGACAAGTGGAACATGCCCAAGGTCGACGCCAGAACCATGGGCTCGACCAACCCGAAAGTTTTCTTCGGCGGCGACGCCGCGTTCGGTCCCAAGAACATCATCTGGGCGGTGGCGCACGGCCATGACGCGGCGCTTTCGATCCACAAGCTTTGCTCCGGCGAAGACATCACCGAGCGTCCACTGCCCGAAGTGCATGTCTCGTCGCAGAAGATGGGCATCCACGAGTGGAGCTACGACAACGACGTCTCCGCGGACAAGCGCTACAAGGTGCCGCATCGCGACAAGGTGGTGGCGCTGAAGGACATCCGCGCGGAGGTCGAACTCGGCTATGACCTCAAGCTCGCGCTCGGCGAGGCGAAGCGCTGCCTGAACTGCGATATCCAGACGGTATTCACCGCGCCTTTGTGCATCGAGTGCGACGCCTGCGTCGATATCTGCCCGATGGACTGCATCACCTTCACGCAAGATGGCGAGGAAGCCGACCTGCGGGCCCGGCTGAAAGCGCCCTCGCCGCATCTCGACCAGGCCCTCTATGTCGCCGACGGGCTGAAGACCGGGCGCGTGATGGTGAAGGACGAAGACGTCTGCTTGCACTGCGGCCTTTGCGCCGAGCGGTGTCCCACCGGCGCATGGGACATGCAGAAATACCTCATCGATATGACCCACGCAGGTACATCATGTCCGTCCAAAAGCCGATCAGCAGCGTAAACGACTTCGTCGTCCGCTTCGCCAACGTCAACGGCTCGGGCTCGGCGAGCGCCAACGAGATGTTCGCCCGTTCGATCCTGCGCCACGGTGTGCCGGTTAGCCCACGCAACATCTTCCCCTCCAACATCCAGGGCCTGCCGACCTGGTACGAGGTGCGGGTGACCGAGGAAGGCCATCTCGGCGCGCGCGGCGGCGTCGACATGATGGTGGCGATGAACCCGCAGACCTGGGACAAGGACCTCGCCTCGATCGAACCCGGCGGCTACCTGTTCTACGACTCGACCAAGCCGATGCCGTCGTCGAAATTCCGCGCCGACATCACCGTGATCGGCGTGCCGCTGACCGCGATCACCAATTCGACCTACACCGAGCCGCGGCAGCGCCAGCTGTTCAAGAACATCATTTATCTCGGCGCGCTGTGCGCGCTGCTCGACATGGACCCCAAGCTGATCGAGCAGCTGATCGGCGAACAGTACAAGGGCAAGGAAAAGCTTTTGTCGTCCAACGTCCACGCGCTGCATCTCGGCCGCGACTGGGCGCTGCAGAACCTGAAATGCCCGATCGGCCTGCGCGTCAAGAAGGCCGACAAGGTCGGCGACCGCATCTTCATCGAGGGCAAC
The DNA here is from genome assembly GCF_017881085.1 of Bradyrhizobium sp. Taxonomy (GTDB): domain Bacteria; phylum Pseudomonadota; class Alphaproteobacteria; order Rhizobiales; family Xanthobacteraceae; genus Bradyrhizobium. The sequence goes on from NZ_JADGRI010000385.1 coordinate 2,879, forward strand.
AGCGCGGCCGCACTCGGCGCCGTCTATGGCGGCGCCACCGTCTGCGCCTGGTACCCGATCACGCCGTCATCGTCGCTGGCCGATGCCTTCGGCAGCCATTGCAAGAAACTGCGGCACGATCCGGAAACCGGCAAGGCCAAATACGCCATCGTGCAGGGCGAGGACGAACTGGCTTCGATCGGCATCGTGATCGGCGCCTCCTGGAACGGCGCCCGCGCCTTCACCGCGACCTCCGGCCCCGGCATCTCGCTGATGCAGGAATTCATCGGCCTGTCCTATTTCGCCGAGATCCCGGCCGTGATCATGAACGTGCAGCGCGCGGGTCCCTCGACCGGCATGCCGACCCGCACCCAGCAATGCGACATCTTCATCTGCGCCTATGCCTCGCATGGCGACACCAAGCACGTGCTGCTGTTTCCGGAAGACCCGGCCGAGGCCTTCGAATTCGCCGCCACCGCCTTCGATCTCGCCGAACGGCTGCAGACCACGATCTTCCTGATGCTCGATCTCGATATCGGCATGAACCATCGCCTGTGCCGCCCGCTGCGCTGGGACGACTCCCGGCAATATGACCGCGGCAAGGTGATGACGGCGGAGATGCTGGAGGAAGGCCGCGACTTCGGCCGCTATCTCGACGTCGACGGCGACGGCATCGCCTACCGGACCTATCCCGGCACCCATCCGACCAAGGGCTCCTACTTCACCCGCGGCACCTCGCGCGACCGCTACGCGCGCTATTCCGAGGAAGGCTCGGTGTATGCCGACAACATGCAGCGGCTGGTGCGCAAATTCGAGACCGCCCAGGACATGGTGCCGCGGCCGCTGCAGGCCAACGCCGCCAAGCCGACCAAATACGGCGTGATCTATTTCGGCTCGACCTCGCCGGCGATGGATGAGGCGATCGGACTTCTGGAAGCGCGCGGCCACCAGCTCGACCGCCTGCGCATCCGCGCCTTCCCGTTCCATTCCAGCGTGGCGAGCTTCATCGCCGACCACGATTTTGTTTACGTGGTCGAGCAAAACCGCGACGCACAGCTTCGCTCGCTGATCGTCAACGAAAACGGCATCGATCCCGTGCGGCTGGTTCCGATCCTGCACTACGACGGCACGCCGATCACCGCGCGCTTCATCGCCGGCGCCATCGGCGACCACCAGGACCAGCTCAAACTGACCCCGCTTCGCAAGGTGAAGTCATGACCTATATCGCCAAGCCGAAATTCCATCATCCCGGCCTGCCCAAGAACGATCTCGGCTTTACCCACCGCGACTACGAGGGCAAGATCTCGACGCTGTGCGCCGGCTGCGGCCACGATTCGATCACGGCCTCGATCATCGAGGCCTGCTTCGAGCTGTCGATCGAGCCGCATCGCGTCGCCAAGATTTCCGGCATCGGCTGCTCGTCGAAGACCCCGGACTATTTCCTCGGCAATTCGCACGGCTTCAATTCGGTCCACGGCCGCATGCCGTCGGTGCTGACCGGCGCCAACCTCGCCAACCGCGAGCTGATCTATCTCGGCGTCTCCGGCGACGGCGATTCCGCCTCGATCGGCTTCGGCCAGTTCGCGCATTCGATCCGGCGCGGCGTCAACATGACCTATATCGTCGAGAACAACGGCGTTTACGGCCTGACCAAGGGC
>NZ_JADGRI010000140.1 GCF_017881085.1 Bradyrhizobium sp.
GATTCTTTCAGTGCTTGCCGGCGATCCAATCGAGAATCTGCGTGGAAGCGATGGTTTTCTTCGGCGTATGGGGATTCAGGGTCCCGGCAATCGCGCTCCAGCCCTTTTCGATGATTTGCTCGGCAAATTGGCGCGCTTCGGCCTCATCCTTGAATTTGCGAGTCGCGCGCGTCAACTTGCGCTCTCCGTCGTCGCGCTTCGGCGAAATGTTCGAGCGGTAGGAAACGTACCAGATAAGCGGCTCGGTCAAGCGATTGGCCTCGAACAATTTCCAAGTGACGCCATCTCGGAAGTCAACCATCGACGGAATCCATTTCCAATGTAGAACCTTTTTTATGAATTTCATTCCTGATCTTCATTGAGCTACGTCAAGAACGCTCGTAAAAATTTCATGCGGCCGGGACGAATCGAAGAGATGGCTTTTCCTTCAACACGGGGCCTCGTCGCGCCAGGAAACCGGCTCGGCGCCAATTCTTTGCGTGCTCCCTAACATCCCCAATCTTTAACCCGCCGATTTCGTATCCCCGGGGCCGCCCGCCGCGGACCTTTACCATACCGAATAGCTTCCCGGCCGGTCCGGCCCGGAGTTATTATTGACTTGCGTCAATCTCGGACGCATCTGTACGGCTATCGTGACTTTGCTCGTATGATCGTCCAGGCTGGGCGGAATACCAAGGGAAAAGAAGGACATTCACATGCGGCGGCGACTGTTAGTTCTGGGCGGAGCGATCTTTCTGGCGATCGGAGGCACCATCGGCGAGGAAATCATAAACTCGTCGGATCAGCTGTGCGCCGCCACGGCAAAGACCAGTTTTGCCGACGACGTGATGCCGATCCTCGTCGGACATTGTTTCAGCTGCCACCAGCCCGGCGGCCAGGGCAACGAAAAGAGCGGACTTGATCTGAGTTCCTATGAAGGCGTCATGAAGGGCACCAAGTCCGGCAAGATGGTGATCCCGGGCGACCCCGAAAGCAGCAATCTGATGTGGCTATTGGACTGGCGCGGAGCTCCGGAAACCCACATGCCGCTGGGCAAGAAGAAGCTGTCGACCTGCGATCGCGACGCCATCCGGGCATGGATTCGCGAAGGCGCCAAGAACAACTGAGGTGTGTAACTGAAGCGAACATCTGGCGGGCCAGGCATTCGAGCGCGGCTGGCAGCCGATTTGAAAGAAATTGCGATGCCTTCCGCCTTCGAAAAATACGGCAAAGTCAACGTTCCCCGGTACACCAGCTATCCCACCGCGCCGCATTTCTCGGCGCATTTTGCAGCAAGCGACTATCGAGAATGGCTCGGCGGGCTCGATCCCAACGAGCCGATCTCGCTCTATCTGCACGTGCCCTTCTGCAAACAGCAGTGCTGGTATTGCGGCTGCAACATGAAGCTGGCGGCGCGTTATTCGCCGGTCGCCACCTATGTCCAGCACCTGCTTTGCGAAATCGACCTAGTCGCCGACGCGCTACCCGCTCCGATGCCGGTGTCGCACCTGCATTTCGGCGGCGGCACCCCGACGGTGCTCGAGCCCGAGGACCTTGCCGCCGTGATGGCGCGCCTTGGCGAACGCTTCCAGCTAACACCCGGCGCCGAAATCGCGATCGAGAGCGATCCGCGCACGCTCGCCGATACGATGATCCAGCAGATCGGGGCGCTGGGCTTCAACCGCGCCAGTTTCGGCGTGCAGGAATTCGACCCGAAGGTGCAGGCCGCGATCAACCGGATCCAGCCGCCCGAAATGGTCGAGCGCGCGATTTCGGGACTTCGCGCCAGCGGCGTGCCGAACGTCAATTTCGACCTCATCTACGGGCTACCGCATCAAACGGCCGAGGCGCTTTGCCGGACCGTCGAGCAATGCGTCGCGATGCAGCCCGACCGCATCGCGCTGTTTGGCTACGCGCATGTGCCGTGGGTCGCCAAGAATCAGCGCATGATCGCCGACGAGAGCCTCCCCACCGCGCCCGAGCGCGCCGAGCAGGCCAGAGCGGCTGCCGCAACGCTGGTCAACAACGGCTATATCCCGATCGGCATCGATCATTTCGCGCGGCCGCAAGACAGCCTCGCCATCGCCGCAGCCGAGGGACGCCTGCATCGCAACTTTCAGGGCTATACCAGCGACGCCGCCCGGACGCTGATCGGGATCGGGGCGACCTCGATCGGCCGCACGCCGCAAGGCTACGTCCAGAACGCCAGCGAAACCGGAGCATGGTCGCGCGCCGTGGCGGCGGGAAAATTGCCGATCGCCCGCGGCCACGCGCTGACCGGACAAGACCAGCTTCGCAGCCTCGTGATCGAGCGAATCATGTGCGACGGAAAGGTCGACCTTGCCGCGGCCGGACGCGACCTGGGCCTTGCGGAAGCCTGGTATGCCGAGGAGATTCCCGAATTGCTGCAGATGCAGCAAGACGGGCTTCTGACCTATGAAGGCGGAAAGCTGGCGCTTGCTGCCGAAGGCCTGCCGCTGGCGCGCATCGTCGCTTCCGTGTTCGACACCTACCTGCGCGATTCCACCGCGCGGCATTCGGTTGCGGTCTGAACCGCACCGGCGTTTTCACGCCGCCGTTCGCTCCGCCACGGCTTCATAGATGTCTTCTTCCTGCGCGGTATGCATGCGCACCAGGGTCTCGATCGCCTCGATGATCCGCTGGGCGTCGCGAAGCAGGTAGCGGTCGACCTTCTCGGTCGGCAAATCCTCGACCACGCGGGCGAGCAGGCGGGCGAGATGCAGGATCTCGCGATGCGCCCGGCTCATGGCGGAAAGGCTGTGGCTTTCCCGCAGAATCCTGGCGAGCCGCGGATAGACGCTGCCTTCATCGTCGCGCTCGTGCACGACCACCTGCTCCTGCACCAGCCGGTTGGCCTCCGCGATCAGCGCGGCGCCGCTTTCGCCGGCGGCGTCGTCGAGCGCGTCGACGATTCCTCGCAGCCGGTCGAGATCACCGATCAGCGCCAGATGGTCACGATGCAGTTCGCGCCCATCCGCAGCCGTCATGCGCCGGCCGGCATGGCCGAAGCCGGGCGTCAAGGCGCGCAGCGCGTTTAGGATCACGGCCACATCGATCACCTCCTGAACGATCGCCGCCGGCACCGGCAGCAGCCAGCCGAGGCTGGCCGCCAGCATCGCCAGGATCGAGAGCCCCATCCCTGCGACAATGCTTTCGACCGCGATCCGCCGCGCCCGCTGCGCGATCAGGATCGCCTCGCCGACCCGATCGAGGCGATCGGCCAGGATCACCACGTCGGCGGCTTCCGACGAGGCGCTGGCTCCGCGGGCGCCGAGCGCAATGCCGACATCGGCGCAAGCCAGCGCCGGCGCATCGTTGATGCCGTCGCCGACCATGATGGTCGGGTGCAGCCGCTGCTCGGAGCGCACGGCATCGACCTTGTCGGAAGGCACGCGGTCGGCTAGCACCGAATCGAGATCGAGCGCGGCGCCGATCGCATGCGCGGCGGCAGCTCGGTCGCCGGTGACCATGACCATGCGGGCGATGCCCGCATCGCGCAGCAGGCGGATTGCCCTCGGCGTGTCGGAACGAAGCTCGTCAGCGAGCAGAAGTGCGCCGATCGGCCGTCCTTCCACCGCGACGAACACGATCAGAGCCGACCGCCACGAGGCGCGCCGGATCGCCCGCGACGCCCATTCGCCGGCGGGGCCGCCGGCATAGATCATGTCGCGCGAGCCGGCGGCTACCTTGCGCCCATCGATCACGCCGTGCAGCCCGGACCCCATGGATTCCCTGACCTGCTCGGGCACCTTGAGGGTAAGGCCGCGCGCGATCCCGGCCTCGACGATGGCGTGGGCGAGCACGTGATGCGACGCCTGCTCGAGCGAAGCACCCAACATCAGCACTTCCTCCGCCGATTCTCCGGGTGCGACCTCGACCGAGAGCAGCCGCGCGCCGCCGACCGTCAGCGTCCCCGTCTTGTCGAACAGCACGGTGTGGGCGCGCGCCAGCGCCTCCAGTGGCCCGCCGCCCTTGACCAGGATGCCGCGCCGCGCCGCCTGCGCGACCCCGGCGATAAAGGCGACGGGGGCTGCCAGGATCAGCGGGCAAGGCGTCGCCGCGACCAGCACGGCGAGCGAGCGGATCAGATCGCCCGAGATCAGCCAGGCGACAAAGGCGAGCACCAGCGTCACCGGCAGGAAGATCAGCGCATAACGGTCGGCGAGCCGCACGAACGGCGCCTTCGCGGTCTGCGCCGCGGTCACCAGTCGCACGATGCCCGCATAGGTGCTTTCGCCCGCCGCCGCCGACACCGCCAGTTCAAAGGTCTCGCCGGCGTTCAAGGAGCCCGAAAGAATGGCGGCGCCGCGCGTCTTGACCACCGGGATCGGTTCGCCGGTCAGCGCCGACTCGTCGATCGTTGCCGCGCTCGAGCCGAGGACACCGTCGACCGGAATGATTTCGCCCGCCCGCACCAGAAGCCGGTCGCCGACGGCGACATCTGATATCGGCACCTCCTCGATGTGATCATCGATGAGACGATGCGCCTCGCGCGGCGCGCGGTCGACCAGTGAGCGCAGATCATGCTCGGCGCGTGCAACAGCAATATCCTCAAGCACGTTGCCGCCCGAATACATCAGCGCGACGACCGCGCCGGCGAGCGGCTGGCCGAGCGCGAGTGCAGCGCTCATCGACACCAGCGCGATCGCATCGACGCCCAACCGACCGGCCATGAAATCCCGGACGATCGAGACCGCCAGTCCCGCCACCACAGGCGCGGTCGCGAACCACCAGCAGAGATCGGCGAGGTCCTGCCGGCCGACGGCGTGGGCGGCAATACCGGCAGCCAACCCGGTAACCGCGATCGAGACGAGGGCCCACCGCAGGATGCGTTCAAATGACATTGCTTGATCCGTGCTGATGCAGCTTACGCTGCTTTTCGCCGAAAATGCGCTCCTCGCGCTTGAGCGAAATCAATCGCGCGGGGCCGAATTGCAGCATTGCGGCGACGTGCAAGCGGGAATGATATGCAAATGCGGCAGAAGCACCGCTGACGCCCACCATCTGCGGTTCGCCCAGCCCCGGGCGATGGGGCGCAAGGTCAGCGATGAGTTCACCGTCCCGCTTTTGTCGAACTCAGCACGGGACAACCATCGATTCGGAGATCGATTCGGAGATGAAGTCGCTTGGGGGGAGAAAGGCTATTGATCCTATCGCGACGTCCTGGATGCTCTGGGTCTCGACCCGGTATATCGAATGAAGGCCGTTAAAAAATCGTCTCACGCACGACGAAGCTGTGGATGGGGACGTTCGTATCTCCTGTAGCGTCGAGTCCCAGATTTAGAAGGACTGCCACACCAGCAACTCAAGAGCAGTAACTCGACCACGCGTCGGTTCCCTGGTTTGTGCAATTGGACCGATCCCATAAGGAATTGCACACGCAAGGTGCCGAGATTTTTGTGCTTGGCTAACCGCATTCAGCGGGTTCAGAATTGCTTCCCTCAGCGTCTCGCTAAGCGATAGCTCATGATCATTTGCTTTTCTCACCATCCGCACAGGGGAAAGCCTCTTTGAGAGCTTCCAGCGCCAGAAGCCTAAATGACTTGTGACGCGTTTCAGGATGAACATCGAGGTACTTCAATACGACGTCCATCTCCTGCACAACGGGAACTTGAGTGGGAACGCAGATTAGCGGATGTATGCTGAGACCATAAACGACCCCAAAGCACCACCCATATTGGAAAGACCCACTCGATTGTGCCAGCTGCTTAGGGTCTTTCTTGCACTCGTGTAGCCAATAGTTTCCGCTGGTCTGGTCATCCTCCGCCAAGACAGGCGTCGCCAGCGCAATTCCGACAGCCAGCGCGATTAGCGCGGTGATCGTCTTCATACCAAATCTCCCTTGGCTCAAACGCCACGAAGCGTCGTCGTTTGCGTAAATCTCGCACATTAGATCGGTTCAAGGAAACGAAAGCGGACGCTTCTGGGTATGGAAAAACAACCCAAAAGCGTCCGCATTTTGCATCGAAAATGGCTCGGAAGCTCCTCAGCTACAACCTCTCTAGTGAAATCATCCGCGCAGCAGCGTCTTTGACTTAAATCAAACGGCGCTATTCGGATGGCGCGGTTCGATCATATCCCTGTTTTGGCTGAACGCCTCGCAGTCAGATCTAAGTCGGGAGCACGACCGGCGCTACGCCGTAAGCGGACGTTCAACCGACATTTTTGTATCACGCAAACATGCCATTAGCGCACCGCACGATTGTCCTTACCGGGCGGCAAAGTTGACGAGCTCTTGAACCTCTCCTAACTGGTCCTGTACCAGCCAGCGGGTCAGATCGCCGCTCGATACAACGGCAAGCACCTTGCCGTTGTCCACAATCGGCAAGTGCCGGAATCGCCGCTCGGTGATCAATTGCATCGCGTCGCTGACTGTCGTCGCCGGACTAATGCAATATGGGTCTTTCGTCATCACCTCGGACACTTTCGTGTTGCGTGGATCAAGGTTGCTAGCCAACACCTTGTTCAGCGCGTCCCGCTCTGTGAAAATGCCTATCAGCCGACCATCATCCATGACCATCAGAGCGCCGATTTTGCTAGCGGTCATTAAACGCACACACTCGGTGATTGAGGCGTTAGGCCCAACTGAGTGAATCGTCCTGCTCCCCTTGAATATTTCATTCAATGGCGTCTGACGCTTGTCTCGTGACCTCATGAAGTAAACGCCGGCGATAACGACGATCACGAATGCAATGAGCACATACATTTGAATTTGGCCCAAAAGCGCCCCCAGCAGCTCTTCCTGAGTGGCAGCAAGTGCCGCAGAGGAAACCAGCGCAAGACCGATTCCAATGCCCGATTTGCAAAGAAGCTTTCTCATCACCGTTGATCCTCGCCATTCTCCGCCTCGGCGCCCGCCCCGATGAAGCAGCGGACCCAATGGTAAAAAAAAGCCGTGAACTTAACCAGACCGCGCAGCGATCAAGCTGCTACAGTGATCGGGACTGGAAGTCCGCCAAGAGTAGCGTTGCTACAAAGGCCAATACGGCGACTAGGACGACTGAAAACAAAATCGAATCGATGGGCATGATTATCTCCTCCTCGGACGTTTTTTTGTCGTTAATCAAGGCCCAGCCACACCTGATGACTCATGAGCAACTTGGTTGCACCGCTGGTCTCGGCATTCTCTGAAGAGAGAAGCGGCGCCGCCCGCGGAACTGAACCGGCCAACAACCTTTCGCCGAGCCGAAAGTTGATTCGAAAATTAGGCTTTCAGCATGAAAGGGCGAGGACGCGCTTCGCTTTTGCATGACGCTCTCCTTGTTTGTTTTCAACTAAAACAGTCGTGCGCGGGCATAACGAGATTGGTAGACTATGGTTGCAATGCAACAATCAGCACGCAGAGCCAGCAGTGCTACAAGACCCTTTTGACTACTGCGGCAAGCGCCGCATCGACAGAAGTCGGTGTACGGCGGCGATCCTTGACCGATATGCACGAGATAAACTCTGGAGTGGCGAGGACAACAGCAGAGGTTACTTGCTGAGCGCAATGATCTGGATCAAAGGGTCAGTGGCCCTGATAGAATTGGACCGACCGTTCCCGCCATATGTCCGCTTCTCTAATCGGCCGTTCGGAGTCAAGCACTTTCAGACTATGCGACGGACGCCACTCGACAGCAAAAGCGAATTCACAATCGCTCAGCGAGACATCTTGCGCAATGACGGTTTGGGTGGCGCCGCCAGATCCTGTCTGAAACGGCCGGCCGGTCGATATGCCGTCTTGTTTCAAGCCTGATGCACTTCCGCTATTTACGATTGCGGGTCTCGTCCGTCGCGATCCAGCAGAATAGCTTTCAAAAGGCTTGTTTGCGAACATCAGTCAGACCGGCTTTGGAAACGCGCTCAAACTTTCCATCAATTACAGCGTCTGACGACCTCCTAGCGCGTTTTGCAAACTCGCGTCGGATGCTGATTTCCCGAAGCAATACCATGCGTCGGTTTTGCGCCGCGTGCATGAGATCATCGAACATTGAAAATGATCCTTGTGCCTGGTAAAATGCTTCCGCATTCACGACGGTATCATCGAAGCCGTGTTGTCGCAGTCTTGCCTCGATTTCGACCGCGGCATCTGCATCATTGCGCCATTCTGCAACGACCCGCCCGACTTGAAATTCCAGGTGGGGGAATTGTTCGGCTGACATCCCTTCGCCGTCTAGTCGCAGTAGGATCGCTCTGATCGCGCAGTGGCGGTACTCCGCCAGAACACGCTGCTTGAGGCCACGATAACGCAGGATCTCCCAGGACAATTCGATGAGATCAAGGGTCCACAACCATTCAAGATTGGTTTCGGGCTGGACGTTCTCGACCATCATTTGGCGGATTGCTTCAAAGTCGCTTCGGCTTTCGCCTGGGAGCAGGTCGCACGGCTCTGAAAACGCCTGTAGCTCCGCGGGCATCTTTAGCCGGGAAGGTGAATTGGATCGGTTGTCAGTCTGGTCGACCATGGTCGTTAACTCCTGGCCGCGGTTTTTTGGCGAGCGTTGGTGGTGCCAAAAAGATGGCGTTTCGGCCTAGTGATGGAAGGACAAATGCAGAACGAATGGTTATAACTTTAGCGTCATCGCCATTTCGCCAACGCCGTCCTTTGCGATCGAAGTATTTGGCTGAAGCAACGTGGTCTGCCAGAGATCCCTTGCCACCTCGATCGGGGCAATTTGAACGTTGGCCCACCACGCGGTTTCGTTTCCATAGCGGTGCAGGTCCCGATGGTGATCCCGGCACAATGGCACGGTGAATTCGTCGCTGACCTTTCGGCCTAGTGTTCGGGGTTGCGCAAACTTCAGATGATGCGAATCGCAGGGTGAGCGTTGGCAAATCAGGCAAGGTTGGGCTGCGACGAAAGCGAGATGGGCCTTGTTTCTCCGCCGGACTAGTTTGCGTAAGGGAAAGACTGTTCTAGCCGTCGGCGGCTGTTGACCGTCAACCGCCGAACCAATAGCGACCGCCGCTCCGTTTTCTGAGCTGGTCGATGTCGGTTCCGACGACGGACCTAGAACCTTGGGCTGAACTTTGACATCGCGATTTGCTACGTTCAGGATCGCTTGATAGGCCGCCTCGACCGTAAGGGCGTCGCCCGCTGTGAGCGTGTTCTTCGCAGGCAGTCGCCGATGCGCCCACAGCGCAAGATCGTCGCCGTCTTTGAGGCCTTGAATCTCGGAGACCAACTGATCGCGCAATGTTGCTGAAGGTTCAGTTCCAAGGACCGGCTTTGGGTGCCGGGGTTTGTGGATGGAGTCGTTGGACGGGTTGCGGCTGATCTGAGGAGGTTGGTTTGGACCAGAGCGCATCACAGGCGATGGCTCCGTGAGGAGGTCGGGGACATCGAGATCGTCCTCACCGGCGATGCCGACCAGGGCAAACAGCGCATAGCGTCGGGCATAGGTTAGCGCCGCTCCCATCCGGTGCGGGGTAGCGGTCTCGCTGACGGCGCAGACCGGCCAGTCCGAGGATATCCATTCGCCAGAGGCATGCGCTAGAAGCGTCGTCAGTCTGATCTGGCCACTGTCCTGATCGATGGCGGTCGTCTGGATCGTGGCGATCTCATGCTGGCCCAGACTTTTGCGGACGAGATCAAGCCCGCTAGCCAGCGAGGCATAGCGGAAGGTCCTGTCTCCCTCGCGTGGAAACGGCGAGCGGATGGTCGCACTCAGGGACTTTTCGGGGTTAGCGAGTTCGCCCTGGGCCTTGGCCAGCGCCGCGGCAATGGCGCCGATGGTGTCACTGGAGCGGTGCATCGGCCACCTCCACATCCATCAGCTCAAAGCTGATCGCTCCAGACTTGGAGCGTTTAGCCCGCAGGCCATGCCCAATGGCCTCCTTGGCATCCTCCGGTACCAGTTTTTTGATGTCGGCCTTGGCGCTTTCATGCTCTTGATAGGCCGGCCGGGTCCGGCGGAAGGTGGCTGCGAACTCTGCCCACGAATTGGAGCCACTCATATCGACGATGCGGACCGCCTCCAGCCGCGGTCGTGGCGGCTCGACCCCGAACAGCCGGGGTTCTTCGCCGCTCATCACGCAGCGCCAGAAGTTCTTCTCCGCGGTGAGCAGCAGGTGTTGGTACAGCGGATCAGCATGAACCGACATCTCGACCCACTTGCCGCCGCCAGTGATAATCGACAACACCGCTGACCGGGCGTTTGCCACCCACATATTGTGCTGTAGCTGCGCCATGTGCTTTTCGGCGGCGGCTTCTTCCGAGAACGTCCAGGGCAGCATGAACTTGGCCTCGAACACCGCGCCACCGGGATCCACCAGGCCGTCTAGCGTCGCTGCCATCCATTCAAGGACCGGATGCTGGACCCGTCGCTGCACGTCCTTGATGACGTGCCCGGAGTTGCGTTCAAACCAGCGCCGATTGAGGTCCTCTGTAACCGTACCAAGCTGGACGATCAGATTATCGGAAAGATCCTCCGGCTCGACCTCGCCGCGCTTCTCCCGCCACAGACGGACCAACATCGCCTCATCGCTGCCCATGATCATCCGGGCGTCGGAGCCACCGATGAAAGAACGGCGCTCAATTTTGTTCGGCTGAGTAGCTGGTCTCATTTTACTCTCCAGTGTACCGCTCCAAAGTGATCGGTTATGCGAGCTACTTGTGATCGCGAGTCCATGTTCCGAATTTCGTTTCGAGCCTTGCTCCAAGTTTAATGGCGCCTGATTTATCGCGAGAATAATTCGAGCAATTGACACGGGGGGCACGACGAAGGGCTGATAGAGGCGGACGTTTTGGTGCCACCGGATCCTCGTCGTGAAATTCGGGATCGGTTTTTTTCAAAATGGCGCAGAGATAGCGGATGTGTTCTTTTTTCAACTGCCATTCGAGCTTGTCGAATGTCCGGTCACTCATACCGCGCGGTTTTCCGATTCCCGGTCCGAAATGATCGGTTTTGAGTTTTTGCGCGAGCTTGAAACAGCGGCGCAGGTAGCGAGCAGCTCCGGGGTCGGCGCGCCGATATTTCAGGCCGGTCGCGTCGCGCGATAGAAAGCGGTCGCCGTCAGGCGCCAGATAAAGCGCCTGGACCGATTGCCTCGTTTCGGGACAGGTGGCCCGCCACAACCAGCCGCCGACTTTAGCGGGCGTGCCGCTGAGATAGAGCGTCTGTTCCGTCGCGCGATCGGCCCACCCGCGAAAGGTTAGGAAAATACCGCCAGAGACCGGATCACCGGTTTTCGTCGGCCAATTCACTGTGATGGACACGGTAGCGACCCGGTCTGGACTACTGCGCAGGTCGCGACAGATCACTTGGCCGGTTGGGCAACTTAGTGTGATTGAATAGGCGCTTTGCTTGCCCGTTTTCATGGCCACGGCCATCAATGAACGGACATCCAGTTTCAGCGCTTCATCGAGATACTGCATGGTTACCTCCAAACCGGCTCGGGTTGGGTAACTCCGCAGGCCCAAGGTTGAAAGCGAATTATTGCACTCAGGGAGTGCATTTTTACAATATAACGACTTGTAGTCGATCTCGATCGGAGTGATAATTCTCACTCGTTTTCAACAGGAGGATTTGGTCATGACAACTGAGCGCAAAACCGATTTTTCGCTGATTTTCGGGGAGCCGGCTTTATTGAAAGGTGAAAGCCGAGAGAAGTACGATTTATTGCGGGCGCATGTGGCGGCCCAGCTTAACGCTAACGATGATGTTTTCTCTCAATTGAGGGTTCAAGAGGTCACGGACGGCATTTGGGAGGGCCACCGGTTCAAGCGTCTCGGGTTCCAAATGATTGAGTCTGCATTCGTTACGGCTTTGCAATATTTGCTGCAGCCGGCGTGTGCTGGTATTGCGCGCAGCGCAGAGTTGATGGCGCACGACTACTACTTCGGCAAACCAGAAAAACAAACGCTTGCCAAAGAAATCGCGGCCGAACTTGGCATCACGGCTGAAAGGATTTTGGGCCAGGCAATTGCAATGAGCGGCGAATTTAGAATGTTCGATCGCTTGGCCGATAACCGCGCGACAACATACAAGGGGCTGCTCAAAGATCACGAACGACAGTTGCGGAAAACTGAAAAGCGAAAGGCTGCAGCAGACCGTCAACGCGAACCGGCTCGTGTCAATGACAATTCGGCCGCCGCCAAAAAAGACGTCGCGTAGGTAACCCATGGCCACCGAAAAGCAGATTGCTGCCAACCGCGCCAATGCCAAGTGGAGCACAGGTCCCAAGAGCGCTATCGGCAAGATGGTATCGAGCCGCAACGCGTACCGCCACGGTCTGTCCTGTCCCTTGTCACTCGGTCCCGATAGTTCAACCAAGATTGAGGCCATTGCTCAAACGGTAACGGGAGATGGCGCTGGTGAAGAGCAGTTGGTCTCGGCCGCCGAGTTTGCGCGGGCTCAACTTGAGCTGCTGCGGATCCGTTCGACGCGCGCAGAATTGATGGCGAAGTTTGAGCTTAGCTATAACAACACGCAGGAATTGCGTCGCATGGTAGCGCTGGACCGCTACGAGCGTTATTCTCTCACCAAACGCCGACGCGCGTCGCATAAGCTTTATGCTCCGACCAGCAGACGAGGAGGTGGTGCAGGAACAATGGAATAGCTTGCGAGAGGAGACCCAAATGCGAGATAGGGCGCGACGTGCTTTTTGCCAGAACGAACCCAATTTAGGATTGGCCGCCCCAGTTTTTAGATAAATCAATTCAGGCAGTGTTGC
>NZ_JADGRI010000141.1 GCF_017881085.1 Bradyrhizobium sp.
GCGCCTTTGCCCGTCCACGATATCAGGCGACCTGGCTGCGGCTCTCGGCGGCGTATTCCGGGTCGACTTCGCAGATGACGCGGTTGCGGCCGTTGCGCTTGGCGGCGTAGAGGCAGGCGTCGGCGCGCTCGATCAGCGAGTCCGTATCGTCGTCCGGCTTCAGCATGGAAACGCCGACCGAGATGGTGACGCGGCCGAGAATTTCGCCGGTGGACTTCTTCTTCAATTCCTTCGACATCACGGCGCGGCGGATGTGATCGGCGACCGTCAGCGCCTGGCGCAGCGCGGTGTTGGGCAGCACGACCGCGAATTCCTCGCCGCCGTAGCGGGCGGTGATGTCCTGGCCCTTGATGGTCTGCTTCAGCGACATGCCGACCAGCCGCAGTACCTGATCGCCGGTGAGATGGCCGTAGGAGTCGTTGAACGATTTGAAGTGGTCGATGTCGAACATCAGGAGCGACAGCGGCTCGCCGTTGGCGAGCGCGTTCTGCACGGCGTCATCGATCGAGCGGTCGAAATACTTGCGGTTGCCGAGTCCGGTGAGCGGATCGGTCAGGCTTTCGGTCCGGATGGCCTCGAGGCTGTGTTGCAGGTTGCTGATCTCGGTCTTTGACAGCGACAGCCGGTCTTCCAGCGCCTTGTTGGTATCGCGCATCGCGCGGGTGGATTTCACCAGCGTCTCGACAACCGACTTGACCTGATCGCCGGTCTTGGCGTCGGCAAGTTCTTGCGCCGCGCCGGTCAGGCTGGCGTCGTAACTCGCCGACATTCCAAGCGCTTCGTTGATCAGCGCCATCACATCGTCGATTTCGCCGATCACCCGCGCGCCGACCTTGTCGATGCGCTCGCTGGTCTTGATCTGCGACAAATAGGTCTCGTAGATCTGTTCGAGATCGGCCTCCGTCAACTTCCCGTTGCGCGCCAGCGTCTCGTTGATGATCTTGTTGAGCGGTGAATTGTATCCGGTCGCGTAGACGTACCAGATTTCGTAATTGCGGGGGATGGCGGTCTGCCGGAGCGACTTGATCTGGCCCAACGCGACTTCGGCGAAGGCCAATGTGCGTTCGTGGTCGTCCAGCACATTGATCACAGATCACGTCCCCAAAACAGCGGACAGAACTGCCCGCTCAGTGCAGCAATAATTTCATCATTATCGCCGCCAAGTTAAGGGAGGAGAATGAACGACCGGTAAACGAGTTCCAACCGCTGTTTAACGGAAGTTCAAACCCGGGCGCGAACGGGGCGCAACAGGAATGCCGGCAGATGCGAGTGATCGGCGGGCTCGGAAGCAGCGTCGCGCGGCGCCTGCGGCGCCTCGGCGCGGCCGATCGAGGGCGTGCGCGAGGGCGCGGGCGCGACCGGCGGAGTGAACGCCGCGGCCGGCGCCTGCGGCTTCGGGCCGGAATGGCGGCCGCCGGTGGCGGCGCGCCGGGGCTCGCGTTCCCGCCGCGGCTTGCGGCCGCCGCGCGAACCCTCACGTGATCCTTCTTTTGCTCCGTCGTGCGAGCCTTCGCGTCCACGCTGATGCCGTGGCGATTCGGTTTCGCCGCCGGATGATGCCTCTGGGCCGTCGATCGCCGAACTCTCGGCGTGACCTTCGACGCGGGGAATGGTTTGTCCGATCAGCTTTTCGATCGCGATCATGGATTTCTGATCGAGCGGGGTGACGATGGAGATCGCGGTGCCGGCGCGTCCGGCGCGGCCGGTGCGGCCGATGCGATGGACGTAATCGTCGGCATGATGCGGGACGTCGAAGTTGAAGACGTGGCTGGTGGTGGGAATATCGAGGCCGCGGGCGGCGACATCGGAAGCGACCAGCAGCGGAATTTCGCCCTTGCGGAATTGGTCGAGTGCGGCGGTGCGCGCCGACTGATCCATGTCGCCGTGCAGGGCGCCGACGCTGAAGCCATGCTTCTGCAGCGACTTGTGCAGCAGGGCGACTTCGCGCTTGCGGTTGCAGAAGATGATCGCGTTGTTGAGATCCTTGGCCTCGCGCAACAGGCGGCGCAGCAGTTCGCGCTTTTCGTGCGGCTCGCGGCCGACCGGGACCTGAAACTGCGACACGCCGACGGCTGTCGTCGCTGGCCTCGAAACTTCGATTTTGACTGGATTGTGCAGGAAGGTTTCGGTGATGCGGGCGATTTCGGGCGGCATCGTCGCGGTGAAGAACAGCGTCTGCCGCGTGAACGGGATCATCTTGCAGATGCGCTCGATGTCCGGGATGAAGCCCATGTCCAGCATGCGGTCGGCTTCGTCGATGACCAGCAATTCGACGCCGGTGAGCAGCAGCCCGCCGCGTTCGGTGTGGTCGAGCAGCCGGCCGGGGGTTGCGATCAGGACGTCGACGCCGCGCGTCAGCTTGATGTCCTGGTCGCCGAACGAGACGCCGCCAATCAGGAGGGCGACGTTGAGTTTCTGGCCGGCGCCGTATTTATCGAACTGTTCCTTGACCTGTGCGGCGAGTTCGCGGGTCGGTTCCAGGATCAGGGTGCGGGGCATTCGAGCCCGGGCGCGGCCCTTTTCCAGCAAAGTGAGCATCGGGAGGACGAAGGCAGCGGTCTTGCCGGTGCCGGTCTGGGCGATGCCGAGAACGTCTCGGCGGGCCAGAACATGGGGAATCGCCTGTTCCTGAATGGGGGTAGGGGTCGTGTAGCCGGTGGCCGCGACGGCGGCGAGCACCTTGTCGGACAAGCCGAGATGAGAAAAAGACATTGAGCCTCTGGTAGAAACCGCCGCTTGGAATCCCGGAAATAACTGTCGCGCTCAACCCCGGAACGGCACGCAAATTTGCTCGGGATTTTCGGATACGCAGACAGGCGGCTTAATCAAGATATCGCGTTTCGATACCGGGCCGCGTCGAACCGGAAGATAGGGGCGAATTGGGCAAAGTCAATGGAGCAGGGGCGCCAAGCGTTGAAAAAGCTTAATGTTTTTGCACAAATGCCGCTTAGGGCGACCGGAAAGGCCGTGTTTTAAGAGCCCGCCTCGATGCCCGCGGATGCTCCCGCGGTCGGCCCGCGGCTGGTTGCCATCACCTCGCATCGCAGATCAGACTGCCTGCGGCATCGTCGGCTGCTGGCGATGTTGGCGATCGGTCGTCGCTTCTCGCGATTGTGCTCACTTCCGTACACGTGCGGGTGGCGCAAATCGGTGCTGGCGCTGGATTGAACCGGTGGCGCGCCCTTGCCGACCAAGCCAATGGTTGGCGCGACCTCGCTGATGACGTGGCGCAAGGTGGGGAATACGGATGAGGAACTGGTTATCGTTCTGGGCCGTCCTGGCGGTCGGTTTCGCGGCGTCGTTGCTGGCGTTCACCGCCCCGGCGCATGCCGAAAAGCGCGTCGCGCTGGTCATCGGCAACAACGATTACAAGAACGTTCCAAAACTGCAGAAGGCGGTGAACGACGCCCGCACCATGGGCGATACCTTAAAGCAGCTCGGCTTTTCCGTGATGGTGGCGGAAAACCAGACCCGGCAGTCCTTCAGCGAAACGCTGCTGGCGTTCGACAAGGCGGTCGAGGCCGGCGATACCGCGTTCTTCTTCTATGCCGGCCACGGGTTTGAAATCGCCGGCCAGAACTTCCTGCTGCCGACCGACGTGCCGGCCGCGACCGAGGGCCAGGAAGAACTGGTGCGCGACGCCTCTGTCCTCGCGGACCGCGTCATCGAACGGCTGCAGAACAAGAAGGTGCGCACCGCCATCCTGGTGTTCGATGCCTGCCGCAACAATCCGTTCGAGCGTGCAGGGACGCGCGCGGTGGCCGGCGGCGGCGGTCTCGCGCCGATGACGCAATTGCCGGAAGGCGTGTTCTCGGTCTTCTCGGCCGGTCCACGCCAGACCGCGCTCGATCGCCTCTCGAACAATGACGACAATCCCAATTCGGTGTTCACGCGAACGTTTTCAAAAGAGCTACTGCAGCCCGGCGAGAATCTGGTTCAGGTCGCGCAGCACACCCGCCGTATCGTCAGCGAGATGGCGGAGACCGTCAGCCACAAGCAGATCCCGGTCTATTTCGACCAGATGGTCGACGACGTGTTCCTGAATGGGGCTGCCAAAGGCCAGTCCGACGCCTCGAAGGAAGCCGCAAAGCCGGCTGCGCCGCCGCAGCAGGTCGCGGCACTTCCGCCGGTGTCGGTGCCGCGCAAGGCGCCGTCGAACGACAGCGTCAATGCGCCGGTCGCGATGTTCTCCCGCCACAATGGCGGCTGGACGGTGGTGTTCTCGATCGCCGATCCGACGCTGGGGATTTCATGGCGGATCGGAGACGCCGGTGAATTTCGCGAGACCGGCTTTCTCGACACGCTCGATGCGCGCACCCGCAAGCGGATGCCCAATCCGTCGATCGAGCTGGCCGCCGACGCGCCGGCGGCGACGATTCAACTGCGCTATGTCGATGCGTCGGGCGAATTGCAGGGACCGTTCCCGATCAGGTTCGATCCTGAAGCGGCGCTGATCCACGACCAGCGCAAGATCCTCGACATGACCGCGACCAGCTGGCTGTCGTTTCGTGAGTTCAACGGGCTGCTCGTCTATTACACCCATCTGATGTCGTATCGCTGCGCGATCCGCGAAGTGCGAGTCGGCATCGACAGCGCGGTGCCGGACAAGGTCTTGAAAATGCCGCCCTGCGATATGAGGGATCCCAGCGTCATTCCGCACGACGCGCAGCCTTATCTCAAGCTCGCGCCCTCGACCCAGTTCGTGTCGGTGGAACTGACCTATCGCGACGGCAGCGTTTCCGAGATCAAGAGTTTCCGGCGCTAGAATCCCGCTTCGATGAAACCGAAACGGGACTTGAGATTTTGATTTGACGCATTTTCATGACGCGACCGGTCCGCTTCCCGCTATCAAGTCCGGGGCAAGCTTTCGCGTGAAACCGCTGCAGCGTATCGCGCGCCGCGACTGATCGCGAATTAACCATAAGCCACGATGGCGAGCCGCGCTTGCGCATGTTTGCAGCCGCACGCGCGTTCGTCGACAAATTGGCAAGGACTCCGCGATAGGCAGGTATTGGGAAAAAGTCTCTTTGGGGGATGACAGATGATCCGGTCGAAATTCGTTGTCACTTTGGCGTTCACTGCGCTCGGAATAGGCGCTGCTTCTGCCGCGGACCTCGCGCCCTATGGTTACACCAAGGCGCCGGCGTTGCCTTATGCGGTTTACAACTGGGCCGGCCTGTATGTCGGCGGCCATATCGGTGGTTCGCAGACCAACCAGAATTGGACCAATACCGGTAATACCACAGCGTTCGGAGATCTCACTCCGGGCCAGGGCTTCGCCCAGCACGGCGCCGGCGTATTTGGCGGCGGTCAGGTCGGCTATAACTGGCAGGCCAGCAACTACGTGTTCGGCCTCGAAGGCACGATCTCGGGGATGGACAACCACGGCACCGCGTCCAACAACGTGTTCGGTGCGCGGGACGACGTGTTCAGCTGGCGCACCAACTGGATGGCGACCATCACGGGGCGCGCCGGTTTCGCCGTGAACAACAATCTGTTCTATGCAAAGGGCGGTTATGCCGGCGCGAGCAGCCACATGGCGGTCTCGGATCCTGTTACCGGCTCCGGCTGGGATACGCGTTGGCACAATGGCTGGACGGTTGGCGCGGGCTGGGAATACGGCGTGACCCAGAACTGGATATTCGGCCTCGAATACGACTACGCGGCGATCCAGACCAAGAGCTATCAACTCGGCGGCCCTGCGCCTGGCGTGTACAGCTTTGACGCCAAGCCGCGCGATATTCAGTCCGCCGTCGCCCGGGTGAGCTACAAGTTCAACGGTCCGCTGGTCTCGAACTACTGAGCACTGCAAAGCTTCCGGAGAAGAAAGGCCCCGGCATTTGTCCGGGGCCTTTTATTTCGCGCCGCGCGCCAGCGCATCTAACCCATGATCGAAAATCCGCCGTCGACGGGAATGGCGGCGCCGGTGACGAAGTCGGACGCGGGTGAGGCGAGAAACACCGCGATGCCGGCGAAGTCTGCGATCGCTCCCCAGCGCGCCGCCGGCGAGCGCCCCAGAACCTTCTCGTGCAGGCCTTCGATCTGCTCGCGGGCGCGCGTGGTCAGATCGGTGTCGATCCACCCCGGCAGCACCGCATTGGCCTGGATATTGTCGGCGGCCCACGCGACCGCGCAGGAGCGCGTGAACTGCACGATACCGCCCTTACTGGCGGCATAAGCGGGCGCGAAACTGGCGCCGAAGATCGACAACATCGAGCCGATGTTGATGATCTTGCCGCCCCCCACCTGCTTCATGGCAGGGTAGGCCGCCTGCGAGCACAGGAACGCGCTGGTGAGGTTGGTCCTGATCACGCTGTCCCATTCCGCGATATCCAGCGCGTGCGGCGGTTTGCGGATATTGATGCCGGCGTTGTTGACGAGAATGTCGATGCGGCCGAGCTCGCGCACGGTCCGCTCCACCATGGCGACGACGGCGTCCTTGTCGGTGACATCGGTGGTGACGGAGATCGCCCTGACGCCGCGTGCCTTGAGCTCGGTGACCGCAGCGATCGACTTCGTTTCATTGCGTCCGACGACCGCGATATCAGCGCCGGCGTCGGCCAATCCCTGCGCCATGCCGAAGCCGATGCCGCCGTTGCCGCCGGTGACGATCGCCACCTTGCCGCTGAGATCGAATAGACCCTTCTTCATGGTCAATTCCCCTGGAATCGTCAGCGCTTGCTCTGCCAGATCAAGACCAGGCCGAGGGCGGCCAGCGCCGCACCGTAGCCGGCCCACTGAAGCTGTCGAATCATGAAGCTCGATTTCGGCCAGTCGATCGTGCCGGTGCCCTGGCCGATCCAGAGCAGCCCGATGGCGAGCGCGAGCAGGCCCAGAATTAGAAGCAATTGGCGCATGGCATTTCCTCGCCCGTTGTGGCCGCGCTAGCTCGGCGCGGGAGGCGGCCAGAGTGGCGTGCCCGCCTGGTCTGGGCAAGAGCAGGCAGCGCTTCGAGGCTTGCGCGACGGCCATGGCGCGCGGCATAACGGCGCAAAAAAGCCCCGGACTTTGCCGGGGCTTTTCAGTTGCTGGATGTTCAGCAGAGATCAGTACTTGGCAACCACCGGGCCGCTCCAGTTGAAGCGGTAGACCAACGAGGTCGAGACGGTCTGGGTCCAGGTGTTGAGCCTGATATCGCGTCCGACGAGAGCATTGGTACCGTCGACCAGCTCGTTGACGTTCTTCCGGTCGTAGAAGGCCGAGCGGTACTCGGTCTTCATGAACCAGCCGGGAGCCGAGATGCCGAAAATGTTCAGGTTGTTCTCGACACCGCCGCCGATGAACCAGCCATTGCGGTTGAACGAATTGGTGTGGTCACCGACCGGGGCGCCGCTGGCCGTGTTCAAGAATGTCGTGCCGGACCAGTGCGAACCGGAGTAGCCGCCGTTGACGTAGGAGAGGACGTTCGGCG
Organism: Bradyrhizobium sp.; assembly: GCF_017881085.1. Lineage (GTDB taxonomy): Bacteria > Pseudomonadota > Alphaproteobacteria > Rhizobiales > Xanthobacteraceae > Bradyrhizobium. Next base: position 7,412 of record NZ_JADGRI010000141.1, read on the forward strand.
CCACGAGGTAGCCGACGCGCACACCGGCCGCCCAAGCGTCCTGCAGTTTCTCAGAAGCAGTCCAGCCCGCGATCGGATCCTGAATGGTGCCCTTCAGGCTGCCAAACTGACCGTCCGCGAAGATGCCGGCGACCCAGCCGCTGTTGACTTGCCAGTCGTAACCGGCGCCGACGGTGCCGAACCAGCCGGAGCCGCCCTGACGCTGATCGATGCTGAGGGGCAGGGCGCCTGCCGTCGTCTGGACGTGCTGATCAGCCGCCCACAATCCGCCGCCGCCGCCGCCGAAAATGTAGAAGCCGGTCCAGTTCGGAGCGACCGCCATCGGCGCCGGAGCCTTGGTGTAGCGGGGAGCCATATCGGCCGCCATGGCCGATCCGGTGAAAGCCGCCAGCGCGGTCAGAGCGAGCACTAATTTCTTCATCTTCAAATCCCCGGTGTGGCTGGCGTCGCACCTGATCGCGTGGTGCGAATGTGGAATCTCAAAACCTCATGGCCGGACTATAGCCAGTTCAACCGAAAATGCTGTTGCCGGGCGGGCACACCTAGGGGAAAACGGTCCGGAGAATTCCGGGGATGGAGGGCAAATGAGCCGAAAACGGCCCCAAATCGGCTCCGGAAGGGCGGAACTGCCCTCCGCAACCCCGCCGGCCGGCCAGTTGAGGCCTAAACGTCCAGCAGATCCTCGCTGGCAAATTCGGCCTTGTCGGAGATGAAGGCGAATCGGGCTTCCGCCTTGGTGCCCATCAGGCGCTCGACCGAATCGGCGGTGCCCTCGCGATCGTCGGCCAACAGCACCACCCGCAGCATGGTGCGCTTGGCCGGGTCCATGGTGGTTTCCTTCAGCTGCGCCGGCATCATCTCGCCCAGGCCCTTGAAGCGGCCGATATCCACCTTGGCATTGGCGTTGAATTCGCTCTTCAACAGCGCGTCCCTATGGGCCTCGTCGCGGGCGTAGACCGTCTTGCTGCCATGGGTGAGGCGGTAGAGCGGCGGCACTGCGAGATAAAGATGACCTTCATCGATCAGCCGTGGCGTCTGCCGATAGAAGAATGTGATCAAAAGCGAAGCGATATGCGCGCCGTCGACGTCGGCATCGGTCATGATGATGATCCGCGAGTAGCGCAGATCCTCCTCGCGGTACTGGGTCCCGGTGCCACAGCCGATCGCCTGCATCAGGTCGGCGAGCTGCGCGTTGGCGGTGAGCTTGTCCTTGGTCGCAGACGCGACGTTGAGGATCTTGCCACGCAGGGGAAGGATGGCTTGCGTCTTGCGGTCGCGCGCCTGCTTGGCGCTGCCGCCAGCCGAGTCGCCCTCGACAATGAACAGTTCGCTTCCTTCGGCGGCCGTGTTGGTGCAGTCGGAAAGCTTGCCGGGCAGCCGAAGCTTCTTCACCGCGGTCTTGCGGGAAATTTCCTTCTCGGCGCGCCGGCGCAGCCGCTCGTCGGCGCGCTCGATGACGAAATCAAGGAGCTTGTTGGCCTGCAGCGGATTGCCCGACAGCCAATGATCGAACGGATCCTTGATGGCCTGTTCGACGATGCGCTGGGCCTCGGCGGTGGCGAGACGGTCCTTGGTCTGGCCCTGGAATTCCGGCTCGCGCACGAACACGCTGAGCATCACGGCGGCGCCCACCATGACGTCTTCCGAGGTGATGCTGGCGGCGCGCTTGCCGTGGCCGACGCGCTCGGCGTGATCCTTCAGGCCCCGCAGCAGTGCGCTGCGCATGCCGGATTCATGGGTGCCGCCATCGGGCGTCGGCACCGTGTTGCAATAGGACGAGAGAAAGCCGTCGGCGTCGGCGGTCCAGGCGACGGCCCATTCGCAGGCGCCGTGCGCGCCGACGCGCCCTGATTTGCCGGAGAAGATATCGGGGTGCACCAGTGTGTCGGCATGAATCGCTGCGGCCAGATAGTCCTTCAGGCCGCCGGGGAAGTGAAAACTGTCCTCGGCGGGCACATCCTCTAGACCCTTCAACAGCGCCGGATCGCAGCGCCAGCGGATCTCGACGCCGCCGAACAGATAGGCCTTGGAGCGCGCCATCTTGAACAGCCGCTGCGGTTTGAAGACGGCCTTGGCGCCGAAAATCTCGGCGTCCGGCTTGAAGCGGATCCGGGTGCCGCGACGGTTGTTGATCTTGCCGAGATCCTCGAGCTTGCCCTTGGGTTGGCCGCGCTCGAACGTCATGCGGTAGAGTTTCTGGCTGCGGGCGACCTCGACCTCGAGCCGCGAGGATAGCGCGTTGACCACGGACACGCCGACGCCGTGCAGACCGCCCGAGGTCTCGTAAACCTTGGAGTCGAATTTGCCGCCGGAATGCAGCGTGCACATGATGACTTCGAGCGCGGATTTTTTCGGGAATTTCGGATGCGGATCAACCGGAATGCCGCGGCCGTTATCGGTGACGGTCAAAAATCCGTCGGCGCTCAATTCCACTTCGATGAAAGTGGCGTGCCCCGCCAGGGCCTCGTCCATGGAATTGTCGATCACTTCGGCGAACAGATGATGCAGCGCCTTTTCGTCGGTGCCGCCGATATACATGCCGGGCCGGCGCCGTACCGGCTCGAGCCCTTCCAGCACCTCGATATCGGCTGCGGTGTAGCCGGCTTCCGCGCTGGCAGAGCGTGAAGCGACCTTCAGAGGGCTGCGGCCTTTCGGTTCCGAGGCCCCGAAAAGGTCGTTGGTGGATTTTGCTTTAGCTGGAGATTTCAATGGCTTGTTCATACTTTTTCATGTGTCGCGCGCGACGGCGCCAGCGAATCGGTTGTCCTGACTATGCCATGGATGAGCGTAAAAAGTGACGGCAGGGGCACTCGACCGATGTTCCAAGGGGGGATGGCTTGCGCGGGGAAAGTTCTAACGCCCCCTCGATTAACGACGCCCCCCAAGGGCTCCTTGATTTCACGCGAAGGTTGCGCAAAGCCGGCGCAACAGCGGACATTTCCGGACTCGATATCCCGACCGCCTGCGTCACGCCCTGCGTGGTTCAGGCCAAGCGGAACGCCGATATCACCGTGACGATCAACAAGGAGGGGTATGAGCCGCAAACCATCCCTCTCACGAAAGATATTCCCGGCTCCGGCGCCGCGGGATTCGCCGGCAACCTTCTTCTCGGCGGCGTAGTCGGCATGGGCGTGGATGCCGTTACCGGTGCCGCGCTGGATCACAAACCGAATCCGGTCATCGTGACCCTGCAGCCGCTCGCACCAGCGCCAGCCCGGCCGGCAAGACCGCGCCCGCCAAGAAAGCCTTCGCCGGCGCCGCAGAGCTGAAACCGCGCGACCCCTAGATGCGCTAAACCCGGAACACAATCACCGCAAACAGCGCCGTCGGCGCGACCACGATCAGGCGAGCGGGCGCTCACGCGCGGTCCCCGTCTTTGTGACTTGATGTCGCTGACGGGGCTCGCTTACCTGTTCTTAGGTATCGAACCCTAGAAAAGGTTCAAACAGGACAATCGCCGGGAAGGGCGTTCGGAATGGAAGATTTTGGGCGCGCGTTGGCCGACTTCGTGCGCGACCATCAGGCCTGGGCCGCGCCGATCGTACTGTTGCTGGCGTTCGGCGAGTCGCTTGCCTTCATTTCGCTGCTGATCCCGGCCTGGGGGGCGCTGGTGGCGATCGGTGCGCTGATCGGCGTCAGCGGCATCAGCTTCTGGCCGGTTTGGATCGCCGGCGGGCTGGGCGCGGCGCTGGGCGACTGGGTCTCCTACTGGTTCGGCTTCAGATACAAGGAACACGTCGCGCAGATGTGGCCGCTGTCGCGCTATCCGGGATTGCTGGAGCGCGGCGAAGCCTTTGTGAAAACCTGGGGCGTGCCGAGCATCTTCATCGGTCGATTTTTCGGACCGCTGCGGGCCTCGGTGCCGCTCGCCGCCGGGATATTCGAGATGCCATACGGGCGATTTCAGATCGCCAATTTCGTCTCGGCGCTGGTCTGGTCGGCGGTGCTGCTGCTGTTCGGCGACGGGCTTGCCAAGCTCGCCGAGTGGCTGTGGCGCACGGTCTAGGGCTTCCGGCAGGCCTCCTGACGACGGCGATGCAGCCGGGTCTTCAAAACGCACCAATCCCCGGCAGCCCGATCGCACCGTGTGAGAGTATATAAAATTTTTTCTATCTAAGGGGAGGGGCGGTAATTTCCTGATGTTATTTGAGCCGCCGATGTAACCGTCGGTCGCAGGGCTTTGGCAACATGATCGCGCGTATCTTTCCGGCTTTGCTGTTATTGCTGATCTCGTCGACCGTTGTTGCCGCCAACGCGGCGGACACGCCAAGCGCACATCAGGGCCCGGTTTGGGTCGATCCAGGTTGGCGGCGAACGGTCAGTCGCTACAAGGTCACTTTCGACGAGCAGGGGTTAAGCACGTTCGTTTTCGATTTCGAAATCCAGGCGCTCGACGAGAAAGGCGCCGAGGCCATCTCACGGCAAGACATCCCCTATAACAGCTACTTCACCGAATTGAGCTCCAATGAGCTTGCTACCCTGAAGGCGGATGGGAGCCTGATCGCTGTCGACCAGCGTACCATCCGCGACCACCCGGCATCGGCGGATACGTCTTCGCCCTATTTCGACGAGCAGCGACACAGGATCATCGCTTATTCAAATGTCGCCCCGGGTGATAAAATAAAGGGACGCCTGACCTACAAGGCGAAGCGGCCTGAATTCGCTGGAGAGTTTGCGCACTATTGGATCCAGCCGGCAGATCTACCCCCCGAGTTGATCGAAATTACGCTCGACGGCCCGGCCTCCAAGCCGCTGCATATCGCCGGGAACGTCGAGCACAGCGAAGAGAGATCCGGCAAGCGGATCATTCATCATGTGCGCATGAAACAGGAGACGCCGAAGCCGCGCCTGATGGGTATCGACTCGTTCGACGACGCCCGGCGCTTCGAGGTCAGCACCTTCGCGGATTATGCTGCTTTCGCGGCCATGCTAAATGCCCGCAACGCGCCCATGGCGATACCCGACAAGGCCCTCAGGAAGCTCTCGACCGAGATTGTCGGGGATGCCGCCGACATACGCCTCAAGGTGGAACGAATCCACAACTGGGTGGCCCGGAATATCCGCTATGTCGGGATCGGATTTCAGGACGGGGGCTGGACCTCGCAGCCTGCATCGGCGGTGCTCGCGTCCGGTTATGGCGACTGCAAGGCGCATGCGACCATTCTCAAAGCTCTGCTGGCCGCGCAGGGGATCAAAGCCAATCTCGTCGCC
>NZ_JADGRI010000142.1 GCF_017881085.1 Bradyrhizobium sp.
GTCCACTGCACGAGCTGCGGGCCGAGCACGCCGGCGAACACCCCGCCGGCCATCACCCACGACACGGCCTTGGGGCGGAACGCCGCGCTGGCGCCGTCGGCGGCGGCGAAGCGGTAGGATTGCGACACCGCACCGTAGAGTCCGCCGAGAAAGGTCGCGCAGCAGAACAGCGCAAACGAAGCGTGAAGGATGGCGAACGCCCCGAGCAGGCCGGTCGCGACGCCGCAGCCGGTGCCGATGACAAAGGCGGTGCGGCGGCCATAGGCGCGCGAGATGGCGCCGGTCGGGAGGGTGCCGGCCGCCAACCCCAGCACATACATCGAGAGCGGCACGGTCGCGAGCGAGATATCCGGCGCCAGCGTCGCGCCGACGATCGAACCGGTGGCGAAGATCACGGCCGAGTTGGCTCCGGTCAGCGCCTGCGCCGCCGCCAGTCGCACCACGTTGGATCGCGCGCGGGCGTCGTCGGCAATCTCCTCGGCTGCAGTTAGGTCGATCATTCCAGTTTCCGCCCGACGAGGCCGGTTGCACCGGCCTCATTGATTCCCGCCACTATGAACGGAGGTTTCTGCCCGATCAACCGACGTAAACGGGCGTGCGCCATGCGCCCGGATTCAGGTTGCTTTCGGCCGCTCGAACACCAGAATCAGGTTGTTGGCGGGCATCTCGGCGATTTCCACGAGGACAAGACCGGCAGCGCCAGCCAGCGTTTCCAGCGCCTCGATGTCGCGCACGCCCCATTCGGGATTGCCTTCGCGCAGACTGGTGTCGAACACCGCGTTGCTGATGGCGGTGTGCTTGCCGCCGCGCTTGAACGGTCCATACAAGAACAGCCGCCCGTCCGCGGGCAGATATCGCCCGGCGCCCGCGAACAGCCCTTCCGCGACCCGCCACGGCGCAATGTGGATCACATTGGCGCAAAACACCGCCTGCAAATTCCTGGGGCCGCTGCCGTCGTGCATCTGCGGGCACCACTCCGGATCGGACAGGTCGATCCGCAGCGGCGGACGGATATTTTCAAGCCCCTCATGCGCCCGCCACGCCGCGATGCTCTTGAGATGTTGTTCGTTGAGATCGCTCGGCCACCAAGTGATGCCGGGCATGTGACGGGCAAAATCGACCACATGCTGGCCGGTGCCGCTGCCGGCCTCGACCACGTCGCCGGATTTACCGGCGAGGAACCGCAACAACACGGCCCGGATCGCCTCGTGATTGCGGTGGAACGCCGGCGCGTCGAGCCGGCCGTCTGGTTCGACCCGCCTGCCGTCCTTGCCGAATTCCACGACATAATCAGCCATGTCAGCCTCGCCTGATCCGAAGGAATTGCTCGATCAGGGTTTATCAGCTTTGAACTGCGATTGCTCGAGTTCCAGATAAATCCGGTAGGCATTGCCGCGGTTGTTGCTCGCAAACGCCGGCATATCCCGGTATTTCGACCAGTCCGCCTGCGCATAGGCGACGTCGAAATCGGTCCAGTTCTGGACGGCGGCGGTCATCCTGTCCCGCAGGTATTGAATGTAATCGCGGGTGAAGGCGATCGCCTGCCTGGCTTCGGTCGACGTCCTGCCATGGCCAGGAACGATGAATTTCGGGTCGAGTTTCGCCACCTCGTCGAGCGCGCGCAGCCATTGCGTGGTGGAGACGTCGTCGCTGTTCATGAAGGGGATGCGGCCGTTCTGCACGATATCGCCGGCGAACAACACCCCGTCCGGCTCGACCATCATCATGATGTCGCTGGAGGAGTGCGCCGGGCCCGCATAAAGCAGGGTCAGCCGCCGGTCGCCGAGCGCGATCGTCATGCGCTCGCTGAAGGTGATGTCCGGCGGAACCACGCGGGTATTGGCGTCGACCCACGGGAACAGCGCGCCGCGCCGCTGCTCAAGGCGCTGGTTCGCCTTCTCGTCGGCGGTCTCTTCGTTGTCTTTGTATTCGCCGGAGCGTTCCTGCGCGACGACGAGCGCGTCGCTGTGATCCCTGAATGCCTGCAGTCCATAGATGTGATCGGCATGATAGTGGCTCAAGACCACGTAACGGATCTTCTTGTCGCTAACCTTGCGGATTTCCTGCAGCAGCGCCCAGCCGAGGCTCGGCGTGCCCAGCGCATCGAACACCACGACGCCGTCGGACGTCACGACAAAGCCGGCGTTGGAGGTATTGCCTTCATTATCCTTGCCGGGAATGCCGGGATTTCCCGTTGAGTACCAGACCGGCTTGCCCGGAACCTGATCGATCCTCAGCGGGATCGTCAGCGGCGGATAAGGCGAAACGGTTTGCGCGCCAGCCGCAACGGCTGCGCATGTCGCGAACAACGCGGCGATCAGAATTCGCTTCACTTGATGGTTCCGCAGTAGATTTCCTTGAGCACCTGCATGATCCGCAGCGCTCGCTTGTCGGCAACGCGGTAGTGCAACGTCTGCGATGTCCGGCGGAACGCCACCAGCCCGTCGACGCGCAACCGCGCGAGATGCTGCGACAGCGCGGATTGGCTGAGCTTGGCCACGCCGACGAGTTCGCCCACCGTCATCTCGCCGCGCGCAGCAAGAAAACAAAGCACCAGCAGGCGCTTTTCGTTGCCGAGCAGTTTCAGAAGCTGCGCGGCGTCGCCGGCCTGTCTTGCAAGCTTCTTCAGATCGGCCGCATCGGCGGCGCTCGTTTCGGCGGCTTTCCTTGTCGCCGCTGTCGCAACTGCTCTCATCGCTTCTGTCCCGAACTTGCCGGCCGCGCCCGCGAAGCCGCTGCAATCACATTACCGCGCCGGCCATAATTTAGCATTGACTAAATTAGCTGATGTCGATAGGTCTGCCAAAAAGCAATGAACGTTGCGGCGACAGGACCGTGAAGGGAAGGAAGCGTGCGCTCAGACCTCTGGCGTAGCATGTCCGTTCTGCCGAAGCCCGCCGGCGTCTCCGCGCAGCAGCTCGGCCGGCGCTCGTTTCTGGGCCTGGGCGCCGCACTGACCGGCGGCCTCGCGCTCGGCCTGAAACCGGGCAATGCCGCCGAACCGGTGCCCGCTTTTCCGCCCGCGGATCCCCCGTGGTCGCAAGCGCTCGGGCCCGGCGTGGTCGATAGGCCCTATGGCCGGCCGGCTGACTTCGAGGCCGGCGTGATCAGGCGCAACGTGCCGTGGCTGACCGCCGGCACGCAATCTTCCATCAGCTTTTCGCCGCTGCAGGATCTGCACGGCATCATCACGCCGAACGGATTGTTCTTCGAGCGCCATCATGCGGGACGTCCGGACATCGATCCGGACCAGCACCGGCTGATGATCCATGGCCTGGTCGAACGCCCGCTGATCCTCACCATGAAGGACATCGTGCGCTTTCCGCAGGTCACGCGGATCCATTTCATCGAATGCCCGGCCAATGGCGGCATGGAATGGCGCGCCTCGCAAATCAATTCGCTGCAGTTCAATCACGGCATGATCTCCTGCGCGGAGTGGACGGGCGTGCGGCTTTCGACGCTGCTGGAAGAAGTCGGCATCAAGAAAGAGGCAAAATGGGTGCTGGTCGAGGGCGCCGACGGCGCGCATATGAACCGCAGCCTGCCGCTCGATAAATGCCTCGACGACTGCCTCGTGGTCTATGCGCAGAACGGCGAGGCGCTGCGGCCGGAACAGGGCTATCCGCTGCGGCTGGTGGTGCCGGGCTGGGAGGGCAACGTCAACATCAAATGGCTGCGCCGCATCAAGCTCGGCGACAAGCCGTGGTATTCGCGCGAAGAGACCTCGAAATATACCGATCTGATGCCGGACGGCACCTCGCGCGGCTTCACCTGGCTGATCGACGCCAAATCCGTCATCACCTTCCCCTGCCCGGAAAAGCCGCTTGCCGGCCCTAGCCTCTATGAAATCCGGGGACTGGCGTGGACCGGCAACGGCAAGGTCAAGCGGGTCGACGTCTCCACCGACGGCGGCGTCAATTGGCAGACCGCGCGGCTGCACGAGCCGGTGCTGTCGAAGGCACTGACGAAATTCACGTTGCCGTGGCAGTGGGACGGCCAGCCGGCGCTGCTGCAATCGCGGGTGATCGATGAAACCGGCTATGTGCAGCCGACGATTGCCGACCTGCGAAAGCAGCGCGGATCGAATTCGGTCTATCACAACAATTCGATCCAGACCTGGCAGGTCAAGCCGGACGGGAGCGTGTTCGATGTTCAGCTCGCGTAAGCTTTCGCTGCTGCTCGGCATCGCCGCCGCCGCGGGCGCCTTCGCAAGCGCAGCAGAGCCCGGACATTTCGGTTATGGCAAGACCGCTACACCCGCAGAGATCGCCGGCTGGGATATCGATGCGCGCGGCGACGACGGCCTGGGTCTGCCGCCCGGCAAAGGCACGGTCGAGCGGGGCACGGAGGTATTCGCGGACCAATGCGCCGCCTGTCATGGAACTTTCGGCGAAGGCGAAGGCCGTTTTCCCAAACTCGTGGGTGGCGCCGGGACGCTTAAAAACGACCGTCCGGAGCTCACGGTCGGCAGCTACTGGCCGTTTGCGCCGACTTTGTTCGATTACATTAACCGGGCCATGCCGATGCCCGCGCCGCACACATTGTCAGCGGATGACGTTTATGCTTTGACGGCCTATATTCTAAACCTCAACGACCTCGTCCCCAGTGAATTCGTTGCCGACCGCGACAGTTTGCCGAAAGTCAAAATGCCCAACCGCGACCATTTCATCTGGACCGACCCAAGACCTGATACAACGTCCAAGCCGTGCATGAACGCATGTGCCGACCCTGCCAGCGTCAAGATCATGTCGACCGCCGAAGGCAACGGCCTGACGCCGCGCACGACCGGACCGCTCGACACGATGCAACCGAAATGAGCACGCGGGAAACGCCTTGACCGACAAACACTCAACCAGGCCCGTCCGGATTGCCGCATTGGCGCTAGCGATTGGCGCGCTCGCCTCCGCCGGCCCGGCGTGCGCGCAGTCCGCTGTGTCTGAGGGCCAAAAGCTCGCCTTCGATCGCGGAAAGGGCAATTGCCTGACCTGCCACGTCATCAAGGGCGGCGACCTTCCCGGCACCATCGGACCGGAGCTGAAGGACATCAAGAGCAAGTATCCCGATCGCAACGACCTCGTCGCGATCATATCAGATGAAACCAAGCGCAACCCGCAGACCGTGATGCCTCCGTTCGGACGAAACCGGATTTTGACCGAGCCGGAAATCAATGCGGTGGTGGATTTCCTGCAGACGCTCTAGCGGCGAGCCGCGCCTTTTAGGAGAATTTCGATGACGACCACTCACGACGGCTTCCCGGCCACGCGCCGCCTGATGCTGAAAGGCGCGGCAAGCGTCGCGCTGATCGGGCTCGGCAACCTTCCGTTCAGCGTTGCCCCGGCCTTCGCCGCGGCCAACGACAAATATCCGGAGGACGCGTTCAAGCAGAAGAGCGACGCGGACGCCGTCAAGGCGCTCTACGGCAAGACCGCCGAACCGTCGGACAAGGTCAAGATGGATGCGCCTGAAATCGCCGAGAACGGCGCGGTGGTCCCGATCTCGGTGAGTTCGACGCTGGAGAATGTGACCTCGATCTCCATTCTTGTCGCGGAAAATCCGAACGCGCTTGCTGCATTCTACCTGATTCCGGCAGGCACCTTGCCGAGCGTGGCGAACCGCCTGAAAATGGCGAAGACCACCAATGTGATCGCGATCGTGGAAGCCGGCGGCAAGCTCTACAGCACAGCTAAGGAAGTCAAAGTCACCGTCGGCGGCTGCGGCGGCTAACGGGACACCTGAAGGAGAATTACGATGGCATCGACCATTCGCGTGCGCGCGACCTCCAGCGGAGAGACCACCGAAGTCCAGGCCCTGATCCAGCACCCGATGGATTCCGGTTACGTCAAGGACGCCAAGGGCGACCTGATCCCGCCGCATTTCATCCAGCAACTGACCTTCGAACATGACGGCAAGAACGTGTTCCTGGCCGACTGGGGACCGGCGGTCTCCAAGGACCCCTATGTCAAGTTCAGCTTCAAGGGCGGCAAGAAGGGCGACGACCTGAAAATCAGCTGGGTCGACAACAAGGGCGCCAGCGACACCACGACGGCGAAAATTCAGTAGTCGTTGCCGGTTTTTCTTTTTGACGTGTTTTCTTCACGCGAACCGGTGCCCACTTCGCTTGAAAACGCCATTGGTGGAGAAGTGAACGTGCGATCCGCGATCCATTTTGCCTCGGCCGCTCTCGCGCTGGCAGCGCTTTCGTTCGGCGCCATGCCGTTCGCGGTTGCCGCCGACACGCCCGACCCGGCCGCGGACGCCAAGGCTTTCCAGAAATTCTTCACCGAGAAATTTCCCAAGGTGAAACTGGACGATTTCGTCAACGGTCCGTACTCGATGAACGAGGACATGCACCGGCAATGGGAAGAGAAGGAACAGTTCCCGCCCTATGACTTCTCGCTCGATCTGGGCAAGGAGATGTTCGCCAAACCGTTCAAGAACGGCAAGAGCTACGCGGACTGCTTTCCGAACCAGGGCATCGGCATCCGGCAGAACTATCCCACCTTCGACGAGAAGGAAGGCAAGGTCGTCACGCTGGAGCTGGCATTGAACCGCTGCCGCGAGGCCAATGGCGAGGCGCCCTTCTCCTATGTGAAGGACGAGATGGCAGCGCTGACGGCCTATATGGCGTTCACCTCGCGCGGCAAGCCGTTCGACATCAAGATCCCCAACGACCCCCGCGCGCTGGAAGCGTATGAGAACGGCAAGCGCTATTTCTATACGCGGCGCGGCCAGCTCAATTTCTCCTGCGCGAGCTGCCATGTGCAGAATCCGGGCGAGCGGATCCGCGCCGAAGTGCTGGCGCCTGCGCTCGGAATCCTCAACGCGATGCCGATCTATCGCTCCGAATGGGGCGGCATGGGCACAATCAGCCGGCGCTTCACCACCTGCAACAGCCAGATTCGCGGCGTGCCACTGGAGCCGCAATCCGACGAGTATCGCGATCTCGAATATTACCTATCCTATGTCAGCAACGGCTTGCCGGTCTCCGGTCCGGGAGCGCGCCCATGAGCGGGACCGGGAGAGCCAACGTGCTGAAATCGCTTGCGCTGGCAACGACTATGCTGATCGCCGGTGCAGCGTCCGCGCTCGCTGGCGCCTCCGAGGCCGATTTCAAGGCCGCCTATGCCGCGGCGGAAGCCGCCAACAAGCAGGCGGCCTCCTTGCGCAATCAATGGACGCCGACGGCGGCGGCGCTGGCGGCTGCGAAAAAGGCCGCGGAGGCCGGCGACTTCGACACGGCCGTTGCGTCATCGCAGGAAGCCGAAGCATTGGCAAAGGCCTCGATCTACCAGGCACGGAGCGAAAAAGACGCCTGGAAAGCGCTCGAAATACACTAGCGCCCCTTTTGAGGCGGAGAGATATCGCATGACCATCCGCCGCCGGGAATTTATCGCGCTTGCGGGCGCCACCGCGCTCTCGCCGGCGCTGCCGCGGTTCTCGCGCGCCGCCGACAATTCCGGCATCTACGACCTCGAGCGCTTCGGCAATGCGCGCATCCTGCACATGACCGACACCCATGCGCAGCTGTTGCCGGTGTATTTTCGCGAGCCGAGCGTCAATCTCGGGATCGGCGCGATGGCCGGCAAGCCGCCGCATCTGGTCGGCCGCGCCTTTCTCGCGCGCTTCGGCATCAAGCCGGACTCCGCCGACGCCTACGCCTTCACCTTTCTCGATTTCGAGAAATCCGCCGCCCGTTTCGGTAAGCTCGGCGGCTTCGCCCATCTGAAGACGCTGATCGATCGCCTGCGCAGCGATGCCGGCCCCGAAAACGCGCTGCTGCTCGACGGCGGAGATCTATGGCAGGGCACGGGCCTCGCCAACACCATGCAGGGCGCGGACATGGTGGAAGCCGCCAATCTGCTCGGCATCGAGGCGATGACCGGGCACTGGGAATTCACCTATGGCGAAGCCGCGCTGCGCGCCAATCTCGACCGTTTCAAGGGCGAATTCCTGGCCCAAAACGTCTTCCTCACCGAGGAAGCCGCCTTCAACGACGCCAAGGCCTTCGATTCCGCTTCCGGACGCGTGTTCAAACCGGCCACCATCAAGAAAATCGGCAGCTACCGCGTCGCGGTTATCGGGCAGGCGTTTCCCTATGTACCGATCGCGCATCCCAGGCGATTCACGCCCGACTGGACTTTTGGCATTCGCGACGAAGAACTGCAGAAACTGGTCAACGGCTTGCGGAGCAACGACAAGGTCGATGCCGTCGTGCTGTTGTCGCATAACGGCATGGACGTCGATCTCAAGCTCGCGGGCAAAGTCAGCGGCATCGACGTCATCCTCGGCGGACATACCCATGACGCCGTGCCGCAGCCGATCCCCGTGACCAATGCCGGCGGCACCACGCTCGTCACCAATGCCGGTTCGAGCGGGAAATTCCTCGGCGTGCTCGATCTCGAACTGACAAAGGGCAAGGTCAGCGATGTCCGCTACCGGCTGCTGCCGGTGTTCTCGGAATTGCTGAAACCGGATCCGGCGATGGCGGCGCTGATCGAAAAGATGCGCAGCCCCCATGCGGCGACCTATGCCGAGAAGATCATCACCGCCGATCGCCTGCTCTATCGCCGCGGCAATTTCGGCGGCACGGTGGATCAGCTGATCTGCGACGCGCTTCTCTCGGAATTCGACGCCGAGATCGCGCTGTCGCCGGGCTTTCGCTGGGGCAACAGCATCCTGCCGGGCCAGCCGGTCACGATGGAGGACGTGTTGTCGGAAACCGCCGTCACCTATCCGGAAACCTACCTCACCAGCATGACCGGCGGCCAGATCAAGGATATCCTCGAGGATGTCTGCGACAATCTCTTCAATGCCGACCCCTATCATCAGCAGGGCGGCGACATGGTCCGGGTCGGCGGCTTCACCTATACCTGCACGCCCGCCGAAAGCGTCGGGCGGCGGATTTCCGACGTGAAGCTCCACAACGGCCGTCCAATGGAGGCCGGCAAGCCCTATAAGGTCGCCGGATGGGCTTCGGTCAACGAGCAGCAGGGCAAACCGGTGTGGGAAGTCTTTGCCAGGCATCTCGGCTCCGGGAAGATGCCGGAAGCGCGCGGCACTGGCGTCACTTTGAAGGGCATCGACGACAACCCGGGAATCGCAGGACAGGGATGAGACATTTCGCCGGATATCGACTCTTCATCCTGCGCGCGCTCGGCGGCGCCGTGATGGCGGCAACAATTTCCTCGGCACGCGCCCAGCCGGCGCCGCTGCCGGACAAGCCGTTCGCCGAGCACCGCATCGCGCTGCAGCTCTCGGACAACGATCCGAAAAAGCAAAGCCTCGTGATCAGCGTCGCCTATAATCTGCTCAAGGCCTACGATCCCGACAAGGTCGCGATCGAGGTGGTGACCTTCGGTCCGGGCATCGATCTGCTGCGCCCCGAAAATGCCAACCGCAAATTAGTCGAGAGCCTGGTCGCGCAGGGCGTGCGCTTCGACGTGTGCCTCAATACCGTCGACACCATCGAGCGCGAAACCGGCAAGCGGCCGGACATCATCCCCGCCGCGACCCCGGTCCAGGTCGGTGTCGGACAGATCCTGGCATTGACGGAAAACGGCTATACATTGGTTCGCCCATAAGGAGTTCTGATCATGCGCGGCATTCTTCGTTGTCGTGCGGCCCTCGCCTTGATGTCGATGGCGCTTGCCTCACCCGGTTTCGCCGCCGACGGCAAGCCGCATCACATCGCCATCGAGGTCGACCAGAACGATCCGCAGGTGATGAATCCGGCGCTGAACAACGTCACCAACATCATCGAATATTACCGCGGCAAGAACGAAGACGTGGACATCGACGTCGTCACCTATGGTCCCGGCCTGCACATGCTGCGCGCCGACACCTCGCCGGTGCAGGACCGCATCAAGCGGCTCAAGGACATGGTGTTCCCCGGCAAGATCCAGTTTTCGGCCTGCAACAACACCAAGCGGGGCATGGAGAAGACGGAAGGCCACGCGATCCCGGTCGTGCCCGACGCCACCATCGTGCCCTCCGGCGTCGTGCATCTGATGGAATTGCAGGAGCAGGGCTGGAGCTATGTCCGGCCATAACGAGCGAACGTTCGAGACTTGAAAGGCCAGCGATGCGATATCCGCCCCTGATCGTTGCCGCCACGCTGGCGCTCGCCATGCCGCCGGCCTTGGCGGGCGACGACGCCATCGTCGTCTATAAATCGCTGTCTCCGGAAATAGCACTCGAGGCGGCGCAGGCCGCGATGAAGAAATGCCGCGACAACGGCTTTCAGATCGCGGTGGCTGTGGTGGACCGCTTCGGCCAGCCGCAGGTGATGCTGCGGGATCGCTTTGCCGGGCTGCACGCACCGGATACCGCGGTCAGGAAGGCCTATACGGCGGTGAGCTTTCGTAGCGCCACCGGCGACCTGGCGAAGTCCCTTCGCTCCGGTCAGCTGGAGGCCGGCATTGCGCAATTGCCTCATGTCGCCCTGCTGGGCGGCGGACTGACGATCGAAACCGGCGGCACCCTGCTCGGCGGCATCGGCGTGTCCGGCGCCCCCGGCGGCGACAAGGACGAGGAGTGCGCCAGGGCGGGGCTTGACGCCATCAGGGACAAGATCGATTTCTAGTGGACGCGCGACGCTGCAGGCCATCGGCGGTCCTGCGATAAAACGGTGGCCATCACATGATATTTCGCCAGCTGTTCGACAGCGTTTCAGGGACCTACAGCTATCTGCTGGCCAGCCGCGCCGGCGGCGAGGCGCTGATCCTCGACCCCGTGCTGGAGAAGGTCGACCGCTACTGCCAGCTGTTGCGCGAACTCGATCTCAAGCTGGTCAAGGCGGTCGACACCCATCTGCACGCTGACCACGTCACGGGCCTGGGCGAGCTGCGCGACCGCACCCATTGCGTCACCATCATGGGCGAGCAGAGCAAGGCCGACGTGGTGGCGATGCGCGTGTCCGAAGGCGACAAGGTGACGATCGAGGGCCTGGCCCTGGACGTGATGTACACGCCCGGCCATACCGACGATTCCTACAGCTTCCTGATGGGCGACCGGGTCTTCACCGGCGATACGCTGTTGATCCGCGGTACCGGGCGCACCGATTTCCAGAATGGCAGCGCGCGGGCGCAATACGATTCGATCTTCAACCGGCTCCTGAAACTTCCCGAGGAAACCCTGGTGTTTCCCGCCCACGACTACAAGGGCGACACCGTTTCCACCATCGGCGAGGAGAAGCGCTTCAATCCGCGGCTGCAGGTGAAGTCGGTGGATGAATATATCGAGCTGATGGCCAATCTGAAATTGCCCAATCCGAAGATGATGGATGTAGCGGTGCCGGCCAACATGCATGTCGGCCTGCATCAGGACGATCTCGCCAAACAGGGGCTCTCGTTCACCGCGCGCGAGGCGATCGACAGCCTCGGCCGCCCCGATATTCTGCTGGTCGATCTTCGCGAAAACAGCGAACGCTTGAAGCACGGCACGCTGCCGGGCGCGCTGCACGCGCCCTACCCCGCAATCGGTGAAAGCTTGCAGCCTGGCGGCATGCTGCGCGAGGTGGCCGCGGCCACAGGCCGCCGCATCGTGTTCTTCTGCGCCTTCGGCGAGCGCTCCGCGATGGCGGTCGCCGCCGCCAAGGACGCGGGCCTCGCCAACACCGCCCATATCGCCGGCGGTATCGATGCCTGGAAGAAGGCCGGCGGCCCGGTGCTGACGGGGTAGATGGCGCTCATCGCTTGTCGTCATTGCGAGGAGAAAAGCGACGAAGCAATCCAACTATTCCCGGGCTGAGCTATGGATTGCTTCGCTTCGCTCGCAATGACGATTCCACCCGCTGCAATTCCGCAACCAGCAGGTCCAGCGCATCCGCCAGCATCACGCCGCCGCACACGGTCAGGCGTTCCGGGATCACGATGCGCCCTGACAGCGGATAGAACCGCTCCAGCGCGGGATGCAGCAGGAAGGCGCGGCCGTCATCCTCGGCGCGGTCGCCGGCCTCCGACAGCAGCAGAAAATCCGGTCTTGCCTCGACGATCGCTTCCAGCGAGGCGAATCCGCCCGTACCCACGCCGAGATCAGCGGCCGCATTGAACAGCCCGGTTTCGGTCAGCAGCGAACTGACCAGGCTGTCGCTGCCGGACACCCAGCCGCGCCGGGACAGCGGCAGCACGGAATAGTGCTTTTGCTCCACGGCGCGACGCGCCCGCGCCATCGCCGCGTCGAGCCGGGCGATATCCGCCGCGGCGCGATCCTGGTGCTGGACGATCTCGCCCATTTCGCGGATCTGGGCCTTCACTTCGTCGAGATTGCGCGGCACCGAGAATTCGGCGAGCCGCAGTCCCTGTGCTTTCAGAAGCTCCCGCGTCGAGCGCTTGTCGAACAGGCTGGTGACGACGACATCGGGCTTCAGCACCAGCACATCCTCGGCGCCACCCGACAGAGACGGAAAGCGGCGTGCATCGTCGGCCGCCCAGGATTGCCAGGCGTCATGCGAAAAGCGGCTGAGCCCGAGGATCTGCGCAGGGTCCGCCAGCGGCAGCAGCAGCTGATCGGTGCAGAGATTGATCGAGGCGATG
>NZ_JADGRI010000386.1 GCF_017881085.1 Bradyrhizobium sp.
GGCCATGAAGATGGTCGAGGGCTCCGCCCGTTCGATGGGTCTTGAAGTTGCGGGGTAACGGGTCATGGCAATCGGAAAACGTTTGAAGAAGGCCCGCGAAGGCGTCGATCGCGAGAAGCTCTATCCGCTCGCGGAAGCCGTCAAGATGGTCAAGGAACGCGCCAAGTCGAAGTTCGACGAAACCATCGAGATTTCGATCAATCTCGGGGTCGATCCGCGTCACGCCGACCAGATGGTCCGCGGCGTGGTGACCTTGCCGAACGGCACCGGCCGCACTCTGCGCGTCGGCGTGTTCGCGCGCGGCGCCAAAGCGGATGAGGCCAAGGCGGCGGGGGCCGACGTCGTCGGCGCCGAGGACCTGGTCGAGAAGGTGCAGGGCGGTCAGATCGACTTCGACCGCTGCATCGCCACCCCCGACATGATGCCGCTGGTCGGCCGCCTCGGTAAGGTGCTCGGCCCGCGCGGCATGATGCCGAACCCGAAGATCGGCACCGTGACGATGGACGTCACGTCGGCCGTGAAGGGCGCCAAGGGCGGCTCGGTCGAGTTCCGCGTCGAGAAAGCGGGCATCGTGCAGGCCGGCGTCGGCAAGGCCTCGTTCTCGGAAGAGAAGCTGGTGCAGAACGTCAAGGCGCTCGCGGATGCGGTCGCCAAGGCAAAACCCGCCGGCGCCAAGGGCACCTACATCCAGCGCGTGGCGGTTTCCTCCACCATGGGCCCCGGCGTGAAGGTCGAACCGGGGACTTTGCTGGGCTGAGGTCGACGGCAGGAAATATGAATACGGGGCGGGACGGGGTGACCTGTTCCGCCCCTTACTTTGTGACCTCCGGAAACCAGCCGATGCTCAACAAAGTCCTGATCTATTCGCGCTTCCCCAAGGCGATGATGCTGCGCATCGGCGAGCGTTTTGAGCTGATGGATGCCGGCGGAAAACCGCCCGGAGAAGTTTTCGCGGCGGACCAGCTCGCGGGCGTTAGCGCGATGATCACCGCCGGCGGAACCCCGCTGGGCGGGGCCATGATGGACATGATGCCGAAACTCGGCGCCATCGTCTGCTACGGCACCGGCTATGACGGTGTCGACCTCGTCGCGGCCGCGCAGCGCGGAATTGCCGTCGGCCACAGCCCGGCGGCAAACGCGGCGGCCGTTGCCGACCTGGCGGTGACCCTGATGCTGGCGGTGACGCGGCGGCTGCTGCCGGCCGACGATTTTGTCCGCAACGGAAGCTGGGCCGCGGCAAAACCATCGCCGTTGATGCGGCCGCAGCCGGGCAATCCGGGCCGCCGGGTCGGCGTCTATGGCATGGGCGAGATCGGCCGCAAGATCGCTGCGCGCGTCGCGGCGTTCGAGACCGAGGTCGCCTATTTCAGCCGCAGCCGGCATGACGTGCCGTATCAATATCTGCCGAGCCTGGAGGCGCTGGCGGAATGGAGCAGCGTGCTGATGATCGCGGTTCGCGCCGGCGCGGACACCCATCACGCCGTCGATGCCAATATCCTGCGAAAGCTCGGCAAGGGCGGCTACATCGTCAACATCTCGCGCGGCTCGGTGATCGACGAAAGGGCGCTGGTGGCAGCCCTTGCGGAGGAGTCCATCGCCGGCGCCGGTCTCGACGTCTACGAGACCGAGCCGCATGCTCCGGACGCGCTGACCGCCTTTCCGAACGTCGTGCTGACCCCGCATATCGGCGGCCATACCCTGGAATCGCACACGGCGATGCAGAACTGCGTGATTGCCAACCTTGAGGCGTTTTTCGCAGGGGAACCCTTGCCGCATGCGGTTCGCGGGGCCTGAATTCGGCCATTTCGGTCCGAATTTCCCGGGAACGTGGCTCGCTTGGTTGCCGCGAAATAGCGCTTGGCAAGCCGGAAAAGACTCGTTAAACAACCCGTTCCGGGCGTGCTGGCCGTTGCTGGCACGTCCGTGCTCGCATTCCGAAAACCCGATACGCTAGGAGATCATTCCTTTCAGGACGTCCGCATGGATTGCTCGAAAGGATGAGAAAACCCGTCGTTTCGAAGGGATGTGGGCAGGGGTCTTTCGGCGAAAGCCGGTTGGCCTCGAATCCTGTCCAAGACTGCAGGCGCCCGCGGCGAAACCCCTTAGTTTCTTCAACGGCTTAATCGCATGGCCTGCATAGACGGGTGAAGACCGGATTTCGCTTGACGTCGCCCAGAATGCGACGCGCGGCGGATTTGGTTCGAACCTCGACACCCCGTGGTCCCCTGGGCTCGGGAGGGCAGGCTTTTCAATATCGTGCTGCCCCACGTGTCTGAGACTGAAATGTCTCGAGGTCAGGTTCGGGCGGGACGATGGGTGCAACCCGGCGGTCCTGCCATCAGGCAAAGGCCGCCAACCGGAGAGAGCTTGCTGTGGAAAGAGCGGCAAAAAAGGACGCGGTTGAGGCGCTGAACGGTCTGTTCAAGACCACCAGCGTGGCAGTCGTCGCCCACTATTCCGGCCTCACCGTGGCCCAGATGCAGAAGCTGCGCATGCAGATGAAGCAGGCGGGTGCGTCGGTGAAGGTCTCGAAAAACCGTCTCGCCAAAATTGCTCTTGAAGGCACGGACGTCGTTGCCATCGGCTCCCTATTGAGGGGGCCGACCGTGATCGCGACTTCAAACGATCCGGTAGCGGCGCCGAAGGTTGCCATCGAATTCGCCAAGACGAACGAGCAGTTCGTCATTCTCGGCGGGTCGATGGGTAAAACCGTCCTGGATGTTAACGGCGTCAAGGCGCTTGCCGCGTTGCCGTCGCTCGATGAACTGCGCGCAAAGATCCTCGGCCTCCTGGTGGCGCCGGCGACCAAGATCGCTCAGCTCTCGACCGCGCCCGCGGCCAAGCTCGCGCGCGTCATTCAGGCCTATGCCTCAAAGAGCGAAGCGGCCTGACCGTCTTCGCAAATCAAACCTGGTTCGAACCAAATACGCTTAAGGAAACAGATCAATGGCCGACCTACAGAAGATTGTTGACGACCTCTCGAGCCTCACCGTGCTCGAAGCTGCCGAACTGGCAAAACTCCTTGAAGAAAAGTGGGGCGTGTCCGCCGCTGCCGCCGTTGCGGTGGCCGGTCCGGCCGCTGCCGCCGCTGCTCCCGCCGAAGAGAAGACCGAGTTCACGGTCATGCTCGTCGCCGCCGGCGAGAAGAAGATCGAAGTCATCAAGGAAGTCCGTGCCATCACCGGCCTTGGCCTCAAGGAAGCCAAGGACCTGGTCGAGGGCGCGCCCAAGGCGGTCAAGGAAGGCGTGAACAAAGACGAGTCCGAGAAGATCAAGGCCCAGCTCGAGAAGGCCGGCGCCAAGGTGGAATTGAAGTAGGCGAAGCTTGCCCCAATTCCATCTCCGGGCGAGCAACGCAAGACCCGGGGGTCGTCCCACCAAGGACGTTGATGGCCAGGTTAAGCCCGGCCATGACGGAAAGGGCAGGGCGGACGGTAAAACGTCCTGGTCCGGAGGGTTCCCTCTGGACCAGTTCGTACACAGAAATGTGTGGGGATTCGGGAAGTTACCCCTCGAAACTCCACGAATGCCCTCCCATATTGGGGCGGCAGCACGAAAGCACGGTGGGCGGCGGGAACGGCGACGTTTCTGCGTAAGCCGTTGGGAGATAAGCAATTTCGGGCTTTTTCAGTCCGTGAAGCGACGGTTGTGACGGGCGGGTGCGGTCAAGCGCCCCGCGCGTCGTTTTGCGTTTTGAAGGTCTGGTGGTCGGATTCAGGACTTAAATCCTGAAATGGGCTTCCAGATTTAGGAACGAATCGAAATTCAACCCGGGGGCGATGCCAATCGCGCTTCGGAAGGTTCGCCCCGACGGGCGACGAAATGAGAGGCCACGATGGCGCAGCAGACATTCACCGGTCGCAAACGCGTTCGCAAGTTCTTCGGACACATCAAGGAAGTCGCAGAGATGCCGAACCTCATCGAGGTTCAGAAGGCGTCCTATGACCAGTTCTTGATGGTCGATGAACCCCCGGGCGGGCGGCTGGACGAGGGACTGCAGGCGGTGTTCCGGTCGGTATTCCCGATCTCGGATTTCTCCGGCACCTCGATGCTGGAATTCGTTCGCTACGAATTCGAGCCCCCGAAATATGACGTCGACGAGTGCCGCCAGCGCGGCATGACCTATGCTGCACCGCTGAAGGTGACGCTGCGCCTGATCGTGTTCGATATCGATGAGGAAACCGGCGCCAAGTCGGTGAAGGACATCAAGGAGCAGGACGTCTACATGGGCGACATCCCGCTCATGACCATGAACGGCACCTTCGTCGTCAACGGCACCGAGCGCGTCATCGTATCGCAGATGCACCGTTCGCCCGGCGTGTTCTTCGATCACGACAAGGGCAAGACCCATTCGTCGGGCAAGCTGCTGTTTGCCGCGCGCGTCATTCCCTATCGCGGCTCCTGGCTCGATATCGAATTCGACGCCAAGGACATCGTGTTCGCGCGCATCGACCGCCGCCGCAAGATTCCCGTGAC
>NZ_JADGRI010000143.1 GCF_017881085.1 Bradyrhizobium sp.
AGCGTCGCCTGATAGGGCCGGGGGTCGATCTCGACGAGCAGATCCCCCTGCTGGACGAGCTGGCCTTCCTTGAAGGCGACCTTGTCGATTTGGCCGTCGACACGGGTTCGCACGACCACGGTGTTGAAACCCTGCACCGTCCCGAGCCCGCTCAGATAAACCGGAAAATCAGCTTTCAGGACGGGTGCGATGGTGACGCGAACCGGATTGCGAACCGATTTTTGCGCGTTGCTGGCTGCCGCCGCCTGGTTTTCGGCGTGAAACCGCTGCCAGCCGTAATACCCTCCAGCGGCGAGTACTGCGGCCAGCAAAACCCAACGGATGGTCCGCGCTACGGTCATGTCAGCTCATGCGTTCAAGAATAAGTAGCGGGTCTTCAAAACGGTTCCCGTGGGGCGGATATAATATGCGTGCACTTAATGTGTAAACACACTATAGCTTGAAGAAACCTAAACAATTGGAAAGCTTCGGGGGCGGGAAACTACGGGATGTCTCTCGATCTTAAACGCCAGCTCGTTGCGCAACTAGTCGAAAGCTCGCGCCTGTTACGCAACTATATCGATCACCGCGCCAAGGCCCGCGGCACGACGCGTGCGCAATGGATCGTGCTGTTCCGGTTGCGGCAGCAGGAGGGGTTGTCCCAGGTCGATCTGGCCGATGTGCTCGAGCTGCAGCCGATCTCGCTGGTGCGACTGCTCGATCGTCTGGTCGAGCACGGTCTGCTCGAGCGACGGCACGATCCCAAGGACCGCCGTGCCAACCGGTTGTTCCTGACCGCGAGCGGTCGGCAGCTTGTCGACGACCTCGACAGCCTGCGGGATTCCATTGCGTCGGATGTGCTGCGGGACATCCCCGACAGCGCGATCGAAACCAGCCTGCAAGCGCTCCGGGACATCAAGGATCGGATCAAGGGCCTGGCCGAACCTTCCGGCACCATCGCAGCCAAGTAAACCGAACAAGTCTGAAAGTCGCAGGCGCGCCGTTCGCTTCGTGACGTCGCGCGCGCATGTTCCGAAATTGAACGTTTCCAATCTGGATCATGCCGCGACGCGTTGTCACCGCGGCAAGCGTCGTTCATATCACGGCGGGTGCGACCGTTGCGTCTGGATAGCAGCGCGCGCCACAACTTGAGGATGGCATGATGGATGAATTGAACGGACGCATGATCGCCTGCCAGATTCTGATCACCGGCCTGATCGCGCGCGTCGCCAACAATTCACCCGATCCGTTGCGGTTTCTGACCGACTTTCGCGATGAGATCAGGGCCGTGGTGAAGGGCGTCAACATCGCCGGAATGGACAACACGGATCGCGTGCGGCAAGTCGCCCAGCGAACCGTCGATGAATTGTTTTCGCTGATGAAGCCGCCCAGCGTCGACTGATCGATGCAGGAAAGCTCGATTTGGCAATCGCTTCTTGCATCAGTTTAGAACGCCTACAAACGCTGCTTTAGAACGATTTCAAATTCCAGCTTAGAATCGTTTTGATCTGGATGTATTCAAGCAAAGCAAAGTCGCATTCGCATTGACCCGAATTTTTTCGCTCGATACCAACACTACTTCGCTCGTTGCAAATGAACCGCATGAGCGAATGGGGATCTGGTTCGAGGGGCAAGCGGGATGGGTCAGGCAATAGCACCGAGGTCGTTGCGTTCAGTTGCGACGGTTAACCTCGGCAACGAAACTTTCGAGAATTATTCTGGACGAAAAGTCTCGGCGGTCGCCGGCCTGATCGCGGTGGCTTCGTTCTCGGGCGCCGAAGCCCAGCAATCGAACCTTCCGCCGGTGACGGTCGATGCCCCGGTGGAGCGGCCGCGCCCTGCGATGTCAAGACCTACTCCGGACCAGATACGCGCACGCAACGCGCTGCGCCGTGCGGCGCGGCGGACGCAGCCCGCGCAGGTCGCTGCGGTGCCGTTTCCCAACGCGGGCGGCTTGCAGGCCGACCGCAATCCCTATGCGGACGCGGCCGCGCCCTACAAGGTCGACCATTTGCAGGCGTCGGGTAAATTCCCGGAGCCGCTGTTGAACACGCCGAAAACCGTCACCGTGCTGAGCAAGGAGGTTCTGGAAGACAAGAACGCCACCACGCTGAAGCAGGCGATCCTGAGCACCGCCGGCGTGACGCTCGGAACCGGCGAGGGCGGCAATGCCTTCGGCGACCGCTTCTTCATTCGCGGCTTCGACGCCCGCAACGATGTTTTCCTCGACGGTGTGCGCGACGCCGGCGTCAGCGTTCGCGAGAATTTCTTCACCGAGCAGGTCGAGATCCTGCGCGGACCGGGCTCGTCGTTCGCCGGGCGCGGCACCACCGGCGGCGCGATCAACATCGTCTCCAAGCAGGCGACACCGGAAAAAAGCTTCTACAACATGGATACAACCTTCGGCACCGACCGCACCAAGCGCGTCGTGCTCGACGTCAACCAGGTGATCAGCCCGACGCTGGCGGTGCGCGCGGGAGGATTGTTCCAGGATGCCGGCGTCGCTGGCCGGGACTATGTCAAGGACGACCGCAATGGCGGGTTTGTCACGGCGAAGTGGACACCGCTCGACACGGTCAAATTGACGGCGGGCTACATTCACACCGAGCTGCACGGACTGCCGGATTTCGGCGTTCCGTATGACCGGCCGAGCACGGCGAGCACCGCCGGGGGGCCGTTCCCGGGTTTCGGCGCCAACCGCAACAATTTCTACGGCTTCGTCGATCGCGATTTCTACCGGGTCGGGCAGGACATCGGAACCATCAATGGCGAGGTCCAGATCACCGCGGACCTCACCCTGAGCGACAAGGTAAGGGTTTCCCGCTCGACACTGAACTATATCGGTACGCTTCCGGAGTCGCCGGTTCTCGCCAATCCGCTTTCGGCGTCGACGCTCAGCGCCAATCCGCAGAGCCGCTATCAGATCACCGATGTCGTCGCCAACCAGACCGAAGCAACCTACAAGTTCGCTTCCGACGGCTGGAAGCACACCGCGCTCGCCGGCATCGAGGTCTCGCGTGAAACCGCCAGTATCGACAAATATACCGGGCTGACTTCGGAGACGACCGGCACTGCCTTCTCAGGCAGCGGATCGGTGAGCGGTGTCAGCGTCTTCGCCCCGCAATACACGTTCCTGCCGTTCGGAACGCCGGCGCTCGCGGGTCTGCCCACGCGGCTCGGCATCGACACCAAGAGCGTCTATCTGCTCGATACCGCCAACTACAACGATCTCGTCATCCTCAATGGCGGACTTCGGTACGACAATTACAACATCTCCACCAACGGCTACGGAACAGTGAACGGCGTAGCGAACGTGTTTGGCGCGCAATCCGCCGAGTTCGGCTTGCCGAACTTCAACCTCGGCCTGGTGCTCAAGCCGCTGCCGATCGCCAGCGTCTATGCCGCCTACGCGACCTCGTCGAATCCGGTCGGCGCCGAATTCGACGGCACCAGCACCGCCTATGGCGGGCTGGCGCCGTCGCTCAATGGCAACGCGAACCAGATATTTGGCCCCGAAAAGAACAAGGCGATCGAGCTCGGCACCAAGTGGGAGCTGTTCGACCGGCATTTGCTGCTGACCGCCGCGCTGTTCCAGACGGAAAAAGACAATGCGCGTGAATCGCAAAACGTCACTGCTGCCACTGCGACGGCAGCGTGTCCCTATCCGGCCAACACGACAGGCTCGGTCGCTTGCATCAGTGCGGGCGCAGCGTACCGCATCAGGGGTATCGATCTCGAAGCGGGCGGCAAGATCACCGACAAATGGAGTGTCTTCGGCGGACTCGTGCTGATGCAGTCGGAAGTGACGAAGTCGCTGATCCCGCCCGCCAACACGATTCTGTTCAAGAGCAATGTCGGGCTGCGACTGGCCAACGTCGCACATCAATCGTTCAGCCTGCTCAGCAAATACCAGCTCACCGACGTCTGGGAGCTTGGCGGGCAGGCGGTCTACCGGTCGAAGATGTATGGCGGCACTTTCCTCGCCGCGAACCAGGGCACGTCGCTGCCGAGTTACTGGCGCTTCGATGCTTTTGCCGAGGCCAAGATCGACAAGAACTGGACCGTGAAGCTGTTCGTCGCAAATATCTTCAACAAGCTCTATTACGACGCGCTTTACCAGAGTGCGGCGCCATTCGTTCTCGAGGCGCCGGGCCGCAGCGCCTCGCTGGTCATCTCGGCGAGGTTCTGACCGCCATGCTGATCTGTGTCCCCAAGGTACTGAGCAAGAACGAGGTGGCGGATTTCCGCCTCCTGATGGACGGCCACGCGTGGGAAGACGGCCGTTCCACCGCCGGCGCGCAGTCGGCCGATGTCAAAAGCAACGAGCAATTGCCGCCGGACAGCGAACTGGCGCGCAAGCTCGGCAACCGCATCATCTCGGCGCTGACGGCCAGCCCGCGGTTCGTCTCGGCCGCGGTGCCGCTGCAGATCTTTCCGCCGCTGTTCAACCGCTATGCCGCCGCGGGCGGGCACCATTTCGGCATCCACGTCGACAACGCCGTGCGCGGGGATCATCTTAGCGGTTTGCGGATCCGGACCGACCTGTCGGTCACATTATTCCTCTCCGAGCCGGCCGAGTATGACGGCGGGGGACTGGTGGTCGAAGATCTCTACGGCTCCCACGAGGTCAAGCTGCCGGCCGGCGATCTCGTACTTTATCCCTCGTCCAGCCTGCACATGGTGACCCCGGTCACCCGCGGCATGCGCGTGGCGTCGTTTTTCTGGCTGCAGAGCATGATCCGCGATGCCCAGGCCCGCACCATGATTTTCGATCTCGACACGGCGATCCAGGAACTGGTCGGGCGTCTGGGGCGAAATGACCCTGAAACGGTCAAATTGACCGGCATCTATCACAACCTCATTCGCTACTGGGCCGAAGTATGAACACTTGGCTAGGCGCGACCCCCGAGATGTTATATTGTAACAAAGGGAGCAGCCGAGGCGGGTTTGCAGAACTTCCGGTCAAGGCACGTGCCGACATGAAATGGTTCCGATCGAACATCAGGCTGGGGTCGAGGCTCGCGATGCTCGCGCTGGCGATCCAGTTCCTGTTGTCGTTCGGACATTTCCACGGCGACAGCGCGTCGGCGGCGTCCGTGTCGACTGGCGCGATGCGGGCGGGGCTGCA
Source organism: Bradyrhizobium sp. (assembly GCF_017881085.1). GTDB lineage: Bacteria > Pseudomonadota > Alphaproteobacteria > Rhizobiales > Xanthobacteraceae > Bradyrhizobium. Next base: position 5,108 of record NZ_JADGRI010000143.1, read on the forward strand.
TCACGGGCTCGCGGTTGCGCAGGCGAGCGCATCGCACCGGGCTTCGCAGGCGGACATCCTTCGCCCCAAGGTCTTGGTTCCGATCAGGTCGAAGACCTCCGACCATCTGCCGGCCGGCCAGCCCTGTGATGACTGTGCGATCTGCGCCGTCATGGCGCTGGCCAATGCCATGGTGGATGCGGCGCCGCCTTTGCTGCTGTCGCCTCATGCGACCGCATTCTCGTATTTGGTGGCTGACGCACGGTTCGCCGAACCGAACTCGGCTCGTGTCGCATTCCAGCCGCGCGCTCCGCCGATCGCTTGACATCGGCGGCCCGCATGGGCGCGTTCACGCGCCATTCGGCGCATCGCGATCTCTCCCGGCATTCCACAAGCGCTTTGACTGGCCGGATGCATGCGTCACAATCAGATCCGCTACTGGACCGAAATATGAACAGCTTATCCTTTCGAGCGACCTACGGCCTGATGTCGGCACTGGCGATGCTGGTGCTGGCGTCGCCATCATCGGCGCAACAACCGAATGCGGCTCCCGCGGCTCAACAAGCTCCCGCGTTGTCCCAACCCGCGACCGTTCCGGCACAGGTTGCGCCCGCGATGCAGGCCCCGACACCGGCGCTGCCTCTTTCATCCGCCCCGGCGCCTGCGGCCTCCGACGCGACCGCGGCGGCTTCGGCCGATGCCGGCAAGCCGCTGAAAACGACCGGGCTGCACGAGCTGTCGCCGTGGTCTATGTTCCTGTCGGCGGACATTCTGGTCAAGGCCGTGATGATCGGGCTGGCCTTCGCCTCGCTGGTGACCTGGACCGTCTTCATCGCCAAGATGATCGAGCTGTCGGTCGTGCAGCGCAGGTTGCGCGGGGCGCTCAGGAAGATCGGCGACGCCCGGTCGCTGGCGGAAGCGCAGTTCTCGCTCGGCGCCAAGGACAGCGTGTTGTCGTCGCTGCTGGCGGCCGCGATGCGCGAGGGCAGGCTCTCGGCGGGAATTTCCAGCGACGCCGGCATCAAGGAACGGGCGGCCTCGAGCTTTGCCGAGATCGTGCGCGCCGAGGCGCGCCGGATCCGGCTCGGCATGGGCGTGCTGGCGACGATCGGCGCGACGTCGCCGTTCGTCGGGCTGTTCGGCACGGTGTGGGGCATCATGAACAGCTTTATCGGCATCTCGAAATCGCAGACCACCAATTTGGCCGTGGTCGCGCCGGGCATCGCCGAAGCCCTGCTCGCCACCGCCTTCGGGCTTGCCGCGGCGATCCCGGCCGTCATCATCTACAACCACTTTTCGCGGGTGACGAAGGGCTACCTCGAACTGGTCGGCCGGGCCTCGGGCGCGGCGGCGCGGCTGTTGTCGCGCGATCTCGATCGCACCCATGTCAGTTCGCTTGGCAGCGTGAATTCGCGCGCGGCGGAGTAGGGCGATGGGCATTTCGATCTCCGATAGCGATCTCGACGACGACAACGATTTCGCGGAAACGCATGAGATCAATGTCACGCCGTTCATCGACGTCATCCTCGTCCTGCTGATCATCTTCATGGTGGCGGCGCCGCTGTCGACGGTGGATCTTCCGATCGATCTGCCGTCGTCGACCGCGGCCCCGCAGAAGAAGCCGGACAAGCCGACCTACCTCACGATCAAGCCCGATCTGGCGCTGGCGATAGGGGAAAGCCCGGTCAAGCGCGGCGATCTGGTGCGAACGCTGGATGGGATGGCTGATACGAGCAAGGACCGCTTCATCTTCCTGCGCGCGGATCGCGCGGTGCCGTATGGCGAGATGATGGACGTGCTGGAACTCCTGCGCGCCGGCGGCTATTCGAAGATCAAGCTGGTGGCGCTGGAAGGCGTTCCGAACGCGGCCTCATCAGCGCCGGAAAATCCAAAACCCTGAGCAGACGACCTGGAGCATGTGACGTAATCGCGATGTCCGACCTCGATATTGAATCAAGATCGTCCCGGCGGCTGTGGATTTTCGCAGGCCTGGGCGCGCTCGCGCTTCATCTGGGCGGCGCGGCGCTCGCGGTCGCGCATCTGCGCAGTGTCGATCTCGACGACGACCTCGGCGCGCCCGCGATCGAGATCGGCCTGGAGATGACGGCGCCGCATCTGGAACCGACCGACCTGCCGCCGGGTCCGGATACCGAGGCCTCCGTCGCGTCGCCGGCAATTGCCGAACAGAAGGCCGAACTGAAGGACAGCGAGCTGCCGAAGGACACGCCGACCGAAACCGAAGATCCGGACCGGGTGGTGACGCCGAACGATTCCCATAAACCAAAAGAGGACGACGCAAAAATCGCCGCGGTGCAGGCAACAGCCTCGACGGAATCGGTCGCCGCGGAGGCCACCGCTACTCCCAGCTCGGAAAATATTCCGCAAGGGACGCGCTCGGTCGCTCCCGCGCAGGGCACCGGCGAAAGCACACGGCGGATACGCGCGACCTGGCAGAAGGAACTGATCGCGCATCTCGACAAGCACAAGCGCTATCCGGCGGAGCGTTCGCTGCAGAGCGCCGAGATCCTGGTCTCTTTCGCGCTGGACCGGATGGGACATGTCTTGTCGGCCAATGTCGTCAAGGGGTCCGGCGACGCGGCCTTCGATCAGGCGGCGTTGGCGATGGTGCGAAAATCCGATCCGGTACCGCCGCCGCCGCCAACGGTAGCCGACGAGGGATTAAATTTTACGCTGCCGGTGATTTTCCGGATCAAGGGAAAGAGCTGACTTTCGGAAGCCCTGCTATGGCGCCGGCTCCGCCTTCGCCTCACTGCAGATAATACCGGATCCCGACATAGACCACGACGAGGCAGGCGAAGATCAGCGCCACGGGAAGCCGGGGTTTGGCGTCCGGACCACCCATCCCCTTCGGTCCGGCGGGTTTCTTCGGGGTAGGCGGCCGCTTGAAGGCGGTGACGTTGTCCTTCGCCTGAACGGTCGATTGGACGGGAAGCTCGGGCGGCGCGCCGGCCCCGCCCATTTCGCCGTAATAGGCTTGGTACATGAGCTTGATGGTGGCCTCGGTCGCCTCGGGCTCGGGCATCTGCTTGAGCAGCGCCTTGTAGCTTTCGAGAAAGGTCTGGGCTTCCGGGGGCAGGGCGGAGGCACCGTTCAGCTTGGCCATCATCTTCCAGGTCGCAAAATCGGCTCTAGCCCTGGTGTCGGCGCGTCGCGCGATCAACATATCGGCAGCCTTGATCACCATGCCTTCAGCCTCTTTTCGCGTTTCCTCATACAAAGAGGACTACGCGTTCCCGGTTACCACCAGAAGCAACTGGATCACATAGCCGGTCATCGCTCGCAGTATAGTTGAGATAATATCAAGATTTAGACCGAACTGCGAACCGACGATAGGAAGCAGGATCAGAATTCCGATCAGGATCAGCATCCCGAACGGTTCCAGCCGGGCGAGCGGGGCGGCGAGCGCCCTCGGCAGCAATCCGACCGCGACCCGCCCGCCGTCCAGCGGGGGAATTGGCAGCATATTGAAGACCGCCAGCACGACATTGATGAGAACCGCATTTTGGAGGTTGTCGGCGACCCATTGCGCCGCGTTCGGCGGCAGATACCCCACGACATGGAAAGCCAGTGCCGCGACCAGAGCCAGCGCGATGTTGGTGCCGGGGCCTGCCAGCGCCACCCAGACCATGTCGATCCGGGGATTGCGTAAGCTGCGAAAATCCACCGGCACCGGCTTGGCGTAGCCGAACAGAAACGGCGAGTGGGCGAGCAGCAGCATCGCCGGCAGTATCAGGGTGCCGAAAGGATCGATGTGCTTGAGCGGATTGAAGCTGACCCGGCCGCGTTCATAGGCGGTGTTGTCGCCCAAGGCATGTGCGACAAAGCCGTGTGCGGCCTCGTGGAAGGTGATGGCGATGACGAGGGGCAATACCCAGACCGACAGGTCGTAGAGCGTGATGTTCACTTGTGTCCTGACCAGCTCGAATGATGAGCCGGATTATCATGTATTCATGAACGGTCCGCTTCGACAGCGGCTTGCCGGTCAGGCCGGCACCGTCCCCTCATATTGCGGCAGGCCGTCGTCGAGCTTCACCCAGTCCATCTTCTCCGCGACCCAGATGTGCTCGGTCGGCGCGAAGGCGTTGCGGTCGTCGAAGGTCGCGAGCGCGACGCCCGCGGCGGTGCCATTCTTGCGCCAGGAAAACAGCCGGGTGCCGCAGGTCTTGCAGAACACGCGCTCGAGCGTTTTTGACGATGCATAGCGGGCGGTCTCGCCGTCGACCGTGAGCGCGCTTTGCGGAAACAGCGCGCGGGCAAAGAACGGCGACCCCATCGCCTTCTGGCAGTTGCGGCAATGGCAGATCCGGACATTGATCGGCTCGCCCTCGGCGCTGAACCGCACCGCGCCGCACAGGCATCCGCCTTCCCTGATCATGATGGACTCCGGATCAAATAGCGCGTTTTGCTAGCACTCGTCCTGATGAGGAGCGGCGCCTCCGCCGCGTCTCGAATGAGGCCCCGCCGCGGCCTCATGGTTCGAGACGGCGCAAGAGCGCCTCCTCACCATGAGGAGCAAATTCTCTAATACGTCGCCCGCCCGCCGGAAATGTCGAACACCGCCCCGGTGGAGAACGAGCAATCCTCCGACGCCAGCCACGCCACCATCGCGGCGAGCTCTTCCACAAGGACAAAGCGGTTTTTCGGGATCTTCGACAGCATGAAGTCGATATGCGCTTTCGTCATCTGGTCGAAGATCGCGGTCTTGGCGGCGGCCGGGGTCACCGCGTTGACGGCGATTTCGTAGCCGGCCAGTTCCTTGCCGAGCGATTTTGTCAACGCGATCAGGCCGGCCTTCGAGGCCGAGTAGTGGGCTGCGTTGGGGTTGCCTTCCTTGCCGGCGATCGAGGCTATGTTGACGATGCGGCCGTAGTTCTGCTTGACCATCGAAGGCACGATTGCCTTGCAGCAGATGAAGGGCCCGTCGAGATTGACGCGCAGCACCTTGCGCCACTCGTCGAGGTCGGTTTCCCACACCGTCTTGTTGATGCCGGCGATGCCGGCATTGTTGACCAGGATGTCGATCTTGCCGAGCGCCTTCAGCGTCGCGTCGCGCGTCTGCTCCACCGCGGCCAGATCCGACACGTCGACCTTGAACGCGGTGACGCCGCTGCCGATTTCCTTCGCCGTCTTCTCGGCGAACGGCAGGTCGTGATCCCAGATCGCGACCCTGGCGCCGGAGGCGACAAAGCGCTCGGTGATCGCGCGCCCAAACCCCTGCGCGCCGCCGGTGACGACGGCGCAGCGGCCGTTCAGATCGATCTTGTTCATTGGGGAAGATCCTTTCGTTCTGTGATGCTCATGGTGAGGAGCGCGCTCTTGCGCGCGTCTCGAACCATGAGGCCCGTGGCCCATCCTTCGAGACACGGCCAAAAAGCCGCTCCTCAGGATGAGGAAATCTCTGCGCTGCGCCTACAGCGTCCAGCCGCCATCGATGATGTGGGCGACGCCGGTGGTGAAGGCGCTCTCGTCGCTGGCGAGGTAGACCGCGAGCGAGGCGATTTCCTCAGCGGTACCGAGCCGTCCCATCGGCTGGCGGCTGACGAACATCTCGCGGCCTTGCGGACCCGCCGCGGCGGCTCGGCCGAGCATCGACGGTGTTTCGATGGTGCCCGGGCAGATGCAATTGCAGCGGATGCCCTTCGTGATGAAATCGACCGCGACCGCGCGGGTCAGCGCCGCGACCGCGGCCTTGGTGGCGCCGTAGACGTAGCGGTTGGGGGCCGCCTTGAACACGCCGGCGGCCGAGGAGATGTTGACGATCGAGCCGCCGCCTTTTTCCAGCATGCCCGGCAGGAACGCCCGCAGCGTCCGGTGCATCGACTTGACGTTGAGGTCGAAGGAAAAATCCCAGTCCTCGTCCGAGCAATCGAGCACGGTGCCGTGATGCACGAAGCCCGCCGCGTTGAACAGGATATCGACCGGGCCGACGCGTTTGGCCATCGCGGTGACGGCGGCAGTATCACGCACGTCGAGCCGCGCCGTTTCCGAAATGCCTTCCGAGGCGAGCGAAGCGAGCCCCTTTTCGTCGATGTCGGTGGCGAATACCGTGGCGCCTTCGCGCGCAAAGGCGATGGCCGTGGCGCGCCCGATGCCCGCAGCACCTGCGGTCACGAATGCGCGTTTGCCCTTGAGGCGGTCTGACATGTTCTGCTCCCGAAAGTTATCGTCGAATTTCGCTGGTCATACGCGGGCTTGATCCGCGTATCCATCTTCTTTCTGAAGAATGAGGGATTGCCTGGTCAAGCCCGGCAATGACGACAGATGCCTTAATGATTATCCCTCGCCACGCCGACTTTCCCGGCGATGTCGTGATAGCGCGTGGCGAATTCCATGCAGGCGCCGGTGGCCTGCTGGCCCACGGTGGAGCGATAGAGCTCCTGCCACGGCGTCTGGTTGGCGGGATAGGGGAAGCCGCCTCTTGCCTTCAACTCCGCTCGCCGCTTCCTGATCTCCTCGTCCGAAATCAGGATATTGGCGCTGGCTTTGTTGAGGTCGATGCGAACCTTGTCGCCGGTCTTGAGGATCGCGAGCCCGCCGTCGGCGGCAGCTTCCGGCGTCGCGTTCAGGATCGACGGCGAGCCCGAGGTGCCAGACTGCCGGCCGTCGCCGATGCAGGGCAAGGACAGGATGCCGCGTTTGATCAGCGCGGCCGGCGGCTGCATGTTCACGACCTCGGCGCCGCCGGGATAGCCGATCGGGCCGGTGCCGCGCACGAACAGGATGCAGTGCTCGTCGATATCGAGCGAGGCATCGTCGATCCGCGCGTGATAATCCTCCGGCCCCTCGAACACGATGGCGCGTCCCTCGAACGCGTTCGGATCCCTGGGGTTGACCAGATAGCGGTCGCGAAATTCCTTTGAGATCACGCTTGTCTTCATGATCGCGGAATCGAACAAATTGCCGCGCAGCACCAGAAAGCCGGCGTCCTTCACCAGCGGCTTGTCATAGCCCCAGATCACGTCGCCGTCGGGCTTCGGCGCCTCCCGGCAATTGTCGCCCATGGTTCGGCCGTTGACGGTCATGGCGTCTTCATGGATGCGCTTGTGTCGCATCAATTCGCCCACCACGGCCGGCACGCCGCCGGCGCGATGATATTCCTCGCCGAGGTAGAAGCCGGCCGGCTGCATGTTCACCAGCAGCGGAACGTCGTGGCCGAATTTCTGCCAGTCCTCGATCTCAAGTTCCACGCCGATGTGGCGGGCGAGGGCGTTGATGTGGATCGGCGCGTTGGTCGAGCCGCCGATTGCCGAATTGACGACGATGCAGTTCTCGAACGCCTTTCGGGTCAGGATGTCCGACGGTTTCAGATCCTCCCAGACCATGCCGACAATGCGGGTGCCGGTTTCGTAGGCGATCTGGCCGCGCTCGCGATAGGGGGCGGGGATCGCGGCGCAGCCGGGCAGGGACATTCC
>NZ_JADGRI010000144.1 GCF_017881085.1 Bradyrhizobium sp.
ACGAGCCCTCGCGGCTCATTCCGGTTCCCTGCGCATTGGCGAAGCCGGTGCCGGCAATCAGCGCCACTGCGGCGACCGATATCATAAAGCGATTAGTCATAGAATTTCTCCTCACGTGTTTGCATTGCCCGCGCCGACAACGAAGTGAGTTGCGTCCGGTTCCGTGCCATCGACGGTTCCATCGGGTTTGTTTTGTGAATGCGTGATAAACGCGAAGGTTGTGCGCGGGCTCGCTTCGATGGCACGCGGCGTTATTGCTGCGGCTCGCGGTGGGCGCGCTTTCCTTGATTTGCGTCAAAACGAGCGGCGTACGCCTTCCATAAAGTGCATGAAAAATAATCCGCCGGTGATCAGATTTGCCCGGTGGCCGTGCGAGGAGGAAGCGCAGCGATGGCCGAGCTTACCTATTTCATGGTGGTGCCGTTCGACTATGTCGATGGCGGCATCGTCGCCGGCGAACCGATCAAATGCCCAACGCCGGTTGCTGCGATCGCACGGGCGCAAGGGCTTTGGAAAACCTTTGGCCATGCAGGCGCGATCGCGATCAGCCGCACCAGCGATTTCGAGCGTGGCAAGTTCGACGCCAAGCAGGTCCTTGGCCGATTTGGCCAGGTGCCCAACGAATATTGATGATCACTGCTGGCGCATTCTGTTGGCGGTAGAAACAAATGAGGCCGCCAGTTGGGGCGGCCTCTCGATTTTGGGAGGTGAGCCGACCAGGGTCGCTCAGCACGTCGCCTTGCCGCAGCGGGCGATGCCGATCTTTTCCTTCAGGCTGTCGAGGCCGACCGCGCCGACCACGATCTGCTTGCCGATCACGTAGCTCGGCGTGCCGTTCATGCCCATCGCCTCGGCGAGCTTGAAGTTTTCCTCGATCGTGGCGCGCACTTCGGGGCTTGCGAGATCCTTCTCGATCCTGGCCGTGTCAAGTCCGGCGTCCTTGGCGGCCGCCATCGCGCGGGCCTTGTCGGCGGGACCACGGCCGCCGAGCAGCTTCTGGTGGAAATCGAGATATTTCTTGCCGGAGGGATCCTGCATGCGCACGGCGACCGCGACCTTGGCGGCTTCGACCGAACCTTCGCTCAGCACCGGGAATTCCTTCAGCACCACCTTAAGCTTGGGATCGCTCTTCATGAGATCGAGCATGTCGGTCATGGCGCGTTTGCAGTAGCCGCAATTGTAGTCGAAGAATTCGACGAAGGTGACATCGCCGTCCTTGTTGCCAAGCAGCACGCCGCGCGGCGAGTTGAAGATCGTCTCGGCGTTGGCGGCGACGCTCGCTTCGTGCTTCTCGGCCTCGGCGGCGGCCTGGCGCTTGTTGAGTTCGGCCATCGCCTCTTCCAGCACCTCCGGATGCGCGATCAGGTAGTTGCGGACGATAGTCTCGATCTCGCCGCGCTGGCTGTCGGAAAAACTCTGCGCCGAAGCGGCCGGCGGCAGGACGCCGAGGGCGAGTGCGAGCAGCGCGGAAACGAGCAGTCGGAACGAAGGCATTGGCACAATCCTCTTTGGGTAAAAGCCGGTTTCGAAGCCTACAGCGGCTTGATTTATCTCTAGTTGCTCTTCTGGCCGGTCATCGGCTTTGCCGCGACGATATCATCGGCCTTGACCCATCCGGGCGTGCCGACGGCGAAACGGGTTTTGGCGCGCGCGGCGAGTTCGCGTGCCGTCTTGTTGTCCCCGCGAAGGAAGGCGGCCTGTGCCGACGCCAGATCGGCCTCTGCGTAATCTCCCTTTCTTCCATAGGCCATGGCGAGCTGCATAAAGCCCAGCGGCGCCTCGGTCTCGCGTGCCACCGCCGCACGCAGAATCCCGATCGCTTCGTCCGTATAGGCCTTATTATCGGTTCCCACGAGCGCCTGCCCAAGTAACATCTCGATGAGCGGTGAGTGGTTCGAGAGCGCGACCGCCTTCCGCAAAGGAGCGATGGCCTCGGCGGGCTTGCCGCCCTCCAGCAGCGCCTGACCGCGCAATTCATAAAAATAGGAGTTGTTGGGCTGCTGCTGGATCAGCCCGTCGATCTGGGCGAGCGCGGTGCGCAGATCGCCGTGCAAATAGGTCGAGATCGCGTGCGCGTAGCGCGCGGGCAGGCTGTCGCTCGACATCGGATAGCGGCGGTAGACGGTGTCCTGCCGCTCCATGAAGGCGGAGATCTTGGCCCGCACCATGTCGTGGCGCAGTTGCAAAGCGGGGTCGTCCTTCTTGTCCCAATAGGGGCTTGAGCGCGCCAGTTCTTCCAGCCCGGCGACGCGGTCGGCGGGCATCGGATGCGACTGCAAATAGGGATCGGCGCCGTGGGAGGCGAACAGGCTGTCATTGGTGAAGCGCCTGAAGGTGTCATACATGCCCTTGGCGGACTGCCCGGTGGCGGCCAGGAACTTCACCCCGGCGCGGTCGGCATTTTCTTCCTGCGCGCGTACATAGGAGATCAGGTTGCGGCGGATCATTTCCTGCGGCGCGGCGACCGCGGCGGCGCCGGCATTGGCCAGACCGCCATTGCCGTTGCCGCTCCGTGCGCCCGCCACCATGGCGCCGGCGCCGAGCAGCATGGCGATGATCATCTGGGTCTGCGCCTGCGCCATCTGCTCGCGCATCTTGGAGAGATGCCCGCCGGCCAAGTGGCCGGTTTCATGCGCCAGCACCCCGATCAACTGGTTGGGGGTCTCGGACTGCAAGATCGCGCCGGAATTCACAAAAATACGGCGGCCGTCCGCAACGAAAGCATTGAAAGTGCCGTCGTTGATGATCACGACCTGGATGTTCTGTTTTTCCAGGCCCGCGGCCCGCAGGATCGGCCTGGTGTAGTCGCGCAGCAATTGCTCGGCCTCGGTGTCGCGGATCACCGGCGGCCCCTTTTCCTGCTGCGCGAGCGCGGCCGAAACCGGCGCGAAGGCGAGCGCAGCCGCGGTCATGACCGCGGTCAGTTTCGAGGTTTTCCGGTGGGGCGCGAGGCGGAACAACATAAGGGTCTTTAAACGATTGGCGGCGGCCCGGATACGGGTTATGCCCTACCAAACCGTGGAATACGGCTAGTCTGGGGCACAGAGATCATTAGCAGATATCGATGCTTGAAGCGACACTGAGAGACCGCGCGAGGAACCTGGTGACGGCGTCCGGGCGCAGCAATGTTCCGCCCTTCATGGTGATGGATGTGATGGCGGCGGCGGCGCGCATCGAGGCCGCCGGCGGCCATGTCATTCACATGGAAGTCGGCCAACCCTGGGCTCCGGCGCCGACGGCGGCGATTGCAGCGGCCCACGCCGCGCTCGACGGCGCGCGGATCGATTATACCTCCGCGCTCGGCATTCCCTCGCTGCGCGAACGCATCGCCCGGCATTACAGCGACACCTACGGCTGCGCGGTGGATTCGGCGCGAATCGTTGTCACCACTGGCTCCTCGGGCGCGTTCATCCTGGCCTTTCTGGCGATGTTCGAGCCGGGCGACCGCGTCGCGGTCACGGTGCCCGGCTATCCGCCATATCGTCACATCCTCACCGCGCTCGGCTGCGAGCCGGTGCTGATCGAGACATCGAGCGAAGACCGGCATGCGCTGACCGGCGAAGCCTTGCTCGCCGCCCATCGCAAGGCGCCGCTGAAGGGCGTGCTGGTCGGCAGTCCGGCCAACCCCACCGGCACGATGATGTCCAGGGAGGCCCTGACCGGCCTGATGCGGGCGGCGGAAGGCGCGGGCATCCGCTTCATTTCCGATGAGATCTACCACGGCCTCGACTATGCGTTTCCCGCGGTGACGGCGGCCGAACTCTCCCCGCATGCCCTGGTGATCAATTCGTTCTCGAAATATTTCTGCATGACCGGCTGGCGGGTCGGCTGGATGGTGGTGCCGGAGGCGCTGGTCCGGCCGATTGAGCGGCTGCAGCAGAATCTCGCCATTTCAGTGCCGACGCTGTCGCAGATCGCCGCGGAGGCGGCGTTCGAGGGCGTTGAAGAAATGGAAGCGGTGAAGCACGGCTACCAGGAGAACCGCCGGATCCTGATCGAGGGCCTGCCGCAGGCCGGCCTCACCAGATTCCTGCCCGCCGATGGCGCATTTTACCTCTACGCCGACGTCTCGGCATTCACCTCGGACAGTTTCGAATTCGCCAAGCAAATGCTGGAACAGGCCCACGTCGCCGCAACCCCGGGCATCGACTTCGATCCGCTTCACGGCCATCACTTCATCCGCTTTTCCTACGCGCGTTCGGCCGAGGACATGCGGGAGGCCGTCGCGCGGATCGCGCGGTGGCTCGGCCGCCGCGGATAAAATTACCGGCGATCTTGAGCGGTGTCATTGACTCCGCCGGACCAATCGATCTCAGGTGTATGAAAGATGGCCGTCCGCGCAAGAACGAGGGGACGATCCGCGAGTTCGTAAGGGAGGAGCGTGAGTCATGGTGGCAAGAACTCCGGCCAAAGCGTCGGGCCGCGCGACGAAAGTCTGGTATGAGATACTCTATCTGCAGGTGCTGTTCGCCATCGTGATCGGCGTCATCGTCGGCTGGCTGTGGCCTCAAGTCGCCACCAATGACTGGATCAAGGCGCTCGGCGACGGCTTCATCAAGCTGATCAAGATGGTGATCGCGCCGATCATCTTCTGCACCGTGGTGTCGGGCATTGCGCATATCCAGGACGCCAGGAAGGTAGGCCGCGTCGGCGTCAAGGCGCTGGTCTATTTCGAGATTGTCTCGTCGCTCGCGCTGATCCTCGGCATGATCATGGGCAATCTGGTCCAGGTCGGTCGCGGGCTCGGCGCGTCGCCTGACGCCGCGGCGGTTGCGACTTACGTCAAGCAGGCGGAAGCGCAAAAGTCGGTCGATTTCGTCCTCAACATCATTCCCGACAGCGTGGTGGGTGCGCTGGCCCGTGGCGATATCCTGCAGGTCTTGCTGTTCGCCATCCTGTTCGGCTTTGCCCTGATGGCCATGGGCGAGCGCGGCCACCGGTTGCGTGACGTCATCGACGACACCTCGCATGCGGTGTTCGGCGTGATCGCCATCGTCATGAAGGCGGCGCCGATCGGCGCCTTTGGTGCGATGGCCTACACCGTCGGCAAATTCGGCACCGCGGCGCTGGTCAATCTGATCGGGCTGGTGGCGCTGTTCTACGCGACCGCGGCGCTGTTCGTATTCGTCGTGCTCGGCCTGATCGCGCGGTATATCGGCTTCAGCATTTTCAAGTTCATCGGCTATATCAAGGACGAGCTATTGATCGTGCTCGGCACCAGTTCGTCCGAAAGCGCGCTGCCGCAGCTGATGGAAAAGCTCGAGCGGCTCGGCTGTTCCAAACCGGTGGTGGGGCTCGTGGTGCCCACCGGCTACTCGTTCAATCTGGACGGCACCAACATCTATATGACGCTGGCGACCCTGTTCATCGCGCAGGCGCTCGGCGTCGATCTCACCTTCACCCAGCAACTGACCATCCTGGTCGTCGCCATGCTGACCTCGAAGGGCGCCAGCGGGGTCACCGGCGCGGGCTTCATCACGCTGGCGGCGACGCTGACGGCGGTCAATCCGGCGCTGGTGCCGGGCATGGCGATCGTGTTCTCGGTGGACAAGTTCATGAGCGAGGTCCGCGCGCTCACCAACATCACCGGCAACGGCATCGCTACGGTGTTCGTGTCGTGGTGGGAGGGCGAGCTCAATCACGTCAAGTTGCACGCCCGCCTCAACAAGGAGATCGACCCGTCGGATGTGGAGACGGCTATTACGACGGGTTAGCTGGGGCGTGGAATCAACAATGCACAGCGGAAATCTGTATGCCGAGTAAAGGTCCGAACCTCGTTGAGATTAATGAGTTAGCTATCGCATCGTCATCATCGGGAGCGGGAAAATGGCTCTCCTAAAAAGAGAATTGTATCGTCAGGTGAGAGGCCCGGAGGTTACCCACGCGGATCGTTGTACGCTTGTCTTCGACACCGACAAGAAGAGCTTATACGTCGAGCGCGAGGTGACGCATTTAGAGGCGAAGATTCGAGGTGCAGTCGAGTATCAGACAGACACGATGGATATCTCGGATTACCTAAGGCAGGGCGGGCAAACCGCTGGCCATCGCGAGCTATGGCGCTTGCTAAGAACGATCTTTGATGAGCCCGCCGATCCCGACGAGTGATCGAACAAGATTGGGCATCCGAGGCGCAGGCAAATGAAGGCCCTTGATGCAGATCAAGCGAGCTGCAACTTGATATGTTATATAGGAATTTCACTATTTTTTATGGGGAGTGCTGATCATGACCCATATTCATTCGCTGTCCGCAGAATGGTTGTCCGTTTCGATTGCCCCAACGGACGACGAAGACCTTGAAGTCTGTGTCATGGACTTTGATGGAATGGTCCTCGCGCTAGCGTACCCGTGTCACAAAAAGGGAGCGGAATGGGTCGATGCTTCAAATAAGAAGCATATCGACATTCAGCCGACGCATTGGCGCAAATGGGCTGAACGTCATTAGGTCGAGAGCCTAAGCTCCTGTTTTCAGGCTTGCGTTTTCCGCTTCAGATGCGGGCACGATGGCATGCAGGTCGTCACCCTGGTTCAGCCCGGCTGAATCAATCGGAACGCCTCGTCGAGCAGATGCGGGGTATGCTTTCCCGGCGACATCCGGCAGGCCCGGTCGAAGTAATCCTTCAGCGCCGGCCGGAACGAGGGATCGGCCGTCTTGTCGATGATGATGGCTGCCCGCTGTTTGGGCGACAGGCCGCGCAGGTCGGCGAGGCCGTGCTCGGTCACGATGATCTGCACGTCGTGCTCGGTGTGATCGACATGGGTCACCATCGGGACGATGGCTGAAACGGAGCCACCCTTGGCGGTCGACGGCGTCATGAAGATCGAGAGATAGGCATTGCGGGCGAAGTCGCCGGAGCCGCCGATGCCGTTCATGATGGCGGTGCCGCGAATATGGGTCGAGTTGACGTTGCCGTAGATGTCGGCCTCGATCAGCCCGTTCATGGCAATGACGCCAAGCCGCCGGATCACTTCCGGATGGTTGGAGATCTCCTGCGTGCGCAGCACGATCCTGTTCCTGAGGGTCTCGAGTTCGCGGTTGAAGAACGTCGCCGCGTCCGAACTGAGCGACAGCGCGGTGGCGGAGGCGAGCGTCATCCGCCCGGACCGGATCAGGTTCAGCATGCCGTCCTGCAGCACCTCGGTATAGGCGGTCAGCCCGGTGAACGGGCCGTCTTCGAGACCCGCCATCACGGCATTGGCGACGTTGCCGACGCCGGACTGGATCGGCAGCAATTCCGGCGGCAGCCTGCCACGGCGGACCTCGTGGCCGAGAAAATCTAGAATATGGCCGGCGATCGCCTTCGACGTCGGGTCGGGCGCTGCGAAGGTGGTGTTGCGGTCCGGCGCGTTGGTCTCGACCACGGCGATCACCTTGTCCGGGTCGCAGCGAAAATTGGTTTCGCCGATCCGGTCGCCGGGCGCGAGGATGGGGATGGGCTTGCGGTGCGGCGGCAGTCTCGTGCCGTAGTAGATATCGTGCATGCCCTGCATCGCGGGGTTCATCGCCGAATTGACCTCGAGAATGATGTTGTCGGCCTGATCCAGCCAGGTCTTGTTGTTGCCGATCGAGGTCGAGGGCACCAGACTGCCGTCGGGCAGGATGGCGGTGACCTCGACCAGCGCGACATCCAGATGCCCGAGAAAACCGAACCAGACGAACTGCGCGACGTGGCTGAGGTGGATGTCGATATATTCCATCGATCCGGCATTGATGCGCTCGCGCGTGATCGGATCGGACTGGTAGGGCAGGCGCAATTCGATGCCATTGACCTTGGCCAGCGCACCATCCAGTTCGGGCGCGGTCGAGGCCCCGGTCCAGACACCGATCCGGAACGGTTCGCCGCGCGCCTGCGCTGCCTCGATCCGGCGCGCCAGCGCCAGCGGAACGGCCTTCGGATATCCCGACCCGGTAAAGCCGCTCATGCCCACATTCGCGCCATGCGGCACCAGCGCCGCGGCATCTTCGGCCGACATGATCCTGGAGCGAAGCGCCGGCGACATGACCCGCGAATGATCAATCGTCATGAATACCCTTGAGCAGGAGGAAAAATACCTGCGGCTCGTTGCACGAGCATCGTGCATTTCTAGCCCCGGCAGCGAGGCGGGCATTTGACGGATATCAAGGCCGGTTCATCGCGCCATCGGCGACAGCGCGTCAGCTCATTGTTTGCGCGAGCCTGTCTTCGCTTTCGCTTCGCACGGACTCGTCGGGAGCCCTGAAGGCATAGACGTCCATCCGCAGGATACCGTAGGTCGAACTGGCGTGAAGACGCTCGGCGCGGGCGTTCTCGCCGGCGGCCCCAAGCGCCGTGTACAACGGCAAGAGATGCTCTTCGCTCGGGTGGTTCTTGACCGCAAACGGCGCCTGTCGCCGGTAGTCGAGCAGATCCTCGTTCCGCCCGCTGGCCAGCGCGGAGTGGAACCAGTCGGCGAAGGCGTTGACCCAGGCGGGCGCCGGATCGTTCGGCCCGTGGCCACGAAATTCCGACAGATCGTGGGTCAGGCTGCCGCTGCCGATGATCAGCACGCCCTGCTGCCGCAGCGGCGCCAAGGCGCGCCCCATCAGAAGATGGTGTCGGGGCCCCAGATGCGGCTGCACCGAAAGCTGCAGCACGGGAATGTCGGCCTGCGGATACATCAGCAATAATGGTACCCAGGCGCCGTGATCGAGGCCTCTGCTCCGATCGACCCGGCACGCGATCCCGTCTGCGCGCAGCAGATCGGAGGCGCGCGCGGCAACCGCCGGCGTGCCGGGGGCAGGATAACGCAGTTCATAAAGCGCCTGCGGGAAGCCGCCGAAATCGTGGATGGTGTCGTTGCGATCGACGGCGCCGATTGTCGGGACTGAAGTTTCCCAATGCGCGGAGATCACGAGGATGGCCGTGGGACGCGCGATCGTTGCACCGAATCCGCTCAAAAATGCGCGGGCCGGCGTGTCGGTGAGCGGCAGGGTCGGTGCACCGTGCGACAGGAACAGGCTTGGCATGGTCATGAGACGGTCCCTCCGGCGTCGCGCCGGCCCTGCGGCGCGTTCAATGCGAGTGCGCGCCCGTGAGCTTGCCGACGGGATTAGCACCGGAGATGCGCAGCGCGTAGGCGCCGTCGCCGAGCAATGCCTGGACGAGCAGCGCCACGGTCCAGAACGCCGGAAATTCCCAGCCGCTATGCGCGTTGGTGAAGAAGAAGCCGGCCGCGCCGTGCACCGTGAAAATGGCGCCGAGCAAGATGGGTACCAGAACGATCGCCGCGATACGGGTCCACAGACCGAGGATCAGCGCGATGCCGCCCAGCACTTCGACCGCGATCGTGAGATAGGCCAGCGCCGGCGGGAGCCCGACGCTGTCGAAGAATTTCGCCGTGCCCGCCGGGGTGAAGACGAAGAATTTCAGGCCGGCATGCGCGAGGAACAGGCCGCCCAAGCTGATCCGCAGCAAGAGCGCCGCGTAGGGAGCGGTTTTGGATTCGATCATGGCTATCTCCAAGTTTGTTGAGGCTATATGATCTATTCTCAGGAGGGTGATAATCTGGTAATATGGAATGACAGATCATACTAATAGAGTGAAATACCATGTTGGACCGCCTGACCGGCCTTGAGGTGTTTGCAAGAGTAGCCGGCGCCGGCAGCCTTTCCGCCGCCGCCCGGGCCATGGGCATGTCGCAGACCATGGTCACCAAGCACATTGCGGCGCTCGAGAGCCGCCTGGGCGTCAAGCTTTTCCACCGCACCACGCGGCGGCTTTCGATCACGGACGCCGGGCGCAACTATCTGGAATCTTCCGGGCGCATCCTTGCCGAAATCGAAGCCGCCGACGCCGCGGTCGCCGCCGATCGGGTCGAGCCGAGGGGATTGCTGCGGCTCAACGCGCCGGTTTCATTCGGCGCGCGGCAGATCGCGCCTCTGCTCGCCGAATTTGCCGAGCGCCATGCGCGCGTCACGGTCGAGCTCGGCCTCAACGACCGGCTGGTCGACCTGGCGGAGGAGGGCTGGGACCTCGCGATCCGCATCGGCAATCTCAGCAGTTCGAGCCTGATCGCGCGGCGCATCGCAGCCTGCCGCATCGTCGTCTGCGCGGCGCCGTCCTATCTCAAGGCACGCGGCACTCCGCGCACCGTGGCGAGTCTGGCGGATCATAATTGTCTTGGCTACACGCTGTCGCAGCGCATACCCGTCGATCGCTGGGTGTTTGGCGTCGGCGCCGAAACCGGCGTGCAGATCTCGGGCAATCTGCGCGCGAACAACGGAGATGCCCTAAGGGCCGCCGCGATCGCGGGGCAGGGTATCATTCACCAGCCGACTTTCATCGTGGCCGATGATCTGCGCGCAGGCAGGTTGGTTGCGCTCACTCTGGATCAGCCGACGGTCGAACTTGGCGGCATCTATGCCGTGTTCTTGCCGGACCGCCATCCGCCGGCAAGGGTGCGCGCGTTCATCGATTTCATCGTGAGCCGCTTTGCCCCGGAGCCGCCCTGGGATCGTGGTCTTGCGTCGCTGCGCGGACGCGGTCGTGCAAAATGATGCGGTGGGGCGGTGCCAACACGATCATGATGCGCCGCAACAGCGAATTGCGGATCCTATTGCCGGTGGCTGCCAGAGCGCGTTCATTTGCTATTTGGTCCGGGCGGGAGGATGCTGCCGGCTGCGGGCACAATGGAGAGCAGCATGAGCAAGGCCGGTCTCGACAATCGCCACCGCAACAAGGATGGCGAAATCAGCCACAAGCATGGAAACACCCTCGTGCGCACGTTGCGCACGATTTACGGACAGGGTTTTGCGGCCGGTTATCCTGAAACCCAGAAGCTGAGCGAGGTTCTGCTCCAGTTGAACGAGACCTCGCTGAGCCAGCTCCGGCGTGATCACGAGACCGGTCACCTTGAGCACAAGATCGCCCACGCCACCAAGTAGGGCGCGGTCGGAATGGCAAAGACCCTGCTATCGATCCAGGATTTGCAGGCAAGGGCGCTGGCTGAACTCCGGAAGCAACCTGGCTGCTCAGGCATACGGGTGATCGCCATCAACCGCATAGCGGATCAGCGTGCTCAAAATAACTGGTCGATGTGTGTGTTATCGGCGGGCGCCGCCGATGCCAACACGGCGGCAGGCGCGGCGCTTAATGTCCAGCGCGCCTTGCGCCACGACTACGATCTGACGACGGATTAGGTTCTCGGGGACGAGTCCGGCCCGGCCTTGGCGCGCGCCGTGCTTCCCGGTTTCGCATGCTGTGGATCATGGTCCATCGGCAAGATGGCGCGACATCCTTTCGTCGGTTGCTAGTTCCGTGGAGGTTCGAACGAAGGGTCATGATCTCTCGTGCGGCCGAGGGGGAACTTAGTTCACCGTATGCAGTTCCCTCTTTGAAATATTACCTCAGAGGAGACTTCTTATGGAATTGATCCTTGTTGTCGTTATCTTGGTACTGTTGTTTGGCGGCGGCGGATACTGGGGTCGCCGCAGAGGTCATTGGTAGGATCTTGAGCAATACCGGCCGGCCGTTTGTGTTTTGAAGGACGCAGCCTTCAATCAGCATCTTCGTTGGCGCCGCCGCGATCTGGCGGCGCCAAGAAATGCCTTGATGCCGGACATCGCTCGTCTTAGGGCCGCGGTTTTTCCCTACGCCCCATCTTTCCGTGAAAGAGCATTCTTGACCAGCGGGGGGCCCCGCGTTCGTCTTGACCATCATTGAGCGCCCTCGCTGTCCCCGCTGCCAAGCGCGGATGATGCTGGAGCGTGTTTCGCCGAGGCCAATTGGCGCCCGCGCCTATAGATCGGAAGAGGCGGAATGGAAAAATTCATCCAGCGGGAAAACCTGGCACTCTTGAAAAAGCGCCTCGCGGAGCCGCACCCCGATGCGGGGCGAGAAGTGCTCTTGAATTTGCTGGCAGAGGAGATGGCGAAAGAGCCGCGCCTGGGACCGAAGCCATGAATCGCAGGGGTGTTGAATTTACCGTTGTGGAGGTTGAGCCGGGCTTGTGGAAATGGTGTTTTCAGATCGGTGAAGCCGCCACGACTGGCAAGACCCAAACGAGCCTCATGGGCATGGCCACCCACAGAGTTCAACAACGGATTGACCGCGAGCTCAGAAAGCAGCGTGGCTTGGCTCAGAGGTGGCCGACCTGAAGCGATGATCGTTTTCAATCGAGCAGATGGAAATGCCGCCGCTTCTCGCGCTGGACGCAATTGATGGCGCGATCGGCGGTTTTCCTGTCGGCTTGCCCATACAGCGTGACCCGGATCGAAAAGCTGCCTGTTGTATTGTTCCGCACGACCTGAATGCCGCCGATGGTCTCGCAGCCGGGCCACTGTCGTACGGCGTCGAGGCACTCCTTTCGGAGAGTGCCGTAGCTCAGTCCGGCCGTCACCGACTTCGCCATACGATGCGCCCCCGAAGCGGACATGGCCAGGCGTTCTCTGTTGATTAGATTTGTGGGTACACGCCGCGGTTCAATAGGCGGCAAGCAAGAACCGCCCGGTTTTGCCGGGCGG
>NZ_JADGRI010000145.1 GCF_017881085.1 Bradyrhizobium sp.
CCTATCCATGAAATAGCCGACCCCAAGCCGCGGCCCTGCTGCGCAACGAAAAAGGGGCGACCCTCGCGAGCCGCCCCTCCGTAGTCATTCGTCGTGGTCCCTAGGTGTAGAGGCCATCCCCAGGATAAAGGGCTTCGTAGTCCGTCATGACCTTGTTGAAGAAGGCGTAGGTCTGGTCACGCCAGGCGTCTACCGGCAGATGACTGTCATCGTTGTAGGAGGAACCTTGCCTCAGCCGGCGCTCCACCGCCTGTATCACCTCGACGATGAGGACGTTGACGCCGCGCGTTGCCGGGGTCTTCCGTCGTCACGGCGTCGCCATAGACACCGGAGACGACCTCGTCGAGAACCTTTCCGATATGTCTATACTGGCTCTTGGTCTCGATCATGATACGGGTGTTGCTTGGCGGCCAAGCAGCAGCAGTAGATGGCCTCATCGCTGGCGGCCAGTCCTCTAAGTAGTACCTTATCAGTTGCGGGGGCTCCTTCATCATGAAGACCATGGGCGGATCGTCGGGGCTTGTCGGCTTGTTGTCGATCTCGATCTGATCAGACATCGGCGTTGCCTCCGATCTCCGCAGCCTTGGCCGCTCTCAGCTTCGACGGATCGAACTCCACCATCTCGATTTCTTCGTCTTCCGCCGCCTTGAGTGCCGCCCACAGCGCGTCGACCTTCGGCAAAGTCGTCTCACTCACCTTGAACTTAATGTGGTATTTTTTCATAACCATCGTCTCCTGCCGACGGCATGCCCCGATATCGCGGTGGCACCTCGGCGCGCCAATGGTGTTCTCAAGAATATCCAGCAGTTGCGCGTCTCATTTTCTGACCTGAGTCTTGTCGGGAAGGAGGCCGCCAAATGAACCGGATACGGCTGTTAACCCTCACGTTAACCCCAGGTAAAAATGATGGTCTAACGCTCTCGGAAATATCATCTAAGTATTTGAAACCATTGGCGATCCCAGCAGGATTCGAACCTGCAACCCACGGAGTAGAAATCCGTTACTCGATCAACTCAATTTGGAAGAAGGGTGAGAGCATCGCTCAAAATAGCCGTTTTCGATCAACGGGCCGTTATGCTACCACCTTTTCGGTAACATCATGATTCTAAACGATTGTCGCACTCCCTCCGAGCGCACCAAGGAATCCTGTGATGTGGCGGTGACTCCGTGACCGTTCCCAAAGCGCCCCTTGCCCGATGGGTGCTGGTGATTCGAAGTCAGAAGCTTTCGGAGCGCATCGCAGAGCGGACCTGGAGGGGGGCAGTCAGCACCTATCCGCGTCCGTACCGATTTTTAACCCCAACATGCGCGGATGGTGGCGAAGGCCGGGACGGTAGCCGTGCCGTAACACCGTTGGCGTAGATCGGGGACGCGGCGTCCGGGCTGGCGATTCCGGCTTGCGGACCCACGTTTTTTGCGATTGCGCCCGATCAAGGACGATCCAGGCCGACTCTCGATAGGAATCCATACATGAAGATCCTTAGCTACGCCTATCGGTTTGTCTCCAACTTCCTGTTTCTGGCGCTCGTCTATTACAGCCTGAATTTCATGGAGAAGTATCCGCAGCGCGCGACCCTCGCGATCCTCGTGCTGGTCTATGCCGCGATGCGCGCGGCAACGGCGTTGCGGTCGTTCTATTTCTTCCAGAAGATCGAGCGCCTCGAGTTCGAGGCGCGGCGTCTTGCAGGCCTAACCGGGGACGGCCCTGCCGCCGCGTCCCAGCGCAAGCAGGTCGTCAGCGAGGTCACGGTGCTGCGCCGCGCCGGCGAGATCAATGCCTATATCGACCTGTTGTTTCTGGCGATGATCGTGCTGCTGTGCATCTCGAAGATCGTGACGAATTGAGGCCTGAAAGCGTTCTTGAGCGAAAGCCTGCCCCGTAGTGGATGCGGGGGATACCGGTTCGCGTAACGAAACGCGTCAAATAAAGAACCTCCGCCTCACGCGCTTCTTTTCCTGACCTGCACCAGATGCTTCAGCGCGCCGCCGCGGCCATGCGCGGCATTGCGGGCTCCGCGGCCACCGGCATGGCGCAGGCCCGCCGGATGAGATCTGCCGCGCAGCGTCCGCGCGGAACTGCCGGCGGCGGCTGAAATCGCCTCATGATCGTCCGGGCCGCTGCTTTGCTCGGCGCGGCGCGTCAGGCCTCGCGTGGCCGCGCGCAGCCCCTCCTTTATCTCGAAAACGCTGAGCGCCGGCACCGGCAGGGCTTTGCCGGCGGCCTCGGCCTCCGGTGGCAGCGGCGATTGCCGCGGCCAGGGGGCCTGCCGCGGCAGCGGGACGCCGTGCCCGATCCGTCCCGCGCGATCCTCCGAAAGCGTCATCGACCCTCCGTCACGCCAGTCCAGATCCGATAGCGCGGGAGCGGGAAGGGTGCCGGCATAGGCGAAGACGAAATTGGGGATTTTGGGCCAGTGCGAGGTCGCGACATCTTCCGAGGTCGGATGCAGCTGCCAGTCCTGCGGCTCGGTCGGCGTCGCCGGATTTTGCGGAGTCGCCGGCACAACGTGGACAATGCGGTAGCCGCGCGCCTTCAGCTCATGCAGGATTTTCGGCAGTGCCGCGACGGTTCGCGCCTGGATGTCGTGCAGCAGCAGAATGCCTTTTCCCTTGTCCTCGAGCCGTTTGATCGCGAGGTCATAGACCCGCGCGGAGGATATATGGCGCCAGTCGTCGGCCAGAAAATCGGCGCTCCAGACCTGGATGCCCTGCGAGGCCAGATAGTCCTCGACGACCTCGGCGCGCAGCAGGCCCGGAATCCGGAAGAACGGCGCGAGTGCTGCATCGTCGCTGCCAAGCGCGGATTTCACCGATGCGATGCCGTCGTCGATCTCCTGTTTGGCGCGATCGATCGGCATGTGATTCATGGTGAGCGGATGAGTCTGGCTGTGGGTGCCGACGCTGTGACCGGCCGCGATCAGCTTGCGGATGCCTTCCGGATAGGCCTTCGCCATCCGGCCGATCTCGAAGAAAGTCGCCTTCACGCATTGCGAGGCGAGGATGTCGAGAATCTGGTTGCTGTTGCGCGGCAGCGGGCCGTCGTCGAAGGTCAGCACCACCTCGTGATCCCGCAGCGGCAGCGTCTCGGCATATTGCATGGTGCCGATACGCGGATGCTCGTGCGGATCGACCACCAGCGTGCGGAAGGTACCGATCGCGTCGGGATGGCCGGGACAGTCGGCCGCCTCGGCGGAATATGCGGTGATGCAGGTCAGTAACCCCAGGCATATCGCGGCCCGCTGCCGCCTGCCGACCAAAGCCCACGCATCACCCATCGTACCACACCGTCTGCATTCCAAATTTTAGCGGCCGATCATCCACGCCCCGTCATGAACGGCGGCTTAATGCTCCAGTTCCGCAGATGATTTCGGCCCTTCCGGCACAGCTTCGACATGTGCTGCGGGCTCCGCGGGCACCACATGAACCACGCGATAGTGATTGTCACGCAGATAACGCAAGAAAGCCGGCAGCATGGCTGCGGTTTGCGCCCTGGGGTCGTGAAACAGGATGATGCCCCGGCCGGCTGCCTTCAGCCGATCGGCGACCAGTTGCAACTCCCGACGGGGGGTCATCAGCCTCCAGTCGCTGGCCCAGAGGTCGGCACCGAATACCACGATGCCGCGGGATTGCAGGAGGTCGAGGGTCGCAGGCCTCGATTCGAAGTAGGGAAAGCGAAAGAACGGCGTGCTCGGCACATCGGTCGTGACACCATGAAGCGCCGCTTCGACCGCCTCGATGCCACGGTCGATTTCCTGCGATACCTGGTCGGGCGGGATCTGCGCCAGGTCGCGGTGGCTCCAGGTATGGTGTCCGATGGTGTGGCCTCCGGCAGCGATCCTGCGCACCAGCGCAGGATGTTCCTGGGCCGCCTTGCCGACCAGGAAGAACGTCGCCTGCACGCATTGCGCGGCCAGCGCTGCCAGCGCCTTCTGGGTCGAAGCAGGCGATGGGCCGTCATCGAAAGTCAGCACGACCTCATGATCGCCGAGCGGCAGCGTCTGTGGGAAGTGTTTCAGCCCGACCCGCGGCGTCGTGGCGGCATCGACGGGGAGTACGCGAGACGTGCCGAGCACCCCCGCGCGCGGGCACGCCCCCGCCCGGGCCGCAGCCGTCCACGAGAGGCAGGCCACGAGGGTCGCGGCCAGGAGCTTGTTCAATTTCCGACCCCGCATCCGCCGACGATATTTGTCATTGCGCTTGGTGTTGCCCATTGGGTAATGCGTGAAGCGTAGCTCAGACGAGTTGAGCAAATCTGTCAAACGGCGAGGCGCGGCATGGCCGAAGATCTGGACGTTGCCCACACCGCCGGCCCGTTGCTCGACCGTATGCCCATGCGCGCAGAAGATGGCGAAATTCGCCAAGAATTCGTCGAGCAGATCGCGGGCGCGATCCATGCCGCCGATACGCCGTTCCTGCGCGCTGTGGTTGCAGAACTCCACGAGGCTGACCTCGGCGATCTGATCGCGGCGCTGGAACCCGACGACCGCGTCAGCCTGGTTGAAATGACGGGAACCGATTTCGACTTCTCGGCGCTGAACGAAGTCGACGACTCCGTCCGCGAGGAAATCCTCGAGGAACTCGAACCCGAGACGGTCGCGGAGGGCGTCCGCGAACTGCAATCCGACGACGCCGTCGAATTGCTCGAGGGCCTCGACGAGCAGGACAAGGAGGAAATCCTCGAAAAGCTGCCGCCATCGGAGCGCGATGCGCTGGAGCGCAGTCTCGACTATCCGGAAAATTCCGCCGGCAGGCGGATGCAGACCGAGTTCATCACTGTGCCGCCGGAATGGACGGTCGGGCAGGCGATCGACTACATGCGCGACGCCCCGAACCTGCCGGACCGCTTTTACGAGATCTACGCTGTCGACCAGGCGCAGCACTGGCACGGCGCGGTGTCGCTGGATGCGCTGCTGCGTTCGCGCAGGTTGGTGCCGCTGTCGGATCTGATTGACGAAGATCGCCGCCGCGTTTCCGTGATGGACGATCAGGAAGAGGTGGCGCGGCTGTTCGGCAAATATAACCTGGTCGCGGCTCCCGTGGTAGACACCGAGAACCGGCTGGTCGGCGTCATCACCGTCGACGACGTAGTCGACGTGATCGAGGAGGAGGCCGACGAGGATTTGAAAGCGCTGGGCGGCGTTACCAGCGACGAAGAATTGTCCGACAATGTCTGGACCATCGCCAAGGGCCGCTTCAATTGGCTGCTGGTCAATCTCGCGACCGCGTTTCTGGCCTCCTCCGTGCTCGGCCTGTTCGAAGGCCAATTGGAGAAAATGGTAGCGCTGGCGGTGCTCGCCCCGATCGTCGCCAGTCAGGGCGGCAATGCCGCCACCCAGACCATGACGGTTGCGGTGCGCGCGCTGGCGACGCGCGAACTCGGCTCCAACAACGCGTTTCGCGTCGTCATCCGCGAGGGCCTGGTCGGCCTGGTCAACGGGCTTGCCTTCGCGGTGATTACTGGCGTCGCCGCGGTGGTGTGGTTCAGGATTCCGGGGCTCGGGGTGGTGATCGGACTCGCGATCGTCTGCAATCTGGTCGCGGGCGCGCTTGGCGGCATTCTGATTCCGATGGTGCTGGAACGGGTGCGCGCCGATCCTGCGGTGGCGTCGGGCACCTTCGTCACCACCATCACCGACGTGGTCGGCTTCTTCTCGTTCCTCGGCATTGCCACCCTCTGGTTCGGACTGAACTAAAGCGACGTTTTCGACGACCCGCCAGCCATGCAAAAATGGGACCCAGCTGCCCATCTGCTGCGGGTTCCGCCTCATCGTGTGCCCCATTTTGGCCACAGCCGGTTTCTTAAACGGCAAAAGCGGATTTTAATCCGCTCATTCAACCAGCCGCTTGGCACTTTTTTTGGTGCCGCCGATTAGCGGCTTCTTGATCGCGCAGCGCGATCTCCCCTCAGTAAGGAACATCCATGATGCGTATTCTCATGGCTGCGACGGCAGTGCTTTGTTTGATCGGATCGGGTGCAGAGGCTCGGTCGTACCATCACCATCATGCCGGTGGTGGTCGTCACTATGCGGGTCGGCCGGCCGCTTGGTGCGGATGGTATATGCGTGGCCAGGTCGGCAGCGATCCCGGCCCCTCGTTCAATCTCGCCCGGTCCTGGGCCCACTATGGATCAAATGCCGGTGGCCCAACGGTCGGGGCTATCGTCGTCTGGCGTCACCACGTCGGCAAGATTGTCGGCCAGGAAAACGGGCAGTGGATCGTGCAGAGCGGCAACGACGGTCATGCCGTTCGGACGCGTCCGCGATCGGTGGCTGGCGCTATCGCGTTCCGGTGGAGCTGACGGGTTGGACGGAATGCTGGTGCGTTAGGCAATCGGAGAACGAACCGCACCCCGCATTATGCCGACCCATTTTGAAGTCGGCCCGCGCCACAAGCGCGGGCCGTTTTCGTTCGTCAGGATGTTGAGCGGATCAACCAAAGGCCATTGCGATAAAGCCGTGGGAGAGCGGTTCACTGCCGCCGCCACGATCGTCGGAGAACCTCGCACAGATCGTCTTTAATCAAGCCTTAACGCGCATCGCCGAGAATCTTGCTCGGAGTCGACCATGCAGCGCTTGCGGCTGAAAGCGGACGGACGGATCGTCGAATTGCGGGACGGGCAGGAGTTTCCGCTCGCCCCGGCGACGCCTTTGGCCCCGCCGGCGTTGATCGCCATGCCGCTCGACGCAGCGGCGCTGCCTGCGGTGCGCGACCTCCGCCGCCGCGCACGCCTGACCCAGCAGCAGTTCGCCACGCAGTTAGGGGTGCCGGTCGAGACCATCCGGAACTGGGAACAAGGCAAACGCATGCCGCGCGGGCCGGCGAGGGCGCTGCTCGCCGTGATCGCGCACGCGCCGGACACGGTATTTGCGGCTCTGGCGCGAGGCTGATCTGCAAAACACACCTGATTTCCATATCGAGGCCTGATCGGTCACCGCGCGTGTTGGCAGCGCGACGGCGGAGGGACATAATGCGGGTTGATTAGTCCGAGTCCCCACGATGCTGTACGTCGAAGCCAATGGCGCTAAAATCCCCGCGATCGGACTGGGCACCTGGGAGCTGCGCGGGCGAGCCTGCGCGCGTCTGGTCGAGCAGGCGCTGAGATTGGGCTATCGTCACGTCGACACCGCACAGGTCTACGAGAATGAGCGCGAAGTCGGCGAAGGGCTGCGCGCCGCGCACGTCAGGCGCGAGGATGTGTTCGTGACCACCAAGGTCTGGACCACTCATTTCGCGCCGAACGACCTCGAACGATCCACCAAGGAGAGCCTGACCAAATTGCGGCTGTCCGAGATCGATCTGTTGCTGCTGCACTGGCCAAATCCGCACGTGCCGCTGGCGGAAACGCTGGGCGCGCTGGCGCATGTCAAGAAGCTCGGCATGGCCAGGCATATCGGGGTTTCCAACTTCACGGTAGCGTTGCTCGACGAGGCGGTGGCGGCCTGTCCGGAGCCCCTTGTGTGCAATCAGGTCGAATACCACCCTTATCTCGACCAGACCCGGGTCAGGGAAGCCTGCGCGCGCCACGGCATGGCGGTGGTCGCCTATAGTCCGGTGGCGAAGGGACGCATCAAGAGCGACGAGACACTGGGACGGATCGGGCAGGCCCACGGCAAGACTCGCGCCCAGATTTGCCTGCGCTGGCTGGTGCAGCAGAATGCCGCCGCGATACCGCGGACCTCGAAGATCGAGCGGCTGTCGGAAAACATCGACATCTTCGATTTCGCGCTGTCCGATGACGAGATGCAGCAACTCTTCGCGATGGGCAGCCCCAAGGGCCGGCTCACCGATTTCGGTTTCGCGCCGAAATGGGATTGAGACCTGTGCGTGGGCCGCTATGTTCTTGGCGGCATCGAAAATTTGAACACCTAAGATGAACCCAGGTCGGATTCTGCGCGCGGGCATCACGGCATCGGCGGTCGCCCATCTGTCGATCCTGATGCTGGTGCTGTTCTTTACCGAAGTGCATCCGTACGGATCGGTCACGGCCGAGCCGATCACGGTCGATATCGTGTCGCCGGCCGAGGCCCCGCCGGACCCGAAGAATCCGGATCCCAAGAAGGAGGAGCCGGTTCCGGAACCGAAAGCGAAGCCTTCCGAAACCCTCGACCTTCCTTCGAAATCGGAAGCCGCATCGGCGCCTGCGGCTTCGCCGCCACCACCCGCAGCCCAGCAGCCGCCGGCCGCGCCGCCGCAACGACAGACGGCAATGACGGCTCCGTCTTCCGCTCCGCAACCAGCCGGAGCCCGGCCGCAACCGCCGACGGCCTCGCCATCGCCGGGCTATACGCCTCCGGAGCCTGATCTTTCCATCAAGTATCACGTGATGCTCGGCCTGCCTCCGGATCTTCCGGTGGAGCCGGCCAAGGGGGCGAAGGACGACTACGACGCGCAAGCGTCGAAGAAAGCCGACATCGATTCCGGTCCCGTCGCCGAATTTCGACGTCATCTGAAGGCATGCTCGAAATTGCCGCCATCAATTTCGCCGTCGGATAGCGTGATGATCAGGCTGCGGGTGTTCATGACGCCCGATGGCAAGCTCTCCGCCGACCCCGTGGTGCTCGAGGGTAGCGGTAATTTAAAGGGCCTCGATCTCAGGCAAAGCGCGATTGATGCGCTGCAGGCCTGTCAGCCCTACAAGATGCTGCCACCGGACCGATACGGCGAATGGAACGTGCTCGACCTGACCTTCACGCCGCAGGATTTCGCGGGCTGATCCTGGAGCGGCTGGTCCTAACCTCCCATCGCGCGCCAGGCGCTCGAGGCGAACTGACGGCGCCAGGTAACGATCACGACCGCCGCCGTCGATACGAACAGGACCCAGGGACTGACGAACCAGCCGAGATAGCCCAGCGCGAAGAAGAACGCGCGTTGGCCGCGATTGAAGTGCCTTCCCGCAGTCTCGAACAGCCTTGTCGTCCGGACGACATGCGCTTCCGCGCCCGGGGTGTCGCGTTCTTGCACCGGCGGCATCGCCCCGAGCAGGATCGCGACGTAATTGAACAGCCGGTAAGACCAGGCGAATTTGAAGAACGCGTAGATGAAGATCAGGATCAGGCCGACGCATTTGATCTCCCACAGCGCTGGCGACGGGGACAGATCGATCGGCAGGGCGGCAAAGACGGCGAGCGCCTCGTTGGTCGAACGCAGCAGGGCCAGTGCGCCGCCGACCGCGATCAGGCTGGTGGAGGCGAAAAACGCCGTGCCGTTCTGCAGCGAACCCATGATCTGCATGTCGACCATGCGGCTGTCACGATCGAGCAGGCGCCGGATCCAGGTCTCGCGGTAGGCATGCATGCGGGAGGACAGGCTGTCCTGTCCATAGGCGCTATGTTCGAGCGTGACGGCGTACACCGTCCATTCCAGCGTGAAGAAGCCGACCGCCAGAATATCGATCCAATATCCGCTCATGCCGCGTCCCCCATGAAGGCGAATGCTGCCATGCGCGCTGAATCGCGGCAACCGGCATCGGGGACTTTGAGGGGTACGACTGCGCGGGTTGTATGCCCGCCGCGGGGCATGGCAAAGTGCCGCGCAAGAGAGGATTTCTGCGCATGGCCTTGAAGCTCGTGATCGGTAACAAGAACTATTCGTCGTGGTCGATGCGGCCGTGGCTGGCGCTGCGCGCCAACGACATCGCCTTCGACGAAATCTTCATCCCGCTCTATACCGGTGAGGCCGATAAACATCGCATCCTGGATTTTACCCGTTCGGGCAAGGTTCCGGCGCTGATCGATGGCGACGTCACGGTCTGGGATTCGCTTTCCATCATCGAATATGTCGCCGAACGGTTTCCGGAAGCCCGGCTGTGGCCGGAGGACCGCGCATCGCGCGCCCATGCGCGGTCGATTTCGGCGGAAATGCATTCGGGATTCATGGCGCTGCGCAACGAGTGCGGCATGAATCTGCACCGGCCGGTCCGCGCGATCGCGCTGTCGGCGGATGCGCGCGCCAACGTCGCCCGAATCCAGGAGATATGGATCGATTGCCGCGAGCGTTATGGAAATCTCGGACCGTTCCTGTTCGGCAAGTTCGGCGCCGCCGACGCCATGTTCGCGCCGGTGGTGCACCGCTTGCGCACCTATGCGATTGCGGT
Organism: Bradyrhizobium sp.; assembly: GCF_017881085.1. Taxonomy (GTDB): domain Bacteria; phylum Pseudomonadota; class Alphaproteobacteria; order Rhizobiales; family Xanthobacteraceae; genus Bradyrhizobium. The sequence goes on from NZ_JADGRI010000145.1 coordinate 10,094, forward strand.
TGAGCCCGCGGCACAGCCCTATGTGGAAACGATGATGGCGCTGCCGGCCTTCCAGGAATGGACGCGCGCGGGCCTCGCGGAAACCCTCGTCATCGAAAGGCTCGAGAACGTGTAAGGCTCGCCGGGAACACGTCGCTTGGTTCCGGTGGAAAATTCCCTGGGCCTTCTAAGACGCTCACCGAGTTCGCTCTTGTACATTCTGCGGAACGAATCTCTCCCTCACGCGTGATGTATTTCGCTGGGTGGTATAGTGGGGTCCTATCGTGATCGGCAGACACTATTTCGCGCGTCAGGCAACGACGCTTCTCAAGTTCGCCAACTCAACCACGAATGCAAAGCTTGCCGCGGTCCTGGTCGAAAAGGCGGCGAAACTCAAATCGCAAGTTGACGAGACAAAGCCTCTCCCGGACCAGGGCCCCTGGCCTCCCGACGTCGAGATGCCGCGCCTGAATGGCAGTGAGGAACGGTAGTCGCGAAGCGGTGACGGATTCGCGGCTTGACCGAACCAAGCAAAAAGGTTCTGAATCGGGAACCGAAACCAGCGCCATTCAGCGAAAGGGTTTGCCATGGGAATTCTCGATTCACTGGAAAATTCGCCGGCGTTCAAAGGCGCACTCGGCCAGCTCGAGGCCGCCGTGGTCCCTGTGGTGTTGAGCGAGGTGCTCGGCAATGGCAGCCAGGGCGGGCTTAACGCGATCGTCGCCAAGCTGCAGCAGGCCGGCTTCGGCGAGCAGGTCAAATCCTGGATCGGGAACGGTCAGAACCTGCCGATCACGGCTGAGCAGTTGCAGCAGGTGCTCGGCAGCGACACCGTCAAGCAGTTGGCCGCGCGGTTCAATATCCCGGTCGATCAGCTCGCCAAGGTTCTGGCGCAGCAATTGCCCACCGCGGTGGATCATGCCAGCCCGGACGGCAAGCTGCCGCATAGCGCCTAAGCGCCGGAGCAGGGCGGTTCCGGACAGCGGCAGACCCAGTTGGTCCGGAAGCCGGAGCGGCATTATCATACTGAAAAACCTGCGAAATCTGCGTATTTGCTATGTCCCGATGTAACTGGCCAACGGGAACGGCGCTGTGCTATATAGCCGCGGGTTCTTCAGTCGGCCGTAGCAAGCGGGACCGTGGGCGCGGCCGACGTATTTTGCGTATGGAGAGGGCGTTGAAGCACAAATACAACGTTGGTGAGACCGTCTATTTCACTGCCAGCAATGTCGCGCGTCCGGCCGCCACCGGCACCTATGAGGTGATCCGGCTGCTTCCGACCGACGGCGACGACTGCCAGTACCGGATCAAGAATTCGACCGAAGCGTTCGAGCGGGTGGCCAAGGAAAGCCAACTCAATGTTTCCTGAAGATCGCGTGCGCGGCGGGTGAAGCGGGTTCCATTTCATCTCTCGCCGTCAAACGGCCCCGTTCTCAAAAACATTCTGTGCAAATGAATGCGAAGGAATTGGCGTTCACTTCCGTGGAATGCGCTCTATGCTGCGCTGAGGGACATCGCGCATGAACTGGGCCTGGGCCACATCGCTCGACCAAATCTGGCGATCGCCGTCTTTCCCGATGTGGCTGACTTTGGCCGCAGCGGGATTTTTCGGGATCATCGTGCTGATCACGCTGTTGCGCGCCGAGAAATCGGTCGCTAACGGCGCGCTGACCGTGATCACGCTGCTGGCCGTCGGCATCGCGGTAGCCGCGACGATTCGCGAGTTCGGTCCGGCTGGGCGGCCGGCGCCGGCCGAGAGGGCCGGCTCCTACCAGCCGATGAACGCCGCGCTGCCGGCCTTGTCTTGCATCGACGATATCGCCGGCGACATCGTCCTGGCGGCGTGTGAAAAGGTATTGTTCGGTTCTGCCGAATCTGCAGCGGCGGCGGTATCCTATGCAGCTTCCCAGATCACGCGACTGACCGCGTCCGGCGACGTCGCCTCGGCCAACCGGAGCATCACGCCCGAACTGCAGATGCTGCGCGCTGCGGTGGAGCGCGACCGCTACGGCCTGATGGCGCAGGTGCTGCTGGCGCGCGATCATTGCACGCCGTCGAACTGCAGGGCGTTCCGGGCGCTGACTGATAATCGCCAGATCGTCGCCAACATGGAGGCGCGGCCCTATGACGGCCTGATCGCGCGGTATGCGCCGCTGTGGAACATGCCAGCGGCGGCGCCGGGGCCGGTTGCCACGCTCGCGCCGACGATGCCCACGGGCAAACCAACCAATGCGGATTTTCCCTCGGCAGCATCGACCCCACCGGTCAGCATCATGACGCCGGAGCCGATGACGTCGCCGGCGCCACGCGCGCCGGCATCGCCGCCGGTTGCCAATGCGCCATCGCCACCGCGCCCGCCCGCGA
>NZ_JADGRI010000146.1 GCF_017881085.1 Bradyrhizobium sp.
TGACGGCGGTGGTGAGCGTGGCGGTCCGCTACGGGCTGTGGCCGTCGCTGCTCGCCAGCGTCGCGGCCTCGCTGTGCTACAACTTCTTCTTTCTGCCGCCGGTCTATACCTTCACCATCACCGATCCAACCAATGTCGCGGCGTTCTTCTTCTTCATGCTGATCGCCATCCTGGTTTCCAATGTCGCGGCGCGCGTGCGCACCCAGGCGGTAACCGCGATCGGCAGGATACGGACCACGGAGTCACTCTACGCCTTCAGCCGCAAGCTCGCGGGCACCGCGACGCTCGATGATGTGTTGTGGGCGACCGCCTATCAGACCGCGTTGATGCTCAAGGTGCGGGTGGTCCTGCTGTTGCCCGAGGACGGCGTCCTGACCGTCAAGGCGGGCTATCCGCCCGAGGACGAACTCGACAAGGCGGATCTCGCCGCCGCCAACTGGGCCTGGAGCAACGATCGCCCGGCCGGCCGCGGTTCCGATACGCTGCCGGGGGCCAAGCGGCTGTTCCTGCCGATGCGCACCGGCCGCGGGCCGATCGGTGTCATCGGCATCGACAACGACAAGACGGGCCCGCTGCTGACGCCGGACCAGCGCCGCCTGCTCGATGCGCTGGTCGATCAGGGCGCGCTGGCGATCGAGCGGGTGCTGCTGGTCGAGGACATGGATCGCGTCAAGCGCACCGTGGAATCGGACCGCCTGCGCTCGGCGCTGTTGACCTCGATCTCGCACGATCTCAAGACGCCGCTGGCCTCGGTGCTCGGCGCCGCCTCCACGATGCGCGATCTCGAAAGCGGCCTCAGCGATGCGCAGAAGCGCGATCTGCTGGCCACCGTGATCGACGAATCCGAACGGCTGAATCGCTTTATCGCCAATCTCCTGGACATGACAAAACTGGAATCCGGCGCCATCGTGCCGAATACCGCGCCCCACGATATCGGCGAAATCGTGGGCAGCGCCTTGCGCCGCGCCAGCAAGATACTGGTCCACCACAAGGTCTCGCTCGAGCTCGCCGCCGATCTGCCGATGCTGGAACTCGACGCGGTGCTGTTCGAACAGGTGCTCTTCAATCTCTTGGACAACGCGGCGAAATATGCGCCCGCCGACACCACGATATCGATCCGGAGCCAGCGGGAGAGGGATCAGGTCATCTTGCAGATCATCGACGAGGGCGACGGCATTCCGCCGGGGGAGTTCGACAGTATCTTTGACAAATTCTATCGCGCGCAAAAGGGCGACCATGTCCGGCCCGGCACCGGCCTTGGGCTTGCGATCTCGCGCGGCTTTGTCGAGGCGATGCACGGCAAGATCTTCGCGGCCAATCGCACCGACCGCAGCGGCGCCGTGCTGACCATCCGTCTGCCGATCCCGGCGGCCTCGAACGCGCTGGACACCGCCGCATGACCGCCACGCCGATAAAAGTCCTGGTTATCGACGACGAGCCGCCGATCCGCAAATTGCTGCGGATGGGGTTGAGCACGCAGGGCTATGAGATCCTCGAAGCCTCCAACGGCAAGCTCGCGCTGGAATTGCTGGCGCAGAATCCGGCCCTTATCATTCTCGATCTCGGTTTGCCGGATATCCAGGGCCACGAATTACTGCGCATGATCCGCGGCCGCAACGACAGCGTACCCATCGTGGTGCTGTCGAGCCGCGGCGACGAGGCCGGAAAGGTCCAGGCGCTCGATCTCGGCGCCGACGATTATCTGACCAAGCCGTTCGGGATGGACGAACTGCTCGCCCGCATGCGCGCGGCGCTGCGGCATCAATTGCAGGTCCATGGCGAGCGCCCGGTGTTTCGCACCGGCGATCTCACCGTCGACCTGGTGCGCCGCATCGTCAAGGTCGGCGACCGCGACGTCAAGCTGTCGCCCAAGGAATACGAATTGCTGCGCGTGCTGGTGCAGCATGCCGGCAAGGTGCTGACCCACCGGTTCCTGCTGAAGGAATTGTGGGACGAACTGACGGATGCGCAATATTTGCGGGTCTACGTGCGCCAGCTCCGGCAGAAGATCGAGGCCGATCCGGAGCGTCCGCAATTTGTGCTGACCGAAACCGGCATTGGCTACCGGCTGCGCGCGCCGGATTAATTCGTCAATTCACCCTTGCCATCCGAGACCCTCTCGATGCTTATGGCGATGCGTCCTCCCGGAGCGACCATGAAAATCTCCGACCTGCTGTCGCCAACCGACGTCATGATCGACGTGCGTGCTTCCGGCAAGCGGCCGCTGCTGCAGGAATTCGCGGCCAGGGCCGCGGCGAGCCTCGGCCTGCCGGTGGATCAGGTCTTGTCGACCCTGCATAAGCGGGAGGAACTTGGATCGACGGGGATCGGCAAGGGTGTCGCTATTCCGCATGCCCGGCTGCAGGAAATACAACGGCCCTACGGGTTATTCGCAAGACTGAAACCGCCGCTCGAATTCGACGCGATCGACGGGCAAGCGGTGGACATCGTATTTGTTCTCCTGCTGCCCGCGGCGGTCGAGAATGAAGCGCTCGGCGCGCTCGCACTGGCGGCGCGGACATTAAGATCGCCGGAGACGCTTGCTCGCGTGCGTGGCGCAAGAAATGCCTCCGAGCTTTACGCGGCCATCGCCTGACTGACGGCGGATCCCGCGCGGGAACCATCCGCCACCGCGAAGATTATTTTCCCGCAACCGGGAGAAATCTCATGGCACGAAAATATGCAAAGAAGGCAGCCGCCAAGGTCGAACGCGCGATGAAGAAGCGCAAGGCCGGTACCCTGAAGAGCGGCCGATCGGGGCGCAAGGTCAAGAGCCGCAAACAGGCGATCGCGATCGGGCTTTCCGAGGCGAGGGCCGCCGGCGCGAAGGTGCCGAAGAAGGCATCGAAGAAGAAGGCTGTAAAGAAGCGGAAGGCTAAGCGGTAATACCTCAAAGCCGTCATTCCGGGCCTGCGCCAAGAGGCGCATCCCGGAATCACGACGGAGAGAGTTTGCGTCCTTCACCCCGCCTTGCGCGCCCGTGCCGCCGAGTGGTGCGCCTTCTTGGCTGCGCGGTGCGATGTTCGCCGGGCCGGCGCATGGCGCTTGGCGGAGGCGCGGCCTTTCAGGCTCTGCTTCAGCGCATCCATCAGGCTGATGACGTTGTCGGGGTTTTCTGCAGGCTCCGCCGCCTTGACCGGCTTGCCGGCGGCCTTGCGCTTCACCAGGGTCTTTAGCGCATTCTCGTATTCGTCCTTGAACTTCGAGGGATCGAAATGCGCGGCCTTGGTGTCGAGGATGTGGCCGGCGAGTTCAACCATGTCTTTCGAGATTTTTGGATTATTGATGCCGTCGAAATAATCGTCTTCGTCGCGCAGCTCGTAGGGGTAGCGTAGTGTGGTGCCGAGCAGGCCCTTGCCCAGCGGCTCGATCGCGATGATGTGCTCGCGATTGGTCAGCACGATGCGGGCCAGCGCGACGCGGTCCTGGTCCTTCATGGCGTCGCGGATCACGGCGAAGGCGTCGATGCCGGCCTTGCCGTCGGGCGCTATGTAATAGGGGTGGTTGAGGTAGCGTTTGTCGATCTCGTCCCTGGGCACGAAACTGTCGATGTCGATGGTATGGTTGCTTTCGATCTGGACCGCCTCGAGCTCTTCCTTTTCGATCTCGATATATTCGCCTTTTTTCAGCTCATAGCCGCGGGCCTTCTGGTCGCTTTCGACGACGTCGCCGGTCTCGGCGTCGACCATCTGCTGCTTCAGCCGGTTGCCGGTCTCCTTGTTGATCATGTGGAAGCGGGTTTTGTCCGATGTGGTAGAAGCCGGATAAAGCAGCACGGGGCAGGACACGAGGGAAAGCTTCAATGACCCTTTCCAATAGGCGCGGGCGGCCATTACAATCTCCAGAGCTTGTTTTGCGGGTTCGAATTTGCGGAACTTCAACGGCTGTTGCAGGTTTCGGTTCCGGGCGTCCGTCGTCGTGCGACGCCGCCGATGCTCATTTGTGCGGGTTCGATCGTGTCCCTGAGAAACCTCTCCACCTACCGGAAGAAACGCGATTTCGAAAAGACCGCGGAGCCCAGCGGCGACACGGCGGTTGCGCCCTCGAAGCAGCGGCGATTCGTGATCCAGAAGCATGACGCGACCCGGCTGCACTACGATCTCAGGCTCGAGTTCGACGGCGTCTTCAAGTCCTGGGCGGTTACCAAGGGCCCCTCGCTCGATCCGCACGACAAGCGGCTGGCGGTGGAGGTGGAAGACCATCCGCTCGATTACGGCGATTTCGAAGGCACCATTCCCGAAGGCCAGTATGGCGGCGGCACCGTGCAGCTCTGGGACCGCGGCTATTGGGATTCCGACGATCCCGAGATGGGCTTCAAGAAGGGCGACCTGAAATTCGCCCTGCACGGCGACAAGCTGCACGGAAGCTGGGTACTGGTGCGGATGCGCCACGACCGCAACGGGGGCAAGCGCACCAACTGGCTGCTGATCAAGCACCGCGACGAATACGCCAAAGAGGGAAAGGCCAACGCCATCCTGGACGAAGACCAGTCGGTTGCCTCGGGACGCAGCATGGAACAGATCGCCGCGGGCAAAGGCCGGGCGCCGAAGCCGTTTATGACCGCAAAGTCCGGCCGCGGCAGGGCCGACGCGGTATGGAATTCGAACCGCGGCGACGCCGCTGAAGCGCGCGCCAAGAACACGAAGGCCGCCGGGCGGGCTGCGCCGACCAAGGCCGCAAGACCCAAAAAAGTTGCGGCGATGCCGGATTTCGTGGCGCCTGAGCTCTGCACGCCGGTCGATCGTCCGCCGAATAGCGAGGGGTGGTGCCACGAAATCAAGTTCGACGGCTATCGCGTGCAGCTGCGCGTCGAGCACGGCGAGGCCACGCTGAAGACCCGCAAGGGACTGGACTGGTCGGAGAAGTTCAAGGCGATCGCCCGGGAAGGAAGCACGCTGCCGGACGTTCTCATCGACGGCGAGATCGTCGCGCTCGATCACAACGGCGCGCCGGATTTCTCCACGCTGCAGGCCGCGATTTCCGACGGCAAGACCGACGAGCTGATCTTCTACGCGTTCGACCTGTTGTTCGCCGATGGCGAAGATCTTCGGCGCATGCCGCTTGCCGAGCGAAAAGCGCGGTTGAAGAAATTGCTGGAAGCGCGACTCAAGGCAAAGGCAAAATCGATCCGCTACGTCGAGCATTTCGAAAGCGGCGGCGATGCCATCCTGAAATCGGCCTGCAAGCTGTCGCTGGAAGGCATCGTCTCCAAGAAGCTTGGTGCGTCCTATCGCTCGGGCCGCTCAGAGAGCTGGACCAAGGCCAAATGCCGCGCCGGGCAGGAGGTGGTACTCGGGGGTTGGAAAACCACCAACGGCAAATTCCGCTCGCTGATGGCCGGCGTCTATCGTGGCGATCATCTGGCCTTTGTCGGCATGGTCGGCACCGGCTTCGGCCAGCACACGGTCAAGCGGATCATGCCGGCGCTGAAGGCGGCCGCCTCCGACGAAAGCCCGTTCGGCGGCAAGGATGCGCCGCGCAAGACGCGTGACGTGCACTGGCTGAAGCCCGAGCTGGTGGCCGAGATCGAATTCGCAGGCTTTACGGATGGCGGCAATATCAGGCAGGCTGCCTTCAAGGGGCTGCGTCAGGACAAGCCGGCCGACGAGATCGTCGCGGAAAAGCCGGCCATGACCAAACTTGCAAAACCCGCGTCCGGCAAGACCGCGGCCAAATCCGGCGGGGTGCCGGCCAAGGTGGCAACCAAGGCCGCGGCGAACCGATCCGCCGAAGTGATGGGTGTCGTCATCTCCAAACCCGACAAGGTGATGTGGCCCGACGCCGGCGACGGCAAGGGCGTGACGAAGCTTGATCTCGCCCGCTATTTCGAGGCGGTCGGCGGCTGGATGATCGGCCACCTGAAGGGACGGCCGTGTTCGGTGGTGCGCGCACCCGACGGCATCGGCGGCGAAAAGTTCTTTCAGCGTCATGCCATGCCCGGCACTTCCAACCTGTTGGAACTTGTAAGAGTCTCCGGCGATCGTAAGCCCTATCTGCAGATCGACCGCGTCGAGGGTCTTGCGGCGGTCGCCCAGATCGGCGGTCTCGAACTGCATCCCTGGAATTGCGCACCCGACGCGCCCGACATACCCGGCCGGCTGGTATTCGATCTCGATCCCGCGCCGGAGGTCGAGTTCGCCGACGTCGTCGAGGCCGCCAAGGATATGCGGCAGCATCTCGCCGCCATCGGCCTGGAAAGCTTCTGCAAGACCACCGGCGGCAAGGGGCTGCACGTGGTGACGCCGCTGGCATACGGCGCCAAGGACAAGGTGACCTGGAAGGAGGCGAAAGCGTTCGCGCACGGCGTTTGCCAGTGGATGGCCGATGAAGACCCCGAGCGTTATCTGCTCAACATGTCGAAGAAACTGCGCAAGGGAAAGATCTTCCTCGATTATCTTCGCAACGACCGCATGGCGACCGCGGTCGCGGTGCTGTCGCCGCGGGCGCGCGAGGGTGCGACCGTCTCGATGCCGCTGACATGGGCGCAGGTACGCGGCGATCTGGATCCCAAGCGCTATACGGTTCGCACCGTGCCGACGCGGCTCGCTAAAACCAAGGCCTGGGAAGGCTATGATGATGCGTCGTCGTCGATCAAGACGGCGATCAGGAAGCTGGCGGGCAAAACCTAGCCATGGTTATTCCGGGCCGCGCCGTCAGGCGCGACCCGGAATAATGGAGAAATTACTGCGTGCGGCTCAAAGTCGTCCGAGCAATAAGAGGATCAGCAGAATAACGATGACAAGGCCGAGGCCGCCGCCACCATAATATCCGGTGCCATAGAACGGTCCGCCTCCGATGCCGCTGAAGCCGCCGAGCAAGGCGATCACGAGAATGATCAGGATAATCGTTCCGATAGACATTTAGAAATCTCCTCCAGCCGGCAGTCGGCACCTGTTGCTCTGCCTTCGGCAAAAAAACGAACGGGAACCCATAAGGTTCCATCGCCATGCGGCAGTTATTCGCCGGGCCCTTTTCTCAAGATAATTCGCGATTACATACACTTATGTCGTCGGGAGAAAAAAGATGTCCGCACCCCTGATCGTTTCGATACCGCACCAGCTCGGCCGCGAAGAGGCGGTGCGCCGCCTCAAGGTGGGATTGACGCGTGCCGCCTCCAGCATTCCCGTCCTGAAGGTCGACGAGGAGAGATGGGAAGACAACCGCATGATCTTCCGCGTCCGGGCGATGGGGCAGGCGGCCTCCGGCCATCTCGATGTCGCCGACGATCATGTTCGCCTCGAAGTGACGCTGCCGTGGCTGTTGCAGCGCTTTGCGGAAGTGGCGCAAGCCGCGATCCGGAAGCGCGGCAATCTGCTGCTGACCAAGCGCAGCTGACGCACTGCGGTCGGTATTGTTGCGCAGCAGCAAAGCTGTGCCGAGTGTTTCGCCGCTTGCCGGCGTGAACGTGTCGGTAACGAATTTGATCGACGATTTGGTTTGCGCGGGGAAGGGAACCGAACTTCGTGAGTCGGCACGACATCCGCCAAAGCCGTCCGGCCGTCGATCCCGGGCGGCTTTCGCGCATTAGAGCGTTTTCCAGCGAAGTGGATACCGGTTCGCGTAAAGAAAACGCGTCAAGACGAGGATCTGGAGCTTCGGTTCTGATTCAATCAGACCCGATCATGCTCCGGACGGTCGATAGATGAGCCCGCCTTCGCGCCTGCTTCGAAGCGCTCACGACCCTGGCCTTTAACACTGCCGCCGGCAAATGCCTGAAGATATCGGAGAGGCGCAGTTCGCTCGCATCCGCCTCGGCAAAGCCTTCCACCGAATAGCCGCTGACATCAAGCGTCGCGTCATAACTCTCCGCGCGGGGCCAGGCGCGTCCGCCCTGTGAGAACGTGGCGAATGATTTTGCGACCACCACGATCGCGGCGTCGCGGCCCAGACGCCGCGCATAGGCAACGACATGGTCGCGGTGCGGCCCGCTCACCTGCAGCGGCTCGTAGTCACCGTTGGCGAATACATCCGCAAGTTCGGTACGGAGCTTCAGCAAATGCCTCGTCCAGGCCAGCTTCACATGACCGTTGGGCCAGCTCTGCACCAGGCGATGCCAGTCGGGTGTTTCCGTCGACGCCAGCACTTTGTCGCGTTCGGAAAAATCGACCGGCCGCCGGTTGTCGGGGTCCACCAGCGACAGGTCCCAAAATTCCGTTCCCTGATAGAAGTCGGGCACACCCGGCATCGTCGCCTTCAACGTGACCTGACCGAGCGAATTCAACGCGCCCAACAGGGCAAGCCGCTGCGCCAGCGCCTCCATGGAGCTGAGGAATTCGGCCGAGACCGCCGGATCCAGAATCCGTTCGATGAAGGTCCGCAGGCCCGCTTCATGGGCTTCATTGGGATTGAGCCAGCTGGTTTCCTGCTTGCCCTCTCGGGCCGCCTTCAACGCGTAAGCCTGTATTCGCTCCACAAACGCATCGTCGCGCCCGCCCAGGGGCCATGCACCGACCAGCGCCTGATACAGCATGTATTCCGATGTCGCGGACGGCGCGCGGATCTCGCCGTCGACGACCAGATGCGGCGCGTTCATCACTTTCCACCGCGAAACGGCGCTGGTCCATTCGCCGGGAATTTCAGCCAGCGCGATCAATCGGGCGCGCGCATCCTCGCCGCGCTTGGTGTCATGCGTCGCCGTCGCCGTCATGCCGTGCGGCCACTGTTTGGCGCGGAGCTTCATGGCGTCGTGAAAGGATTCTACCGGAAGCGCTTGCGCCGCGGGGTCGCCGCCGACTTCATTGAGCGCGAGCAGGCGGTGATAGCGATAGAACGTGGTGTCCTCCAGCGACTTCGCCATGACCGGACCGGTGAATTGCTGCACCTTCAATGCAAAGCGGCGCACGCGCGGCGCGCTGTGCGCAGGCCCACCCGGCCGGATCAGGTCCATGGTCAGCGCATCGCGGAGGAAGTCGAAGATGCCTTCGTCGGCGGCAAACCAGTCCGCGCGCGCTTTTTCGATGGTTTCGGAGATCAGCGCGCGGTCGTGCGTTGCCGGGCCTGTCGCGGTCAGATAGGTGCGATAGACCGGAAAATGCAGGATATAGAGTTCGAGCGCCTGGCGCAGGCTGTCGGCGGCATAGTCGCGGGTGGAGTAATGCCCACCGGCGATACGCGCGAGCAGCCGCCACAGTACGGTGAATTCGCTGGTCAGCAGGGTCTCGAGCACCCGGCGTTTGGCTTCTTTCAGGACAGGCGCCAGCCGCGGCGGTTGGTTGCTGATTTGCCGCCACACTTCGTCAAGCGGCTCCAGGCCTTTGCCATCGAGCAGCACTTGCGTGATGGAATTGAGCCATTCATAGCCGGTGGTGCCGTGAACGCCCGCAAAGGCGTGCAGCTTTTCGTGCTCGCCGAGAATCTTTTCGATCACCATGTAGAAATGGTTGACGTTCGTTCCCTGCGCATCGCGAACGAGGCGGCGCAGGCGCTGGAAATATTGCGCGGGATCGCGCAGGCCGTCGATGTGGTCGAGCCGCAGGCCCTGCAGCTTTCCTTCCGCGATCAGCGTTTTGACCAGCCGGTGGATGGCCTCGAACGTGCCGGCATCCTCGACACGCAATCCCGCCAGCGTATTGATGTCGAAAAACCGCCGGTAGTTGATGTCGCTGGACGCCAGCCGCCAATGCCCGAGCCGATAATGCTGGCGCTCCAGCAGGTGATGCAGCGTGAGTGTCTGCGAAGGCCTGTCCGGCCCGGCGCGATAGGCGTCGAGCCCGCGCGCGATAATCTCTGCGTTCCCGCCGATGCCCCGCAGGTCCGCCTTGAAGGCAGGCGCTTCCTTTGCGTTGGGATGGCGCAGGCCCTTATGGCGCGAGGTCAGTTCGAGGATGCGTCGTCCCGCATCGCCATCTTCCGCTCCGGCTTCCCTGACGATGGTGCGCAAGATCTCGTTGTAACGCTCGGGCGCGATCGGCAGGCGGTGCTCAAAATACCAGGCCGAAAAACTGCCTTCGCTCTCATCATACCGAAGCTCGATTTCGCCCTTTTCGAGCGCCTCGCCATAGGACGAGCCGATGATCGGCAGCAGCACGCCGGCCCGCGCCCGGTACGGCAAAATGTCCCAGTCGATGTCGAAGGAGGCCGCGTGCGGCGAGGCCGGGCCCCATTCCAGCACGTCGAGCCACCACGGATTGTCGGCGAAATGCACGCCGACATGGTTGGGCACGAAATCGAGGATCAGGCCGAGGTCATTCGCCTTCAGCGTACGGCTCAATCGCTCGAAGCCCTCTTCGCCACCTAGCTCCGGATTGAGTTTGGTGTGGTCGACGATGTCGTAGCCGTGGGTCGAGCCCTTGCGCGCTTTCATGAAAGGCGATGCGTAGACATGCGTGATGCCGAGCGCCTTCAGATAGGGCACGACGGCCGCGGCCGCGTCGAAATCGAAGGCCGCCGTCAGCTGCAGGCGGTAGGTCGCGATCGGAATGGCCGGAGGCATCAGCGGGCTCCGAGATGCCAGAATACGGACAATGGCGGCATCGTCTTGCCGCTGTCGGTGCCCCAGATTTGGCGGCCGTCTGTCTTGCGTGAGGGTCGCGTCGCTTCGCCATCCGACAGGTTGGCTGTCAGCAGCAGCGTTGCGCCATCGCCCATGCGCCAGTGCGCCGTCAGCAAGCCGTTTTCCGCCGCCTGTGCATGGCCAAAGGCCGTGCCGGCAAGCCGGGGAACGATCTCCCGCCGGCGAATTGCGAGCAGCTCGCGCACCAGCGCCAGCCGCTTTTTTCCCGCCGTTTCGTCAAGCGCATCCCAATCGAGCACGGCGGATCGGAACGTCGATTCTTCCAGCGGATCCGGCACCTCGTTGCCATATTTCGCATACGCGCCTGCGAACTCCCGGTGACGGCCCCGGCGGACGGCTGCCGCGAGATCGCCCCTAAAGTCGCAGAAGAACGGGAACGGCTGCGTCGATCCCCATTCTTCGCCCATGAACAGCATCGGGATCATCGGCGCCAGCAGCGTGATCGCCAGCGCAGCCTCGATCGCCCTGGGATCGGCCATGCTTTCGAGCCGGTCGCCGAGCGCGCGGTTGCCGATCTGGTCGTGGTTCTGCAGGAAATTGACGAAAGCGGTGGGAGAAAGCTCGCCGCTCGGCTCACCGCGCAATTGCCCGTCGCGATGCGCGGACGCCTCGCCCTGGTAGACAAAGCCCGACCCCAGCGCGCGACCGATGTCCTTGAGCGGCGAACGCTGATAATCGCGGTAATAGCCGTGCGACTCGGCGGTCAGCAGCACGTGCCAGGCGTGATGATAATCGTCGTTCCATTGGGCGCGGTATTTGCCGCGCGGTGGATCTTCGCCCGCATTCAGAAGGCTGGCGGCATTGTCGTCGTTCTCGAGCACCAAATGGATATGGCGGCCCGTTTCCGCGGCGAGTCGGCCGACGGCGACGCTGAGATCGCGCAGCATCGGGATTTCGCCGAGCTCGGCGATCGAATGCACCGCATCCAGCCGCAGCCCGTCGAAACGATAGTCGCGCAACCAATACAGTGCATTCTCGATCGCGAAGGCGCGAACCTCCGGCACCCGATAATCGATCGCGCTGCCCCAGGGCGTCTGCGCCTCCGTGAAGAAAGAGGGCGCATAGCGGCCGAGGTAATTTCCTTCGGGGCCGAAGTGGTTATAGACGACGTCGAGGAACACCATCAGCCCGCGCAGATGTGCCGCGTCGATCAGCGCCTTGAGATCGTCCGGGCGGCCATAGGCGCTGTCCGGCGCGTACCATAGCACGCCGTCATAGCCCCAATTGCGCGCGCCGGCGAAATCCGCGAGCGGCATCAATTCCACTGCAGTGATGCCGGAAGCAACCAGGTAATCGAGCTTGCCGATCATGGCGCGGTAGGTGCCTTCCTTGGTGAAGGTGCCGACATGGGTCTCGAGCAATACGGTTTCCGGCCACGGGCGCCCGCGCCAGTCCGCCGCCCGCCAGGGATAGCTCGCTTGATCGATCACCTCGCTCGGCCCGGAGACGTCGTCGGGCTGAAAGGCGGAAGCCGGGTCGGGCACGTCGGTGTCGCCGTCGATGCGGAATTTGTAGCGTGTGCCGGCCTGGACGCCTGGGACATCGACGAAAAACCAGCCGTCGTCGCCGCGCCGCATGGCGTGGGATTTCTCCAGCAGCAGATCGACACGCCGCGCCGCCGGCGCCCAAAGCCGGAATGAAGCGCCCTCCGCCGTCAGTCGTGTGCCGAATTGCCGCTCATTCATGCCGAACCCGCAAACGCCAGGACCGAACGGGGAGGCGCTTTTGCATCGCTTGCCGATGCGAAATCCCTGGCCTCTTGCTTAACGTCCGCGGTGTTCAATAGTTGCCGCCAAGTCCTGTATTCCGGCAGCTTCGGCAGCGTGAATGCGATCTCTTCGGGAGCGGCGTTCAGCACGATGAAGATCGGCTCCCCGCCCTGTTCGGCCGGGCCGAG
>NZ_JADGRI010000147.1 GCF_017881085.1 Bradyrhizobium sp.
TCGACGCCGACCACGGCGTCGCGAAGGCAAGCGGGCTCAGCATGCGATCGGCGAGGTGACCGACGAACAGCACATAGAGATCCGAAAAATTATATTCCTTGATCACGAAATAATTCTTCGTCGTCAGGAATGCCGGGCCGTAGATGCCCTCGGGCTGCAGCAGCGACGCCGGCTGCGCCTGCTCGGCCGCGCTGAGCTGTTCTCCGCGCACCGGGACAAAACCGGCGCGCAGCCAATCGCCGATCGGTTTTGTCACTTCCGGCACGCCCATGGTGCAATCGACATCGGCCGGCGCCTTCACCTCATAGGCCCAGCGCACCCCCTTCTGCCAACCCTTGTTGACGAGCTGCTGCGCGGCCGAGGCCAGCGCGTCCGGCACCGAATGCCAGATGTCCTTGCGGCCGTCGCCGTCGAAATCGACGCCGTGCTGATAGAATTCCGACGGCAGGAATTGCGTGAGCCCGGTAGCGCCGGCCCACGATGCGCGCAGATCCTTGCGCGTCACCTCGCCGTCGCCGATCATCTTCAACGCCAGGATGAACTCGTTGCGATACTTATCCTTGCGCCGGCCCACATAGGCCTGCGTCGCCAGCACGCGCACCTCGTCATAAGGCAGCGTGTAGCGGCCGTAATCGGTTTCACGGCCCCAGATCGCAAGCACGATAGTGGCGGGTACGCCGAAGCGGGCTTCGATCGCGGTCAGCGAAGGGCGATATTTCTGCAGGAGCCGCCGCCCCTCTTCCGCCAGCCGTCCGATGCTGGCTTCCTTCACATAATCGGCCGGCACCTGCACGAATTCGGCCTGCGACGGCGCGCCGGTCGCGGGACGTCCGGGCAGGATCAGGTCGGGCAGTTTGTAATCGGGCTCGAGACCGCGTGTCTCGGCGTCGAACGTCGCGCGCGAGACACCCGAGGCCTGCGCATCCGGCCACAGCGAGGCGATGAACTGCGTGAAGTCTGCGTCGGCGGCAAAAGCGGAACACGATCCACCGAGGACGGCGATCACCGCGATCACGAACGCCAGCCGGCTCATATCAACTCACCGCGTCAGCTTCTTGTATTTCAGGCGATGCGGGATGACGGAATCCTGCCCTAGCCTTCGCATCTTGTCCTTCTCGTAATCCTGGAAATTGCCTTCGAACCATTCCACATGGCTGTCGCCTTCGAAGGCCAGCATGTGGGTGGCGATGCGGTCGAGGAACCAGCGGTCATGGCTGATGATCACGGCGCAGCCGGCGAAATCCTCCAGCGCCTCTTCGAGCGCACGCAGGGTATCGACGTCGAGGTCGTTGGTGGGCTCGTCGAGCAGCAACACGTTGGCGCCTGATTTCAGCATCTTGGCGAGATGCACGCGGTTGCGCTCGCCGCCCGACAGCGCGCCGACCTTCTTCTGCTGGTCGGCGCCCTTGAAATTGAACGACGAGCAGTAGCCTCGCGAATTGACCTCGCGCTTGCCGAGGAGAATGAGTTCGTTGCCGCCGGAAATTTCCTCCCACACGCTCTTCTTGCCGTCGAGCGAGTCGCGCGACTGGTCGACATAGCCGAGATGCACGCTCTCGCCGACCGTGATGGTGCCCTTGTCCGGCTTCTCCTGCCCGGTGATCATCCGGAACAGCGTGGTCTTGCCGGCGCCGTTCGGGCCGATCACGCCGACGATGCCGCCCGGCGGCAGCTTGAAGGTGAGATTGTCGATCAAGAGCCGGTCGCCATATCCTTTGGTCAGGCCCTCGAAATCGATCACGTTCTGACCGAGCCGCTCGGCGACGGGTATCGTGATCTGCGCGGTCTGGGTCTGCTTCTCGCTGGCCTGCTTCAGCAAATCCTCGTAGCGCTGGTAACGCGCCTTGGACTTGGCCTGGCGCGCCTTCGGCGAGGCCGCGATCCACTCCTGCTCGCGCGCCAGCGTGCGCTGATGCGCGGCGTCTTCGCGGCCCTCCTGCTCCAGCCGCTTCTGCTTCTGCACCAGCCAGGACGAGTAATTGCCCTCGTAGGGAATGCCCTTGCCGCGGTCGAGTTCGAGAATCCAGCTCGTGACGTTGTCGAGGAAATAGCGGTCATGGGTGACGATCAGTATCGCGCCGGGATAGTTGCGCAGATGGCCTTCCAGCCAGGACACCGACTCGGCGTCGAGATGGTTGGTCGGCTCGTCCAGCAGCAGCAGGTCCGGCTGGTCGAGCAGCAATTTGCACAAGGCGACGCGGCGGCGTTCGCCACCGGAGAGTTTTGTCACGTCGGCATCGTCGGGCGGGCAGCGCAAAGCATCCATCGCCTGATCGACCTTGCTGTCGAGATCCCAAAGCCCCGCGGACTCGATCTGGTCTTGCAGTTTGGTCATCTCGTCGGCGGTTTCCTCGGAATAGTTCATCGCCAGTTCGTTGTACCGATCCAGGATCGCCTTCTGCTTGGCGACGCCCAGCATGACGTTGTCGCGCACGGATTTGGCGGGATCGAGCTGCGGCTCCTGTTCGAGGTAGCCGACCCGGGCACCCTCGGCGACCCAGGCCTCGCCGCTGTACTCCTTGTCGATACCGGCCATGATCCGCAGCAGCGTCGACTTGCCGGAGCCGTTGACGCCGAGCACGCCGATCTTGGCATCCGGGTAAAACGAAAGATGGACGTTATCGAGCACCTTGCGGCTGGGCGGGTAGGTCTTGGACAGACCCTTCATGAAATAGACGAACTGGCGCGCCATCGAGATCCCTGAAATCGAGAGGTTTTATGGAAATTTGCTGCCGCTGATGTAGCGGCGCGGCCCCCAAAGGGCAACCGCAGGCCGGCGTTTTCCATCCGTTCACCACGGATCATTACGGGGTTGATACCATGCCGGCGCCGGATCAGGACAATTGAAACCTTCTTTTAACAAATCGGCCCAAAACTGGCTCTCGACGTCTCAAAAGGCGTTCCCGGCGACAGAAGTCGCAGGCGAAAACAGCGGGCCGCGTCATGACAACCATCACGTCAGACTCCCTTTCCTCCGGCAAACGCGAACCCGCAATCCGGGGCTTTTGGCGCCAGTTCTTCCTCAGGGCATTCGACCCCTATCGGCCGGAACTGCACTATATGCGCGGTCCGGGCCCAGCCTGGCGCGCCAAGCACAAGGCGTTGTCACCCACGGTGCAATCGATGGCCGTCGAAATCCGGGCCGCCAAGGCGGCCAGGTCGCCGGCGCATTCATAACAGCCGACGGCTTTTCCCGAGCGCTTCCTAAGACGCATGCGCTTTTTCGAGCCGCGGGCGCTTTTTGGGCCGCGGCCGCTTGCGCGTTTACAAATTGCGCGCGACCATAGCTGCTTCCTGGACGGCAGTTTCCGGCCGTCATCATCGCTGAGACGGACCTTCCCATGACGCAGCTGCGCTGTGCAATTCTCGACGACTATATGGATCTGACATTGCGGATGGCGGACTGGTCAAAGATCAGCGATCGCGTCGACGTCAAAGCGTTCACCGAGCCCTTTGCTTCCACCGAAGCCGCGGCTGCCGCACTTGCGGATTTCGAGATCGTCTGCGCGATGCGCGAGCGCACGCCGTTTCCGCGGGCGTTGTTCGCGGCCCTCCCCAAGCTGAAACTTCTGATCACCTCGGGCATGCGCAACGCCGCGTTCGACCTGGAGGCCGCCAAGGACCACAAGGTGGCGGTATGCGGAACGCAATGGGGCCGCGACCCAACCGCCTCCCTGACCATGGGCCTGATCCTGGAATTGACCCGCAATATCGGCCGCGAGAGTGCACGCATGCATGCCGGCGAGTCTTGGCAGAAATTCATCGGCATCGAGATCGAGGGCAGGACGCTGGGGGTGGTCGGGCTCGGCAAGTTGGGCGCCAAGGTATCGGGGCTCGCAAAGGCGTTCGGCATGAACGTGATCGCCTGGAGCCCGAACCTGACAGCGGAGCGATGCAGGGAAATCGGCGTCGGCTACGCAAGCAAGGAAGAGCTATTCGCGACCGCCGACATCGTCACCGTCCACGTGGTGCTGAGCCAGCGTTCGCGCGGCCTGGTGGGAGCGGCCGACCTCGCGCGCATGAAGCCGACCAGCTACCTCGTCAACACCGCGCGAGGGCCGATCGTCGACGAAGCAGCACTGCTGGAGACCTTGAAAGCGCGCAAGATCGCCGGCGCCGCGGTCGATGTGTTCTCGGTCGAGCCGCTGCCGGTGGATCATCCCTTCCGCAAACTCGACAACCTCGTGCTGACGCCGCACCTCGGCTACACCACCGAGGAGGGTTTCCGCGCCCATTACAGCCAGATGGTCGAGGGCATCGACGTCTGGATCAAGGGCGGCGAGCCGCCGCGAAGATTGGCTTAATCCTTCAAGCGCATGTCAGCGTCATTGCGCCTGCCGGTTTGCTCGCCATGACGAATAAAAAAGGCCCGCTCCAGCGGGCCTTTTTGACGATGATCTTCTTTTGGTTGCTGACTTTAGCGCACCGTCACCGGCGCGGGCAGCGGCGGCACCACGGTCGGCTGCGTGCCGGCAACCGGCCCGGCGTTGGGTCCGGGGATCGGTGCCGCCGAGGCGGTCGTGGTCGAGGCCGGCGGCGCGCCGCCGGGCAGCACGACCACGCGGGTGCCGACCTTGACGCGATCGAACAGGTCCGAGACGTCCTCGTTCAGCATGCCGATGCAGCCCGACGAGACGAACTTGCCAATGGTCGAGGGCTGGTTGGTGCCGTGGATGCGGTACACCGTATTGCCGAGATACATCGCGCGCGCGCCCAGGGGGTTGCCGGGGCCGCCGGCCATGAAGCGCGGCAAATAGGGCTGACGATCGATCATTTCCGACGGCGGATGCCAATCCGGCCACTCGGCTTTACGGGTGATTTTCTGGACGCCGGTCCAGGTGAAGCCGTCGCGGCCGACGCGGACGCCGTAGCGGATCGCGCGTCCACCGCCCAGCACGTAATAGAGATAGGTGTTCGGGGTATCGACGATCAGCGTTCCCGCCGGCTCCTTGGTGGCGAACGCAACTTCCTGCCGGTGCAGGTTGGGCGCGAGTTCCACGGGAGCCGCCTCCGGCTGTTCATCCGGCGGCAGCGCGGACAGCACCATCGGCCTGCCGTCGGCCCCAATCGGCGCCGGCTGCACTGAACCTGTGACGCTGTTCGGAGCCGGAGCAGCGCCAGGCGCCGCGATAACCTCGGGCGGACGCATGGCGCGCTCGTCATTGGGATTGCCGGGTCCGGGAGCCCGGTCCGAATAGATCACCGCCGGCGGACCGCTGGGCCGGCCGTAACGCGGGTCGTCAGGCGACATGATCGGGCCCGCAGGGGCGCCGCGATCGGTATAGACCGGCGGGGCGCCGGCGGGGCGGCCATAGCGCGGATCATCCGGCGACATCACCGGCCCCAAGGACACGCCGCGATCGGTATAGATCGGCCGGGCGCCTTCGGGGTGCGCGTAACGCGGGTCATCCGGCGAAAGCACCGGACCGGGCGGCCGTAGCGCGGTCGAACTCTGTGCGTCCGGCGCCTCGTCGTCTTCCAGCGAATCGAAATCAGGCGCGCCGGGCCCGGGGCCGCGGCGATAGTCGGCCGGATAACCGCCGGGCGGATAAGGCTGCGGCGCAGTCGTATAGACCGCACCGGGCGGGGAAACCGGATAACCCTGCGCCAGCGCGAGCGAGGTTCCCGCCGCGCCTGCCATCAGGACAGCACAAATCGTCAGAATGCTTTTGCTCATCATCGCTCTTGTATAGTCCCCAGCCGACACCGGGCGGTTAACGGCAGATGGCTGAAGATAGCGGCGCATTCAAGACAAATCCGGCTGGATGGCGCCAGATTCGGCATATTGTGATCAGCAAGCAGCACCGTTGCAATCAAGCCTCACCGGCCGAAGAAACTGTCTTCCGGCGCGCCACGCGGCATAATTCCACCGAATTGTAACCAACGCCGCGGTCAACCTTGCGGTATCCTCGAACCAGCCTGATTCGCAGCGCGCTGGGCGGTGTCCGATGCGTCGCGACCGCGGCCGATTAAGTGGTCACCGCGTTCCCAGAGGCTCAAGGGCCTTCGCAAACCTCAAGCGAAGGCGGAATTCGCTGTCCATGCTGCCCGGCTTCCGTTTTTTGCTCGCCGCGACCTTCCTTTCCATGTCGATACTGGTCTTCGGGCTCGGCGCGGCAGCGCTGCTGCGCGCCGCCCACGAGCAGTTCGCCACCAACCCCTCCTGGCACGCCGCCCCCGAGGCCACGTTCGTGCAGCAGGTTGAACCCACGAGACCCGTGCTCGCGATGCTGCGGGTCGGGACGTCGGCTACGGAACAACAGGCATCGGGCAACACTTCCGCGGCCAATATTCCCGCAATTCCAGTTCCGCCCGAGCAGGCGGGGACCGCTCCGCCACCAGCCGAGCCCGAGACGATCGCCGCACTGAAACAGCCAGCCGCCGCAAATTCCGACATGTCGGCCTTGGAAAGTCCGGCCCCGAGCCAGGCAGCCGCGCCGCCTAGCGATGTACCGGCTTCCGATGTCGCAAAGATCGCAGCGGCGGCGTCCAGCAGCGCAGCCCAGGTCGCATCAATTGACCGGGCTGCACCGGAGCCGGGCTCGCCCACCGCGAATCAAGCTGTCCCGGCCGCAACGGACGTTGAAGCGGCGGCGTCTTCACCAGCGAGCGCGCCGGCTTCGCCGCTGGTCGACAGCGCCCCGACGAAAACCGCCATGCTGGACAGTCCATCCATCACCGTTGAGGCAAAGCCGCCGGTGACGGCCGTCAACGCCAAGCCCGACCCAAGCGTGGTCAAGAAGCAGTTGCGGGCACGGCGGGCGGCCCATCGCCGCCGGATGGCGGCGCGCGCAGCGCGGCTGGCGCGGCTGGCGGCGCAGCAGCAGGCGATCAACCCGTTTCAACAATTCGCGCAGCCGGCCGCCGCGGCGCCGATGCGCAGCCGCTGAACATCTGAGTTGCGCGTATTCTGATCGCAAACCGGTGCCCACTTTTGCGGAATACGCGCTAATCAGGCTGGCCCGGTCGCGACCTGCGGTCCGTCGGGCAGGCCCCATTCGGACCACGAGCCGTCGTAAAGTGCGCTGCCGCGCACGCCGAGCCGATACAGCGCGAGCGTCAGCACCAGCGCGGAAACGCCGGAGCCGCAGGTGGTCACGATCGGCTTTGTCATGTCGACGCCGGCGGCGGTAAAGGCTTTGCGCAATTCCTCGAGCGGCTTCATCGCGCCAGTCGCGGCGTCGAACAATTCGGCATAGGGCACGTTGCGGCTGCCGGGGATGTGGCCGCCGCGCAGGCCGGGCCGCGGCTCGGCCGCGGCGCCCTCGAAACGCGGACGCGGCCGCGCGTCGACCAATTGTTCGGCGTGCGTCGTCAGGTTGCCGACCAATTGCTGCTGGCTGCGCACATAGCTCGAATCGAATTTCGCGAGGAATTTCCCGGGCCTCGCCGTAACCTTGCCGGAATGCGTTGGGCGCCCTTCGCGCAGCCATTTCTTCAAACCGCCATCGAGTACCCGCACGTTCGGGTGCCCGAACGACAGGAACATCCACCACGCCCGGGGGGCAGCGACCCAGCCGCCGGAATCATAGGCCACCACGGTGTCGCCATTGGAAATGCCGAGCGCCGAGACGTCCCGCGCGAACTGTTCGGCAGTCGGATACATATGCGGCCGCGGATCATCGTGATCGGCGATGGCGTCGACGTCGAAAAACACCGCGCCCGGAATATGGCCGGTGAGATAATCTTCGACCGGCAGCGGCAGCACGCCGGGCAATTTGAAGGACGCGTCGATGATCTTGATCTTGGGATCGTCGAGACGGGCGGCGAGCCAGTCGGTGGTGACGAGCGGGTCGTCGGTTGGTGATGTCATGGGCTGCAATACTCCGGGCGTTTCCATTCTCGTCATTGCCCGGCTTGACCCGGCAATCCATCGCGCTTGAAGAAAATGTCTTCGGGAAGGGATGGACACACGGGTCAAGCCCGCGTGTGACGAACTTCACCCCTTCGGCTTCTTCGGCTCCCACTTCTCGATCGGACCGCCGGCATCGCGCCAGGCGGCAAAACCGCCGCCCATATGCGCGACCGGCTTCAGCCCCATGTCCTGCGCGGTTTTCGCCGCCAGCGCCGAGCGCATGCCGCCGGCGCAATGGAAGATGAACTTCTTGTCCTGCTGGAAAATCGGCTTGGCATAGGGGCTCGCCGGATCGATCCAGAATTCCAGCATGCCGCGGGTGCAGGAGAACGCCCCCGGTATTTTCCCCTCGCGCTCGATTTCGCGGGGATCGCGGATGTCGACGATCACGACGTCGTCGTTATGCGCGATCTTGATGGCGTCGACGGCGCTGACGGTTTCGATCTCGGCATTGGCCTCGTCGATCAGGGATTTGATGCCGCGGTGAATGGTCTGGGGCATTTTATCATACCTCTCAAATTGCATCATACCCGCGCGGTGCGACGAATGACGATGACTACCGCACCAGTTCCTTCATCGCGCCTTCGAGGCCTTCGATCGTGATCGGAAACATGCGCTCCGAAAACAGCCGGCGGATCAGGGTGGTGGATTCCGAATAGTCCCAGTGCCGCTGCGCCACCGGATTGAGCCACACCGCGTGCGGATAGGTGCGGGTGATGCGCTCGAGCCAGACCGAGCCGGCTTCCTCGTTGACATGCTCGACCGAGCCGCCGGGCACCATGATCTCGTAAGGGCTCATCGAGGCGTCGCCGACGAATACCACCTTGTAGTCGTGCGGATATTTGTGCAGCACGTCCCAGGTCGGGGTGCGGTTGGTGAAGCGCCGCTTGTTCTGCTTCCAGACGCCTTCATAGAGGCAGTTGTGGAAGTAGAAATATTCCATGTGCTTGAATTCGCTCTTAGCCGCCGAGAACAATTCCTCGACCTGCTCGATATGCGAATCCATGGAGCCGCCGATATCGAAGAACACCAATACCTTGACCGCGTTGCGCCGCTCGGGCCGCATATGCACGTCGAGATAGCCGTGGTTGGCGGTCTCCTTGATCGTGGTGTCGAGATCGAGTTCGTCGGGCGCGCCGGTGCGGGCAAATTTGCGCAGACGTCTCAGCGCGATCTTGATGTTGCGGATGCCGAGTTCGACATTGCCGTCGAGATCCCTGAACTCGCGGCGGTCCCACACCTTCACCGCGCGGTTGTTGCGGTTCTTCTCTTGGCCGATGCGGATGCCCTCGGGATTATAGCCTTCCGCGCCGAACGGCGAGGTGCCTGCCGTGCCTATCCACTTGTTGCCGCCCTGGTGCCGGCCCTTCTGCTCCTTCAAGCGCTGCCGCAACGTCTCCATGAGCTTGTCCCAGCCCAACGCCTCGATCTGCTTCTTCTCTTCCTCGGTGAGATATTTTTCGGCCAACTTCTTCAGCCATTCGGCGGGAATATCCGCCTTCTCCATGGCGTCGAGCAGGCTTTCCAGCCCCTTGAACACGGTGCCGAACACGCGATCGAACTTGTCGAGATTGCGCTCGTCCTTTACCAGGGCCGCGCGCGACAGATAGTAGAAATTCTCCACCGTCTGCTCGGCGAGGTCGGCGTCGAGCGCCTCCATCAGCGTCAGATATTCACGCAAGGTGACCGGGACCTGGGCGTCGCGCAGCGCTGTGAAGAATTGCAGGAACATGGATCACAGATTGCCCGCCATACCGCGAACGTCAAGGGCAGAGAGGCCTAGACCTGCAGGGTTTTTCAACTAGAATTGAGCCAACAGGGCTTTTTGGCGGGGCGTTATAAATGGGCATTTTAGCTGTCATCGTGATCGGCGCGATCGCCGGCTGGCTGGCCGGCCTGATCGTGCGCGGCGCCGGTTTCGGGCTGATCGGCAATATCGTGGTCGGCATTATCGGCGCGCTGGTCGCGAGCTGGATCTTGCCGCAGCTGGGCGTCAGTCTCGGCGGCAGCGCGTTTCACGATATCATCAATGCCACCATCGGCGCGGTGATCGTGCTCGTCATCCTGTCGCTGATCAAACGCGTGTGACAGCGCCCTTCATCCCCGCACCCATCACACAGGAAGCGGTTTCTCGTCCAGGCAACGGCGCGTGTCCGCGCTCAAGAACAAGCAACAAGGCAAAGACTCCATGAAATTCACCGGCACCAAGGACTACGTCGCCACCGATGACCTCAAGATCGCGGTCAACGCCTCGATCGTGCTCGAGCGCCCGCTGCTGATCAAGGGCGAGCCCGGCACCGGCAAGACCGTGCTGGCCGAGGAAGTCGCCAAGGCGCTCGGCGCGCCGCTTCTGACCTGGCACATCAAGTCCACCACCAAGGCGCAGCAGGGCCTTTACGAATACGACGCGGTGTCGCGCCTGCGCGACAGCCAGCTCGGCGATTCCAAGGTTTCCGACATCAGCAACTACATCAAGCGCGGCAAATTGTGGGAGGCCTTCACCCACGAAAAGCGCCCGGTGCTGCTGATCGACGAAATCGACAAGGCCGACATCGAATTTCCCAACGATCTGCTGCTCGAGCTCGATCGCATGGAGTTCTTCGTCTACGAGACCGGCGAGAACATCAAGGCGAGCCTGCGCCCGATCGTGATGATCACCTCGAACAACGAGAAGGAGTTGCCGGACGCGTTCCTGCGCCGCTGCTTCTTCCATTACATCAAGTTTCCCGACATCGACACCATGAACCGGATCGTCGAGGTGCATTTTCCCGGCATCAAGAAGCGCCTGGTGGAAGAAGCCTTGCGGATCTTCTTCGAGGTGCGCGAAGTACCGGGCTTGAAGAAGAAGCCGTCGACCTCGGAACTCCTGGACTGGTTGAAGCTGCTGCTCAACGAGGAGATGACGCCGGAAATGCTGCGGGAGCGCGATCCGCGCAAGCTGATCCCGCCGCTGCACGGCGCGCTGTTGAAGAACGAGCAGGACGTGCATCTGTTCGAGCGGCTGGCGTTCTTGAGCCGAAGGGAAGTTTGAGGGATTCGGTTTCAAACAGCGGCCGTCAACTCACGCCGTCATTGCCGGGCTTAACCCGGCAATCCATCTTCTTCCAAAAAAGTTCTTGCGAAGATTGATGGATGCCCGGGTCAAGCCCACGGCATGACGAGCATATGTTTTGCGTCAAACATTTCGATTCCAGACACAGCTTCGCGATCTCGCAGCGCAATTTGCCCGAGCTTTGCCACCAATTTCCTTGCCCTCTCATTCAGAGGGCGCAGGGAATGCCGGGCGCCCGATGCGCCCGATAGCCGCGTGTGCAACGATAGTGGTAGAACGCACACGCGTTAGTCAGGTCACACCGGAATCACCCGGCATTCCCCGCGCAATGGTTTACGGCTTATAACGCGCTCTCCCCGGTGACCGGGCTTTCTTGCCACCGTCGCCCACGGATCACTCCGCGAACTTGACACCAGCGTCGGGGTGTCAGGACCACACGACTTCGCCGTCCGCGTCAGCGCTGTTCGTCAAGCGCGCTGAAAGCGTCCACCGCATCCCGCCCCGCGTCCGTGACGATCGCGAGCCGCCCCTCTGTGGGACGGGACGGCGGGGGATATAGAAGTGATTTGCGTCTTCGGAAAACCAGAATATTTTTGCAAAGGGGGCTGGACAGGCAAATCACTGATTTGCCGGTCCGGGCACAAAAAGCCCGCCAGACACGGATAGCGAGTGCGACGGGATGAGCGCTTCGCGACACCCAGCGTGGTTGTCCCGAACAGGAGACCAACTATCGCTCGCGCCATCCGCCTTCGCTCTGCAAGCTTCGGCGGACGCGGTCGCTCGCTATCGCCTCAATCTTCGCGCATGTCTGCCATGGCACGTCTGCGGCCTGGCAAAGGGCTTAGAAGATGTCGTCAGGCTCGCTTCTTGTTGAATTTTGCGGCAAGCGCCT
Source organism: Bradyrhizobium sp. (assembly GCF_017881085.1). GTDB lineage: Bacteria > Pseudomonadota > Alphaproteobacteria > Rhizobiales > Xanthobacteraceae > Bradyrhizobium. Next base: position 11,800 of record NZ_JADGRI010000147.1, read on the forward strand.
GCATGGCCGCGAGACCGTCGGGACTCGACGCCCACGCTTCTTCTTCCTCTTCGCTGGCTTCATAGTCTCCCTGCTTCACGCGTTCGCAAAGCTCAAGAGCGGCCCGCGTGCCGACCGTTGTCAGTTCTTCGCAAAGTGTCTTTTCAGGCATCGCGAGTGGAGAAAGGTAGTCGTGATAATAGCCCTCAGCGGCTCTTGAGGCCATGAGTGGCAGTCCTGCGTCGCGTAGCGCGGAAGCAAGAGCGTCCTTGGTGTGCATACGACCCTCCCACGGTTGAAAGTGAGATCTGAGCCAAACTGCTCACGTCGCACTGTACAAAACTGGTCATCACCACAGTTCTTTTCGCTGCGGTATTCGAGGAAGATGACGCGTTTGTTGAGGCAGGAAACTGCGCTGTCTATTCCTGGCCGAAACAATTATTATGTCGCCTTCCATTGTGCCGGGTATCCGGCGTCTTTGAGGGCGCATCAAAGGCGCCTAACAGGCGAATGCGCTAGGGCTGGGCATCAGCATTCAGGGAACCTTTCACCTCGTGAGCACATT
>NZ_JADGRI010000387.1 GCF_017881085.1 Bradyrhizobium sp.
ATCCAGGAACTGGAGGCCGGCGTCGCGCCCGCACACCAGCCATCCGGCGGGTTCCTCGATTCGATGCGCGACGCGATCTTTGGGCAGGAACAACCGCATGGCTCGGTGCCGAATGTCCCGCCGCCTTCCAGCCGCCCGGTCTGGAACAGCGGCCAGGCGATGCAGCAGACGCAATCGCCGGGACGTTATGACCCGGGTCAGCCCTCCTATGGTCAACCCGCCTACGGTCAACCCTATGGCGCGCCCCAGCCGCCCATGGGCGGCGGCGGCTCGTTCCTGGGCACCGCGGCGGCCGCGGCCGCCGGGATGGTCGGCGGATCGCTGCTGCTCGGCAGCATCCGCTCGATGATGGGCGGCAGCCATCAGGGCTTCGGCGATGCCGCAGCCCTCGGCGACAGAGGTACGAGCGCGACCCCTTGGAGCGACCAATCCGGCAGCACGCTGGCGCGCGACGCCGGGATCAACGACATCGGGTCATCCGCAGGCCATGGTGACGACAATTCGCGCGCCGGATTGTTCGATACGGCGTCGAACGATGATCAGGCAATCGACGATGACGGCGATCGCGACGACATGGATCTGGATTCCGACGATTTCGGCGGCGACGGCGACAGCGATTACGCCTGATCTGCTCCCCGACGATGCAAGGCAAAACGGCCGCCCGATCAGGCGGCCGTTCCAGTTTTCCAAGCCGTGCTGCAATCAGATGACGACCACCCTGGCGCCGACATTGACGCGGCCGTAAAGGTCGATCACGTCCTCGTTGCGCATCCGGATGCAGCCCGACGAGACGTTGGTGCCGATGGTCCAGGGCTCGTTGGAGCCGTGGATGCGATAGAGCGACGACCCCAGATACATCGCGCGGGCGCCTAGCGGATTTTGCGGGCCGCCTTCCATGTGCCGCGGCAGATCGGGACGGCGCACCAGCATTTCCGCCGGCGGCGTCCAATCCGGCCATTCCTTTTTGGCAGAAACCGTCTTGATGCCCGACCAGGTAAATCCGGGTTTGCCGACGCCGATGCCGTAGCGCAGCGCCTTGCCATCGCCCTGCACCAGGAACAGGAACTTGTTGGGCGTATCGACGATGATGGTGCCGGGTCGTTCCTTGCCGGAATAATCGACGAGTTGTTTCTCGAATTTCGGATCGAACGGGCGCTGTCCCGGATCGATGGCCTCTTCCTGCTGCGGCAGCAGCGCGCCCTGCGGCTGGTAGGACGGTTGCTGCTGATAGGCAGGCTGCTGGTAGGCCGGCTGTGGATAGACAGGTCGCTGATAGTCGGGCTGCTGCTGATAGCGATCGCCTTGATTGGGTCCATCGCCGAACAGGAACTCGATGAACCCGCCGCCCATCTTGGAGCGTTCGGCATAGGCCATTCGCACCGGTGCCGGCGGCGGCGCTTGATCGGCATAGATCACGTTGGGTTCCGGGGCGGCCGCGGCTTCGATGGCCTGCGCCTGATCAAGTCCGGCGCCGAGACAAGACGCGCTCGCGAGGAGCGCAAGAGACATTCTTTTGAACATCGACGTACTCTGTACTGTTTCGTCTTGTTGAAACTGTTCGTGAAACTATTGTTACGGGAGCGCCCCCCGCTTTCGAAGCGCCTTGCACCCCATCAATTAAAATCAAAACCGCATCGGTTTGGTAAACAGAAACGGCTTTTCGATTCACCATTTCGCCAACTCGGCGCGGTTTTGTCCGGTAGCGTTTATTTTCGATGAACGGCGGATGCGCATGGTTAATCGTTGGTGAGCGGCGGAAAACCGCGCACTTCGCAACTGTTCCGGCGTGAACCCGATGTTAAATCGCATCTGTATAAAACTACGGGAGTGCAGGTCAGGAAACAACTCATGCCGATTCATCGCAGACGTTTTCGTATCGAAGAAGCATACATCGGCGGCGACGCGCAGATGGCCGCGGGCGCCGACGGCGAGGTCGGTCCCATGCATCGCGAGATCATGAGCGAACTGCGCGCCATCCGCGCGCAGATGGGCAGCGGTGGCGGCGTCAGCCGCAGCGCGGCGGCGGAAACCCTCGATGAATCGGTTACGCGCGAGGTCGCCGAGGCCCATGCCCTTCTGGAAACCTATCGCGCCCAGATCGAGCAGTGCGAGAAGCTCAAGGTGGAACTCGATCTGATTTACGACGCCATCAACCGCACCAAGCGCGAAATCGCGGTGCTGCACGGCAAGAGCTTCAACGGCGAGGAAATGGCCAAGGTCAACGGCGAACTCGGCGCGGTCGTCGGCGGCACCGAAGAAGCTACCCAGCAGATTCTCGAAGCCGCGGAAGCGATCGATAACGCGGCGAGCGCGCTGGCCAAGGTGACCTCGCCGGATCAGCAGAAGATCCTCAGCGAGGAAATCCAGGAACGCGTCGTTTCCATCTTCGAGGCCTGCAATTTCCAGGATCTGACCGGTCAGCGCATCAGCAAAGTGATGACCACGATGAAATTCATTGAAAATCACATCACCGTCATGATGGATATCTGGGGCGGCGTGGATGCGATCAAGGCGCACGCGCCCCCGATCGTCGACGATCGGGAAGGCGACGCCAAGCTGTTGAACGGTCCGAAACTGGACGGCGACGAAGGTCACGCCTCGCAGAACGACATCGACGCCTTGTTCGACTGAGGTTTGTCTGTCTGACAAGACGCAAAACGCCGGCTAGATGCCGGCGTTCTTGTTTCAGTTCGTCATTCCGGGGCGATGCAAAGCATCGAGCTTCGTCGTTTTGTCTACGTACGCAGAGACGGGGAAGGCTAACCCTTACGCGCGCGGGGAGCAGCGGACATAGACCATGTTGCCGTAGCGGGTCGCGGCGTCCTTGTCGGTAAAGCGGGTGATCAGAACCCGTCCGTCGAACGAGACGATCTCGCGGTCCTGTTCGCCGCCGGCCGGTCCGGGCGGACCGATAAAGTTCTTGCCGCCCGGCGAGCCCTTGAGGCGCAGTTCCTGCGGTGTCGCCTGGTCGGCGAGGTGCATAATGACGCCGCCCGAGGAGCCGGCTCCGATCACGTAGGGCTGTTTGCACTGCGCCTTCGCCGCGGCTTCGGTGCGCGCGCGGTCGGCGGGATTCTGGTAGGAGGCGAGACCCCAGCGGCCGACAATCTCGTCCGCGCGAATGGTCGCCGGCATGTCCGGCGCCATGCCCGGCTCGGGGGCCGGTTCGGGCGACGATGACAAGGATGGCAGGCTGAAGCTTCCGCACGCGCCCAGGAATAACGCTAGCGCGGAGGCGATTCCCAGATTGGCAACCGTCCGCGCGCTAAATGACGTGAACATGGCATTCCCCCAAGCAAATTCGTGGCCGCACCCGTCCTGCAACCAAGCTTAAAACTGCTGTCGGAGCAATGACGTCCGATAAATGACGCCGGCGCTCCGATTTGGTTTCCTCCAACATCCTATATCTGCCTCACCAACGGATTAACTCCCCTTTGCTTGACAGGAACCGCGTCAAGCCATATTCCCGGCCGCACAATTAGCACTCCGAGAGCGCGATTGCTAAGGGATACGGGTTGTTTTGCCCCTTTGGCGGTGTCGAAAACGCCCGTATTCCGGTCCACTTTCGCTTCGCACCAGATCCGAAAACCAGCCTGCAAGAGGAACCGTCATGGCTAAATCCAAATTTCGTCCGCTGCATGACCGCGTCGTGGTCAAACGTATCGACGCCGAAGAAAAGACCAAGGGCGGCATCATCATTCCGGACAGCGCCAAGGAAAAGCCGTCGCAGGGTGAAATCACCGCGGTCGGGCCGGGCGGCCGCGACGAATCCGGCAAGCTGATCCCGATCGACCTCAAGGTCGGCGACCGCGTGCTGTTCGGCAAGTGGTCGGGCACCGAGATCAAGCTCGACGGCGAGGAACTCCTGATCATGAAGGAGAGCGACATCATGGGCGTGCTCGCCTAACCAACCCACACCGCCGCCGCACGCTGCTCGTCATGCCCGGGCTTGACCCCGGTATCGATCCTCTTCGGAGGAGTCTTTGCGAAGACGATGGATTGCCGGGTCATCTGGTCGAAGACGCGTTTCGCACTTTGGCCCGGCAATGACGGTAAGGACGCGCGGCAAACGACCGCACTGCAATTCATCAGGAGGAATTCACAATGGCTGCCAAGGACGTAAAATTTTCTGGAGACGCGCGCGATCGCATGCTGCGCGGCGTCGATATTCTCGCCAACGCGGTGAAGGTGACGCTGGGGCCCAAGGGCCGCAATGTCGTCATCGAAAAGAGCTTTGGCGCACCGCGCATCACCAAGGACGGCGTCACCGTCGCCAAGGAAATCGAGCTTGAGGACAAGTTCGAGAACATGGGCGCGCAGATGCTGCGCGAAGTCGCCTCCAAGACCAACGACACCGCCGGCGACGGCACCACCACCGCCACCGTGCTGGCGCAGGCGATCGTGCGCGA
>NZ_JADGRI010000388.1 GCF_017881085.1 Bradyrhizobium sp.
GAGAACATTCCGCTGCTGGAGAAGGGCGAACTCGATATCGCGCTGGTCGCCGGTGAACCCGCCTATGAAGCCTTCATGGGCATCGGGCGGCCGGCGACCCCGTTAAGAATCCTGACCGCGATCTATTCCAGCCCCGGCATGTTCGTGGTGCGCGCCGACAGCCCGTACAGGACCATTCGCGATCTCGTCGGCCAACCCGTGGCGTTCGGGGCGCGCGGCTCGGGCTTGCCGATCCTGTCGCGCTATATGCTCGATGGCATCGGGCTTAGGCAGGACGAGGATTTCAAGTCGATCTATCTGGATCGCGCCGGCGATGGCCCCGCGATGGTGCGGGACGGACGGGCTGCGGCGCTGTGGGGCGCCGGCATCGGCTGGCCCGGATTCAAGGCGGTGGCGGAGAGCCCCGGCGGCGCCCGCTTCATCGCGCCGGATCCGGAAGAGATCGTGCGGATCCGGGCCAAACACAGCTATCTCAAACCGCTGACGGTGCCGGCCGGCAGCTACCCGAACCAGACCGCGCCGATCCATTCGGTCGGCTCGTGGAGCTTTATTCTGGCGCGAGAAACGTTGCCTGATGATGTCGCCTATCACCTGGCGCGTACGCTGCACGGCGTCGAAACGACGTTCTGCAGGAAACTGGCGCAGGCCTGCGAAACCACGGCGGCGAACACGGTTGCGGCGGCGCCTGATGTCGCACTGATCCATCCCGGCGTGCTGAAATATTTCCGCGAGATCGGCGTGGCGAAGTAGCGAAGCGAATAGCGAATGGCGAGTAGCGAATAGAGAACGACTTGCTACTCGCTATTCGCCACTTACCCTTCGCCACTCGCTCACTTCACTTCTTCACCAGGGGACACGCCGGGTTCGGCGGCCCGAACGCATCCTCGCCGGAAATCTTCGCGAGGATCTTGTAATAGTCCCACGGATATTTCGACTCTTCCGGGCTCTTGACCTGCACCAGCATCAGGTCGTGCACCATCAGATTGTCCTCGCGCAGTGTGCCGTTGCGGGCGAAGAAATCCTCGATCGGCTTCTCGCGCATCTTCGCCGCCACCTTGAGCGGCTCGTCGGTGCCGCCTTCCTTGATCGCCTGCAGGTAGTGCATGACCGAGGAATAGACGCCGGCCTGCCACATCGTCGGCATCCGGTTCATCTTGGCGAAATAGCGCTTCGACCACTCGCGGGTCTTGTCGTCCATGTCCCAGTAGAACGACGTCGTCAGCAACAGTCCCTGGGCCGCCTTGAGGCCGAGCGAATGGATGTCGGTGATCAGGGCGAGCAGGGCGGCCATCTGCTGTCCGCCCTTCAGGACACCGAACTCGCCGGCGGTCTTGATCTCGTTGCCGTTGTTGGGCGGCCCGCCGGCGATGCCGATGATTTTTGCTTTCGAGGCCTGCGCCTGCAGGATAAACGAGGACAAATCGGGCGTCGCGAAGGGTGGCCGGACCGAGCCGATCACCTTGCCGCCGTTCTTGATCACCACTTCGGAAGCGTCCTTTTCCAGCGAATGCCCGAACGCATAATCGTCGGTGATGAAGAACCAGCTGTCGCCGCCGCGTTTCACCACTTCCTGCGCGGTGCCGACCGCGAGCGCGTGGGTGTCGAACACCCATTGCATCGCATAAGGCGAGCAGAACTTGCCGTGGAAGTCCGCAGCCCCCGTGGAGTGCGTGATGAACATCTTCTTCTTTTCGTTGGCGACGTTCTGGACCGCCAGCCCCACCGCCGATACCGGCACGTCCACGATCAGGTCGACCTGCTCGGTGTCGTACCAGCGCCGCGCGATGGCGGCGCCGATATCCGGCTTGAGTTGATGGTCGCCGACGAGCACGCTGATCGGCTTGCCCAGCACCGTGCCGCCGAAATCGTCCACCGCCATCTGCGCCGCGGTCACCGAGCCCTGGCCGGTCGGCGTGGAGGCCGGGCCGTTCATGTCGGTGAGAACGCCGATCTTGACCGCATCGTCGGAGACCTGCGCCAGCGCTGCCGGCGCCGACGACATCGCGGCGGCGAAGGCTGCGAGCATGGATAATGTTCTGGCTGAAGTCACGAATATCCTCCCGTTATGGTCCGGCGCATTGGCCGTATTGTTTGACCGGGAGCTTAGCCCAGCCGATGGAATTTCTTGCAATTAATTCGCAGTCCGCGTCAACGCGGCTAAGCATGATCCGGAAAAGTGGGAACCGGTTTTCCCTCGACGCGAAGCGTTTGCTCGGAGATCATGCTCAAGATGCGATCAAGCGGCGAAGCGGATCAAGCCGGAGGTCGCCGGGTCGTAACCGCTGAGCTCCGTGGCCCGCTGCTTCAGCCGTTTCTCGCGTAGAAAGCCGATCAGTGCCTGCATCGGCGGCTGGAAATAACTGCGCTGCCGCATCAGCAAGTCGAAATTTTCAAACAGCAGCGGGACGAAATCGAGCCCGGCCGATTTGGCCGCGGCGCGGGCGGCAATGCCGCAATCGGCCTTGCCGGAACGGATCGCGGTGGCGAGATCGGGACCGGTCAGACATGGCGGCTCGAGCCGGCGCAGCTCCTTGGGGCTTGCGCCGGCGCGCGTCAGCAGCGCCTCGAGCAGCATCTGTGCCCCTGCGCCGGGTTGCCTGACCGCCATTTTTGCGCGGGAGGCCAAAACATCGGCCAGGCTGTTGAGCTGTTTCGGATTGCCAGGCGCCACCAGCAGCCCCTGTTCGCGGCGTACCACCCCGACCAGCACGGCATCGTGCAGTCCCGGCATCGTGCGCACCGCCGCGACATTGGCGTCGTCGGCGGAGTCGTCGGGGATGGCGGGGCTGTGGAAATGCACGGCTGCGGCGATCACCTCGCCGCGGAGAAGCCGATCGACGCCGCGCGCGGTGCCTTCGGTCAGGGACGCGAGGCCGGAGCCGGATTCGCGTAACGCCCATTCCAAGAGATCGTCCTGGCTGCCGCCGACGATCGGCGGCGGTTCCGCTGTGATCATGCCATTGGGCCGGGCCAGCCCCGAAAGCACCCAGAGGTCCAGTTCGTGGCGCGGAAACAGCCACTTGCCCGTTACCTTGCTGCAGGGAATCGCGCCGACAGTGACCAATTCGTAGAGCTTGCGCTCGCCAAGCCGGAGATAATCGGCGGCCTCGCTGGTGGTCAGAAACTCCATCCTGCACTTTTATGCATATTTCTGCGCCTGTTCAACCAATTGACAGTTGTGGAATTCTTGCCGAACAGGACATGCGGAGGAAGCGATGTCCGACCAATTCAGCGCTTGGCAGCTGATCCTGAACGGCGATCCCGCGCTGTTTGCGATCGTGCGGCTGTCGCTCGCCGTCAGCCTGTCCGCGGTCGCGCTGGCCGCCCTGATCGGCATGCCGCTCGGCGCCCTGCTCGGGCTGACGCGCTTTCCCGGGCGCTCGGTGCTGGTGGTGCTGCTCAACGCGCTGATGGGGCTGCCGCCGGTGGTGGTCGGGCTTGCGGTCTATCTGCTGCTGTCGCGCTCCGGGCCGCTCGGGGCGTTCGGCATTCTGTTCACGCCGGCGGCCATGGTGATCGCCCAGACCATCCTGATCGTGCCGATCATCGCGGCGCCGACGCGCCAGACGGTCGAGGATCTCTGGGCCGAGTATCGCGATGAACTCACCGCGATGGATGTCAGCCCGGTCGGCCGCATGACGACCTTGCTGTGGGACGCGCGCTTCAGCCTTTTCACGGCCTTGCTGGCGGGGTTCGGGCGGGCTGCCGCCGAAGTCGGCGCGGTCATGATCGTCGGCGGCAATATCGACGGCTTTACCCGCACCATGACGACGGCGGTGGCGCTGGAGACCTCCAAGGGCAATCTGCCGCTGGCGATGGGACTGGGGCTCGTTCTGGTCGCCATCGTTCTGGCGATCAACACGGCCGCCTGGGGCACGCGGGTCTGGTCCGAACGGCGGGCCGGCTGACGATGCGGGCGCCGGCAAGCGATCTTCCCCTGGTTCTCGATGGCGTCTCGCTGCAGGCGGGCGCGACCATGATCCTCGACCGGCTGAACCTGAAAATCGTCCCGGGTGCGCCGACGCTCATCGTCGGACCGAACGGCGCGGGGAAGACCCGTTTGCTGCGGCTGTGCATGGGGCTCGATGCGCCGTCAGCCGGCCGCATCAGCTGGGGCGGCCGCACCGACCGCGCCATGACGCGCCGCGCGATCCTGTTTCAGCGTCCGGTGATGCTGCGCAGGACCGCCGCCGCCAATGTCGAATACGCGCTGGCGCAGGCAGGCTGCCCGCGCCGCGAGCGCGCCGGGCGCATTGCCGCATTGCTCGATCGCGTCGGGCTTTCCGATCTCGCGCAGCGGCCGGCGCGGCGGCTGTCCGGCGGCGAGCAGCAGCGGCTGGCGCTGGCCCGCGCACTGGCGCGCGATCCGGAAATTCTTTTGCTCGA
>NZ_JADGRI010000148.1 GCF_017881085.1 Bradyrhizobium sp.
TTTCTTCTGGATGCGCTGCAGACCGAGCGCGACCAGGGCATCACCATCGACACCACGCAAATTCGCTTCCGCACGGGCTCGCGCGACATCGTGCTGATCGACGCGCCCGGCCACGCCGAATTCCTGCGCAACATGATCACCGGCGCCTCGCAGGCGGACGGCGCGGTCTTGATCATCGACGCGCTGGAAGGCGTGCGCGACCAGACGCGGCGCCACGGTTATCTGCTGCATCTGCTCGGCGTCAAACAGGTCGCGGTGGTCGTCAACAAGATGGACCGGGTCGATTTCAGCGCGGCGCGATTTAAAGCGATCAGCGACGAGATTTCCGCGCATCTTATCGGTCTCGGCGTCACGCCATCGGCGGTGATCCCGATTTCCGCGCGCGACGGCGACGGCGTGGCCGAACGCACGCCGCGAATCGGCTGGTACAACGGCCCGACCGTGGTCGAGGCGCTGGATGCGCTGGAGCCCGCGCGGCCGCTGGAGCAACTCGCGCTACGGCTGCCGGTGCAGGCGATCTACAAGTTCGACGACCGCCGCATCGTCGCCGGCCGCATCGAATCCGGCCGTCTCGCCGCCGGCGACGAGATCGTCATCATGCCCGCCGGCAAGATCGCAAGAATCCGGAGCGTCGAAGGCTGGCCGGTGACGCCGGTCAAGGGCGGCCAGACCGCGGGACGATCGGTCGGCATCACGCTCGACCGCGAATTGTTCATCGAACGCGGCGACGTCATCGCCCATGTCGGGTCGAGCCCGCGCGACACGCGGCGGGTTCGCGCGCGCATTTTCTGGCTGCACGACCAGCCGCTGACCACGGGCGCCTCGATCCTGGTCCGGCTCGGCACGCGCGAGAGCCGCGCCACCGTGGTCGCGATCGAGAAAGCGGTCGATCCCGGCGAGTTGTCGAGCGTCGAGACCAAAGCGATCGCGCGCAATCATGTCGGCGAGATCGATATCGCGCTGGCGCAGCCGATCGCCGCCGATCCCTATACTGACAATCCCCGCACCGGACGGCTGGTGATCGAGGTCAATGGACGCATTGCCGGCGGCGGGCTGGTGCTGTCGGTCGATGCCGGACAGCGCGCCATTCCCGTCGACATCGTGCCGGTGGAATCCGCGCTGCGTCCCGACGAGCGTTCGGCGCGCTATCGCCATGGCGGCGCGGTGGTCTGGCTAACCGGCTTGCCGGGTTCCGGAAAATCGACCCTGGCACGCGCGCTGGAACGCCGGTTATTTGGCCATGGCGGCTCGCCAGTCCTGCTGGACGGCGATACCTTGCGCGCCGGCCTCAACAGCGATCTCGGTTTCTCCGCCCAGGACCGCAGCGAGAACATCCGTCGCCTCGCCGAAGTCGCCACCCATCTCGCCCGCAACGGGCACATCGCCATCGTCGCCGCGGTTTCGCCGTCACGCGAGGATCGCGCCGGCGCGCGCCGCATCGCCGATACGCTTTTCCGCGAGGTCTATGTCGCGACTCCGGCCGAAGTTTGCGAGAGCCGCGATCCCAAGGGTCACTACGCCAAGGCGCGAGCCGGCGCATTGCACGGGTTTACTGGCATCGGCAACGATTACCAGCCGCCGGCATCGTGCGAATTGGCGCTCGACACCTCGGCGGGCTCGGTCGCGGAGGCCACCGACGAGATCGAGCGGATGCTGGCGAAATCAGGCATCCTGTTCGACGAACTTGCCGATCTCGCCGCCAATATCTGAGCGTTTCCGAGCGCCCTCCTAATGGGCAATGGAGGCCTGCCAAGGGCCTTCTCATCGCCCCGGCTTTAGGGCTAAAAGGGCCCCGAACAAGGCCCTTTGCGGGGCCCTTTTGCCGTTTGCCCCTGAAAGCCGCCCCTTTCCGCGGTTTCTCGTGAGAAAAATCCCATCATGAATCGCATCGATGCCCACGGATTGAAAATCGCCCCCGTCCTGTTCGATTTCATCGCCAAGGAGGCCGCCCCCAAAACCGGAATTTCCCCCGATGCGTTCTGGGCTGGGCTTGCCGGGATCCTCCGCGATCTCGCGCCCAGGAACCGCGAACTGCTGGCGATACGCGACGCCCTGCAGGCGAAAATCGACGGCTGGCATCGCGCCAACAAGGGCAAGCCGTTCGACATGAACGCCTACACGGCGTTCCTCAAGGAGATCGGCTATCTCCTGCCGGAACCGCCGACGCAGAAGGTCGAGACCTCCAACATCGACGAGGAGATCGGCAATATCTGCGGGCCGCAGCTGGTGGTGCCGCTGACCAATGCTCGCTATGCGCTGAACGCCGCCAATGCGCGCTGGGGCAGCCTCTACGACGCATTCTACGGCACCGACGCGATCCCGCACGATCCGAGCGAAACCGGCAAAGGCTACAACAAGGCGCGCGGCGACAAGGTGATCGCCAAGGCCAAGGCGTTTCTGGATTCCGCCGTGCCGCTGGCGACCGGCAGCCACACCGATGTGACGTCCTACAGCGTCGTCGCCGGCCAGCTCGCGGTCAAGCTGAAGAGCGGCAACGCCACCGCGCTGAAATCGGGCGCGCAGTTCGCGGGTTTCCAGGGCGATCCCGCCGCGCCGAGCGCGGTACTGCTCGTCAACAACGGCATGCATATCGAGGTCAAGATCGACCGCACCAACCTGATCGGCAAGGACGATCCGGCCGGCGTCGCCGACATGATCCTTGAATCGGCTGTCTCGACCATCCTCGACATGGAAGACAGCGTCGCGGCGGTCGATGCCGAAGACAAGGTGCTGGTCTATCGCAACACGCTCGGCCTGATGGACGGCACGCTGTCGGCCGACTTCGAGAAGGGCGGCAAGACGCTCAAGCGCGCACTGAATCCCGACCGCGTCTACAAGACCGTTGACGGCAAGGAACTCAAGCTGCACGGCCGCAGCCTGTTGTTGATGCGCAATGTCGGCCATCACATGTTCACCGACGCGGTGCTCGACTCCGGCGGCGCCGAGATTCCGGAAGGCATTCTTGACGCCGCGGTGGCCGGCCTGCTCGCGATCCACGATCTCAAGGGCAGTTCGAAAACGAAGAACAGCCGCACCGGCTCGGTCTACATCGTGAAGCCGAAGATGCACGGCCCCGACGAGGTCGCGCTGACCTGCGAGCTGTTCGGCCGGGTCGAGAAAATGCTGGGGCTGCCCGAGAACACCATGAAGGTCGGCATCATGGACGAGGAGCGCCGCACCACGGTCAACCTCAAGGCCTGCATCCAGAATGCGTCCAAGCGCATCGTCTTCATCAACACCGGCTTCCTCGACCGCACCGGCGACGAAATCCACACCTCGATGGAAGCGGGCCCGATGATCCGCAAGAACGACATGAAGTCGCAGCCCTGGATCAAGGCCTATGAAGACTGGAACGTCGATATCGGCCTGATCGACGGCCTGCCCGGCCATGCCCAGATCGGCAAGGGCATGTGGGCCGCACCGGACAAGATGGCGGACATGCTGGCGCAGAAGATCGGCCATCCGCAGGCCGGCGCCACAACCGCCTGGGTGCCGTCGCCGACCGCCGCCACGCTGCACGCGCTGCATTATCACCAGGTCAACGTGCTGGCGCGGCAGCAAGAACTGGCCAAGGGCGGCCCGCGCGCCAAGCTGTCCGACATCCTCACCATCCCGGTGTCGCAGTCGAACTGGGCGCCGGATGATGTGAAGCAGGAGATCGACAACAATTGCCAGGGCATCCTCGGCTATGTCGTGCGCTGGATCGACCAGGGCGTCGGCTGCTCCAAGGTGCCTGACATCCACGACGTCGGGCTGATGGAAGACCGCGCCACCTTGCGGATCTCGAGCCAGCATCTGGCGAACTGGCTGCATCAGGGCGTCATCACCAAAGAGCAGGTGATGGAGTCCTTAAAGCGCATGGCGATCGTGGTGGATGGCCAGAACAAGGGCGATCCCTTGTACCGGCCGATGGCGCCCGCTTTCGACGGCGTCGCCTTCAAGGCCGCCTGCGACCTGATCTTCAAGGGACGCGAGCAGCCGAACGGTTACACCGAGTTCATCCTCACCGCGCGGCGCCGGGAAGCCAAGGCCGCGGGCTGATTGCTCGACAGTTCCGCCCGGAACGTTTGACTTGCCCGACCGTTAAGGGCCCATCTTCAACGCAAGAGGAGATGGCGATGGATTGGAACCGGGTCGAAGGCAACTGGAAGCAGTTCAAGGGCGCCGCCAAGGAGAAGTGGGGCAAGCTCACCGACGACGACCTCAACGTGATCGAGGGCCGCCGGGAACAGCTCGAAGGCAAGCTGCAGCAGCGCTACGGCTTCGCCAAGGATCAGATCCACAAGGACGTGGACGACTGGTTCAGGACGCTCAAATAGAATCTTACGCGACCAAACAAAAGCCCCGGCTCTGCCGGGGCTTTTTTATTTGGGGCGCCATCCGGCGCTAGATCACCGCGATGTATTTCAAGAGCGAGATCACGCCGAGGATGATCACCACCACCCGGGCGATCTGCTTGGCGCGACCGTCGATCGGCAACAGATTGATCAGATACAGAATGAGAATGACGACGAGAAACGTGATGAGTACGCTGACAAGCATCCGGAAGATCCCCCTGAAACCGCGCGAAGCGACATTAACGAAGCCTTTAACGCGGGAAGGACCCCTCGGTTCCCGCGAAGGAACCGCCGCTCAGGCTGTATTTGGGGCTTTGCTGTTGCAAACCGGTACTAATACGGCAGCTACGCTGTCTAAATCTTTACCAAATTTGGCTCAAATGGGCGAAATTTGGGGGGCTGCTATGCTGAATCGTCTGACCGTATCCGCGCTGCTGAAGACCGTCATCCTGGTCACGGCGTTCTGCGTGATCGTCGGCTTCTCCCTCAACGCCTGGGATTCCTGGAACCGGTTGCAGCTGACGGGCCGCATCGGCGTTATCGCCGACGCCTCGGCCAATTTGTTCAAGGCGATGCACAACCTGCGCACCGATCAGTCCACAACCTTCCGGTTGCTGAATGCCGATCAGCCTGTCGCAAGCGATATCGACAAATACCTGCGCGACCTGCGCGATGCCGAAATGCCCGCGATGGCCAACGCGCTCACCCTGCTGCCGTCGATTGAATTCGCGCAACAGAACACGCTGGTGCCGGAGTTCGACCAGTTGTTCAAACGTCTGACGGCGCTGCAGAAGGAATTCTGGGACGATGTCGCCAAGCCAAAGGCCTCGCGCCGCGCGGCGCTGCCGCAGGAGTATTTCGACACCACCGCCACGCTGCTGAAGACGCTCGACAGGCTGTCGGCAGGGCTCGCCGCCGCCGTCAACCATCAGGACGCCACCATCGACCAGCTGCTGGCGATCAAGCAAACCGCCTGGCTGTTGCGCAACACTGCCGGCGAGGCATCGCTGATGATTTCGAAGGGGCTCGCCGCCGGCCGCATGGCGCCGGAATCGCGCCTGACCTACACGAAATTCCTCGGCGGCACCGAGATCGCATTTGCGGCGGTGGAAACGGCGGCATCGGGAATGCAGCTGCCTCCCGCGCTCGCCAGCGCCATCGCGGCGACCAAGACCGCTTATTTCGAGCCGGACTATCTCGCTTTGCGCGATCGCCTGCTGAACGCCATGATCGCCGGCGAGAAAACCGAATTGACCGCGAACCAATGGAGCCCGATCACGGTCGGCCGCATGGGTTCGGCGGTCAATGTCGCCGAACGCGCGCTGGAGGCGGCCAAGGATCACACCGCCGTCCAGCATTCCGCCGCCCTGCGCGCGCTGGTGGTGCAGCTCATGCTGCTGGCCGGTGCGCTTGCTCTGACGTTCGGCGCCATGATGGCCGTCACCCGCCGCGTCATCAAGCCGCTGCACAACATGCGCGACGCCATGCTGAAGGTGGCCTCGGGCGACCTGACCGTCGATACCGGCTATACCGAACGCCGCGACGAGATCGGCGCGCTCGCGGGAGCGCTGGAAACCTTCAAGCAGCAGGCCCAGGACAAGCTGAGGATCGAACAGCAGGAGCGCGAGCGCAATGCGGGCGCGGCTTCGCGCCAGAAGGCGATCGAGACCTATGTCGGCGAATTCGAAAACATGGTGCGCCAGTCGCTGCAGCAACTGGGCGACGCCTCCAGCCAGATGCGGACGACCTCCTCCGGCCTGTCGGCGGTTTCCCGCCAGACCAACGAGCGCGTCCAGGTCGCCGAGAAGGCCTCCAGCGAGGCCTCGATGAGCGTCGAGAGCGTCGCTTCCGCCTCCGAGCAGCTCAGCGCCTCGATCAACGATATCAGCCAGCAGGCCGCGCATGCGGCCGGCATCGCCAGCCGCGCGGTCAGCCAGGCGCGCGAAACCGACGGCACCGTGCAGGGACTGGCGAAATCGGCGGCCCGGATCGGTGAAGTGGTCGGCCTGATCAACACCATCGCCGCCCAGACCAACCTGCTCGCGCTGAACGCGACCATCGAGGCGGCGCGCGCCGGCGAAGCCGGCCGCGGCTTTGCGGTGGTGGCCTCCGAGGTCAAATCGCTGGCCAGCCAGACCGCGAAGGCGACCGACGAAATTTCCGAGCAGATCGCCGACATTCAGAAGGTCGCTGGCGACGCCATCGACGCCATCAAGGGCATCGGCAGCATCATCGGCGAGGTCAATGAAGTCGCGACCGCGATCGCCGCCGCGGTTCAGGAACAGGGCGCCGCCACCCAGGAAATCACCCGCAGCACCCAATACGCCGCGCAGGGCACCAAGAACGTCTCCGACAACATCACCGGCGTCAAAACCGACGCCGATGCCTCCGCCGCAGCGGCCGAGAACGTGAGGCAGGCCTCCGAGACGCTGGAAACCCAGAGCCAGCAATTGGGCAGCCAGGTGACCCGGTTCCTCGGCAAGATCCGCGCGGCGTGATCGAAACGCGGGTCGCCTCAGTCCGGCGGCCCCTTACTCCCGCGCCACCACGGGCAGGCGCTGGTAGCGTGACTGCACCGATTTCGAGGCCGGCGTAAAGTTCAGCGAGGCGCCCCGCTTGTCGGCGCTGCGGCCGGCGACCATCAGTCCATCGGCGCCCGCGACGAGGTCTCCCCTGCGGACCGTCGCATCGTCCTCGATCCTGACCGGCGCCAGACCGAACTGGTCCTTGCCGTTGCAGCTGCATCCCGCCACGATCTCGGTGCGATAGCGGAACGCGTTCGGCAGTTCGGAATACGGCTTGCCGCTGGCGGTGGCGGCATCGTCGATATGACTGCCGTATACCACTTCGGTCTTGCTCGCCGGGCAGAAGCTGTTGCACGAAGCCGCCCGGCTTTCCCTGTCGGAGCCTTGAAGCGGGAAATAGCGTCCGTCGCAGCTGCGCACGCAAAAGGCCTGGCCGCCGCCATAGGTCATGGGGCGCGGCCCCTGGGCGGCGCCCTGCGGAGGTAAGTCTTGCGGGCCGGCGGGCTCGCCCTCGCTGGCGTAGGGCACCCGGATGATCTCGGGTCCATGCGACCGGCCGCCGCCGAACGCGCCGAACAGCGCGGAGAGGAAGTCGTTTTCGGCGTGCGCGGCCGGCGCCAGCGCCAGCGCGCCCGCTGCGATCGCCACGCCCAGCGCCGCCTGCCTGATTGATTTCCCGAACATGGCGCCCTCCGCGACGAGCTTTGGGTCAGTACAGCGACGATGTCGAAAGGTTCATCGCCTGACGGCCGGCCGATACCCTCGTCACCACGGGGCGCGACAGCGCCGCCGCCGGGCGAACGGTGATCGTGCCGGTGGCTTCCAGTGCCGCGCCGCCGATCGCCCGGGCCGCAAGGTGCGGCCCGCTCTTCGGCAGCACCACGACCCTGGTGCCGACATCGACCCGGCTGAACAGGTCGCTGACGTCTTCATTGGTCAGGCGGATACAGCCGGAGGAGACGAACTTGCCGATCGTGGTGGGATCGTTGGTGCCGTGGATGCGGAATTCGCTGGAGCCGAGATACATCGCACGGGCGCCGAGCGGGTTGCCGGGGCCGCCGGCCATGAAGCGCGGCAGATAAGGCTGGCGGGCGATCATCTCTGCCGGGGGATGCCAATCCGGCCATTCCGCCTTACGGGTAATGGTCTGCACGCCGGCCCAGGTGAAGCCCTCTCGGCCGACGCCGACGCCGTAGCGAATCGCGCGGCCCTGGCCGAGCACGTAATAGAGTGCGGTATTGCCGGTATCGATGATCACGGTGCCGGGCGCCTCGCGGGTGTCGAGCGCCACGACGGTCCGCCGCAGCCGCTCCGGCAGCACGGAGCCGTCGCCATCGTCGGCCAGCGCCGGCTCATCAGGGGCAACCATATTGTCCGATGGGAATGCGCTCTGCGGCGCCGGGGCGTAGCCGAGCACCTGCGCGCTGGCTGCGCTCGGGAAGATGACAGGCGCCATCAACATGGCCCCGGCGAGAACGAGCGCGTTCGTGACGCGCGGCGACAGCTTGCGAAACCTTCCGAATGTCTGTGTCATGACCTGCCCCGATGCGATGCGCATCACGCTGATGCTTCTGCCAGATCAAACGCGAACGGGGCTGCGCGGTTCCGGTGCGATTCAAATAGAAGCGAGTCCTGTCAAGCCGCCCACCGCTCACGATTCCGCGATGGAACCTTTTGCAGAGCCCGCGTGTTGTGCCTGCCTGAGACCGCGAACGCGGGCTCGTCAGCCCTATCAGCCGCCAGCCGCGGGGAGAGCCAGTTGCGTGTCCTTCCCAACGAGCGTGCGCCTTCCAGCGAGGCGGTCAGTACGCCGCTGTCTGACAGCCGAAACGAACTGCCGCCGGTGATCCGGCGGGCCGAAGTGGTCGCGTTCGCGCTGGTCGCACTTCTCATCATCTGCGTCGTCGCCGTGCTCTATGTTGCGAGAGCGTTTTTTCTCCCGGTCGTGGCCGCTTTCGTGGTCGGCACCATGCTGTCGCCGGCGGCGAACTTTCTCGAGCGACGCCGCCTTCCTCGCTCGGTGGCGGCGGTGCTGATCGTGGCGGCCGTGGGCGCGATAACGACCTTCATGGTCGGCCTGATCTCTTCGCCCCTGATGGAGTGGAGCAACCGCCTGCCGGAGCTCGGATCCATCCTGAAGGAGAGGCTGCATGTGTTCGACCGGCTGCTGGTGCTCTGGCAGGAGCTGCAGGGCATGGTCGGCGGCTCCGATCCGTTGACCTCATTCCAGATGCCGAAATTCGACTGGGTCCAGCCCGCACTCGAATTCCTGTCGCCGACCTTCACTGAATTCATGCTGTTCTTCGCAACGCTGATCCTGTTCATCGCAAGCTGGCGGGACCTGCGCCGCGCCCTGATCATGACCTTTGCCGGCCATGCAGAGCGGCTGCGAATGCTGCGGATTCTCAACGAGATCGAGGAGCATCTCGGCGGCTATCTGCTGACGGTGACGATGATCAATGTCGGCGTCGGTATCGCGACCGGTATCGTTTGTGCAGTGACCGGCATGCCCAATCCCGCGGGACTTGGCGCACTCGCCGCGACCTTGAACTATTTGCCGATCATCGGCCCGGTCGCCATGTTCGTGATCCTGTCGGCGGTCGGGATCGTCGCGTTTCCCACGATCACCGCGGGGCTGATCGCGCCGCTGGCCTTTGTCGGGATTACATTTATCGAAGGGCATTTTGTCACACCGACCATCATTGGACGCCGGCTCTCGCTGAACGCGCTCGCGGTGTTGCTGGCGCTGGCGTTCTGGACCTGGCTGTGGGGCCCGGTGGGCGGCTTTCTGTCGTCGCCGCTCTTGATCGTCGGCCTCATTCTCAAGGACCACCTGATGCCGGTCGATACGCCGCAGCTGCCGCCGGACTGACCGGGTTTCGGTACGCGCGTATTCCGCAAAGTGGACACCGGTTTTGCGATCCGAATACGCGGGAATTTCAAAGCCTGCCATTTTCCGACCGGAAAATGGCAGGTGGAACTTAGGACGGGGCGAGACGTTTGTGGGGTAGATGATTTCAGTATCCCGGGAGGTTTCGATGTCCAGCACAGACGGTGAAATCGGCATGAGAAATCTGTCGGACAAAGCCACCCAGGAACGCCTTGAAAAGGATGTAGCAGCCGTGAAGAACGATATCTCAGCCTTGACCGACCAGATCACCGACGCGCTCAACAGCTTCGCCGGCTCCGCCAGGAAGCAGGCGCGCCGCGGCTACAAGCAGGCGCGCGAAAACGTCGACGCGACGGTCGACGACATGTCGGAGCGCGGCAGCGCCATGATGGATGCGGCGCACGACGCGGCCTATTCGATCGAGGAATCGCTGGAGGACGTGATCACGCAGCGCCCGCTCGCGACCGTGGGCCTCGCGCTCGGCCTCGGCTTCCTGATCGGCGTGACGTGGCGCCGGTAAGGCGTCTTGCCCGCGGCAGCGTCCATCCTTCGAGACGCATCGCGGAGCTTGGCATCGGGCGCGCATTCGCGCGACCCGTTGGCGATGCTCCTCGGGATGGGGTTCTCGGTGGCTTCTAGACCCTCAAGGTGAGGAGCGCGGCAAGGGCCGCGCGTCTCGAACCACGAGGCCCTTTGCTGGCGGGCATTTTTTCGAGCGAGGCTTTCAATGTTTGCGCGCATGATCGACGATTTCAAGGAATCCACCGGCAGCGCCTTGCGGCTGACCTCGCTCGCGGCCGCCGCCGCGCTGGCACTGTTCGTGACGACGTCGTTCCTGTGCGCCGCCGCCTTTGTCCTCGTGCTGGACAAATATGGCCTGGTGCAGGCCTGCCTTGCCGGCGCCGCCATCTTCTTTGTCGTCAGCTTGATCGCGGCCTTCAGCTACATCGCGCGCAAGAAGCAGATCGAGAAGGAAGCGAGGGCGCGCGCAGCCGAAGCCGCACGGTCCGCCGTCCATAGCGCGCTCGCCGATCCCATGCTGATGGCGGCCGGCCTCCAGGTGATCCGCGCCATCGGTATCAAGAAGCTGATCCCGATCCTGGCTGTCGGCGGCATCGCGCTGGGATTTCTGGTGAGCCGCAACGCGGCTGCGGGCGACCAGGCGCCGGCAGAGTGAACTGATCGAGATCGTCATCACTGGGCATCAAGATCGTCATCACCGGGCTTGACCCGGTGATCCATCCCCTTGGAAAGAGCTTCTTGCGAAGTGCGATGGATTGCCGGGCAAGCCCGGCAATGACGGGTGGGGATGGGGCGCACCCGCGCACTGCGCATTTCCGTGGATTCACATTGCAAACAGCAACAGACACAGCTTCGCGATCTCGCGGCGCATTTCGCCCGAGTTTTGCTGTAAACCTCCCGCCCTCTTCCATGAGAGGGCGCAGGGAATGCCGGGCGCCCGATGCGCCCGATAGCCGCGTGTGCGGAAGTAGTGGAAGTAAGCACACGCGTTAGTCAGGTCACACCGGAATCACCCGGCATTCCCCGCGCAATGGTTTTAACGGGTTCCTTCGCGCTCTCCTCGGCGACCGGGCTTTCTTGCCACCGTCGCCCCTGAGAAGCGTGCTTCTCAAGAGCTTGACGCCAGCGTCGGGGCGTCAGGACCACACGACTTCACCGTCCGCAAAGTTAAGCGCCCTCGTCTCAAGCGCCGCTTGCGTCCACCGCATCCTGTCCCGCGTCCGTGACGATCTCGAGCCGCCCCTGTGTGGGACAGGACGGTGGCGGACATGAAGGTGATTTGCGCAAACACTGAAGCAAAATATTTTTGCGCGAGGGGCTGGACAGCAAATCACTGATTTGCCCGGACCGGGCAGACCGGACCTCTCACGTCGTCCGTACGAAAGCAGGAACGACAGCGAGTATGATGCTTTCGCTGTTCGCAGAGCTCAGGTCACGCAGCGGCCGGGCTGGAGTTGCTTGGCGACTTCGGTCAGCACGCTGACGACGGGCTCGCAGGCGACCGCCCGCTTGTCGTTTCCGGACTTGGTCCAGGACGGCGCGAAAGAGCTGGGGCGCGACGCCTGGGTGACGGGCATGCGAATCAGCACCGAGGTGTCGGACAGCCCGTTGAGCCGCAGCGAGATCGTTCGCATCGGCACGTCGGACCGTACAACGCTACCGGCGCGATCGCCCTTGGTGGCGCGGTTGATGGTGGCCGCGGACGTGCCCGGGGAAACCTGTGAGCGATTGAAGACGTCGCCGGCGAGGTCACGGCCGGCGGCCAGCGGGATGGCGCCCAGCGTCAGCGCAATGGCGGCCACACCGAAGAGTATTCGCGATTTCTGTGACATGGCATTCGTCCCTCGCCCCATGGCGATCATAATGAGAACGCGAGGGAACCGGCGCGGTTCAGAATCCGGCCATCACTTAACCGTGTGTAAATTTTTTTGGGCGCCCCGGAACGACTCCGGGGGGTTTGGAGTCATCCCGGCAGCCGGTTATCCCCCCTGCCCCATTG
>NZ_JADGRI010000389.1 GCF_017881085.1 Bradyrhizobium sp.
CTATGCGCTGGATCCCGATGTCATCCTGATCGATCTGGAGAACCCCAGCCGTGACGTGCTCGAACAGATGTTCCAGGTCAGCCGCGCGGTGCGCCGCCCCATTGCGATGTTCGTCGACCAGAGCGACGCGGCATCGATCCAGGCCTCCGTCGACGCCGGTGTTTCCGCCTATATCGTCGACGGGCTGAAGAAAGAGCGCATCAAGCCGATCCTTGACCTCTGCATTTCCCGCTTCAACGCCTTCGCGAAGCTGCAGGGCGAACTCGATCGCGCCAAATCCGCGCTGGAAGACCGCAAGGTGATCGACCGCGCCAAGGGAATCCTGATGAAGCTAAAGGGCCTGACCGAAGACGAGGCTTACGTGCTGCTGCGCTCGACCGCGATGCGCGAGAAAAAGAAGATCGGCGAGATCGCGCAGTCGATCCTGACCGCGTCGGAGTTGCTGAAATGACTCAACCGCTTCGCATAGGCTTCATTCCGCTGGTCGACGCCGCGGCGCTGATCGTCGCCGTCGACAAGGGATTTACCGCAGCCGAAGGGCTCGACGTCACTTTGGTGCGGGAGGTGTCGTGGTCGAACGTCCGCGACAAGCTCAATATCGGCCTGTTCGACGCCGCGCATCTCTTGGCACCCGTCGCGATTGCCTCCAGCCTCGGACTGGGCCACGTCAAGGTGCCGATCGCGGCGCCCTTCAATCTCGGGCTCAACGGCAACGCCATCACGGTGTCCCCGGCGCTGCATGCGGCGATCATGGCGGAAATCGACGGCGACCGGTTGGATCCGATGGCGACGGCGCTGGCGCTGTCGCGCGTGGTCGCCGGGCGGCGCAAGAGCGGTGCGGAGCCGCTGACCTTCGGCATGACCTTTCCGTTCTCGACCCACAACTACCAGCTGCGGTTCTGGATGGCTGCCGGCGGCGTTGACCCGGACGAGGACGTGCGCCTCGTGGTGCTGCCGCCGCCCTACATGGTGGACAGCCTCGCCAACGGTCACGTCGATGCGTTCTGCGTCGGCGCGCCCTGGAATTCGGTCGCGGTCGATCTCGGCGTCGGCCACATCCTTCATTTCGTCTCGGATATTCTGGTGCGCGCGGCGGAAAAGGTGCTCGCGGTGAGGCAGACCTGGTCGGAGAAGAATCCGCAGGTCGTCGCCGCGCTGGTCCGGGCGGCATTCCGCGCCGCAGAGTTCATCGAGCAGCCGCAAAACCGCGCCGAGGCGGCCCGAATCCTCAGCGCTCCGGAGCGGATCGGCGTCGATGCCGACGTGATCCAGCGAACACTCGATGGCCGGCTCAAGATTTCGCCTGATGGAATCATGCGCGAGAGCAGCCGGTATCTGCTGGTGGGGCGCGAAAGTGCGGCGCGGCCCGATCCCGTGCAGGCCGCGTGGCTCTATGCGCAGATGGTGCGCTGGGGACAGACCCCCTTCAGCCCCGAGGCGCTCAAGACCGCCGAGGCGGTTTTCAGGCCGGACCTGTACGACGCGGCGCTGGGACGCGAAGGGAAGGGCGCTGATACGCCAGAGCCGATCGGCGCGTTCGCCGGTCCACCGTTCGATGCCAGCGATATTGGCGCCCATCTGGCGGCGTTCGCGATCGGTCGCCGAATATCCTGAACCAGCACCGTTTGAAACAATATCGAGCGGCGGGTTCGACGGGCTAAAATTTAGGCTGGCTGCCTGAAATTCACTGCCCCGTCCGCGCCAAAGTTCCGCTCTGTTCTCGTAACATATTGAATTGCATGTATATTTTTTTGATTCCCGAATGGCACGCTACTTGAATGTTGCAGTGCAGCCAGCCGTCGCCGATGTCCGCTGGCCACCGTCAAAGATGGATTTCCGCAGCAACGAGGCTGGCCGGACCGCTCTTCGATTTCAGAGCGGTCACGTTTCCTTTCCCGTTGAAGCCACCGATCGTGGCCGCAGGAGCTTCGTCGCCCGCCATGAAAATTGAACCTCTCTCTGTCGACTTTACCGACGAGCAGAAACGCTACCTCGAAGGTTTTGCCACGGGCTTGCAGATCAGCAAGGTCGGGCGAGGCCTCGGCGGCGCCGGCAGGGCAACCAGCGGGCCGAGTGGACCCGATGCCGCGCATATCAAGGCACAGGAAAATGTCATCGCGTCGGGCAGGAAACTCGCCGACCAGGAAAAATTCAAACGCGAGGAACATCCGTTCGACGCCTATCCGCGGCTGAAGGAGCAGGCGCACAACAACGCGCCGCCGTCGCCGGCGGACAATTTTCGCTGGCGCTATTACGGCCTGTTTTACGTCGCGCCGGCGCAGGATTCCTACATGTGCCGCTTGCGGATTCCGAACGGCGTCCTCAAGCACTGGCAATTATCGGGCATGTCCGATCTCGCCGAGGGTTTGTGCGGGCCGTTTGCCCACGTGACCACCCGCGCCAATCTGCAGGTGCGCGAAATTCCGCCGAAGCACGCGGTGGCCCTGATCGAGGGCATTCAGGACCTCGGCCTGTGCTCGCGCGGCTCCGGCGCCGACAATATACGCAACGTCACGGGTACGCCCACCGCCGGCATCGATCCCCAGGAACTGCTCGATACCCGCGAATATGCCCGGGAATGGCACTATCACATCCTCAACGACCGCTCGCTGACGGGACTGCCGCGCAAGTTCAACGTCGCCTTCGACGGCGCAGGCAAGATCGCCGTGCTCGAAGATACCAACGACATTGCCTTCGCCGCGATCGAAGTGAAGGACGGATTTGGCGTGGAGCCCGGCGTCTGGTTTCGGCTGGGCATCGGCGGCATCACCGGCCACAAGGATTTTGCCAGGGAGACCGGCATCATCGTAAGGCCGGCGGACGCGACCAAGATCGCCGACGCCGTCGTCCGCGTGTTCATTGACCTCGGCGACCGCACCAACCGGCTTAAAGCGCGACTGAAATACGTCATCGACGGCATGGGTATGGAGAAATTCCTTACGCTGGTCGAGGAAAAGCTCGGCCATGCCCTGACCCGTGCGCCGGCCGAAGCCCTCACACCGCGACCGGCCTTCGACCGCATGGCGCATATCGGCGTGCACAAGCAAAAGCAGGAAGGCCTGAACTGGATCGGCGTCGCCCTGCCGCTCGGCAAGGTAACCTGCGAGCAGATGCGGGGGTTGGCAAAGATCTCCCACGATCTCGGCGACGGCGATATCCGCCTGACGGTCTGGCAGAACCTCCTGATATCGGGCGTGCGCGACGAGAACGTTGCGCTGGCCGTCGCGGCCATCGAGGCGACAGGCCTTTCAGCCAAGGCGTCGCAGATCCGCGCCGGCCTGATCGCCTGCACCGGCAATGCCGGCTGCAAGTTCGCAGCCTCCGACACCAAGCGCCACGCCGCCGCGATCGGCGACTGGTGCGAGCCGCGGGTCGAGATCGACACGCCGCTCAACATCCATCTCACCGGCTGCCACCATTCCTGCGCGCAGCATTACATTAGCGATATCGGGCTGATCGCCGCCAAGGTTCCGGTCGGCGAGGAAGACGACACCGTCGAGGGCTATCATCTGTTCGCCGGCGGCGGGTTCGGTCCGAACGCCGATGTCGGGCAGGAGGTCTATCACGACCTCAAGGCCGAGGACGCGCCGAGAACCGTGGAAAACTTATTGAAGGCCTATCTGGCCCACCGTTCCTCCTCCGAAGAGACATTCCTGACATTCGCGCGCCGCCACGACGGCGAAACATTGCGCAAGCTCGCTGAAGCAGAGGCTTCCACATGAACCAGATGTCGCCTCCGCCCAAGATCGAAATCATCCCCGCAAGCGCGCCGTTTTCGGAAGCGCAGCGCTCCTGGCTCAACGGCTTCTTTGCTGGACTGCTGTCGACCGATGGTCCGACGCCGCTTTCTACCGACCAGGGCGCCGCCGTTCTGCAAGGCCCGGTCGGCGATGGCGACGACGGCGAAGCGCCCTGGCACGACCAGACCATGCCGATCGCCGACCGCATGAAGCTTGCGGCAGGCCGCCCGATGCGGCGGCGGATGATGGCGGCGATGGCGCAGCAGGATTGCGGCCAGTGCGGCTACAATTGCCAAGACTATTCCGAGGCGATCGCCAGCAAGGCCGAAGCGCGTCTCAATCTCTGCGTCCCCGGCGGCAAGGAAACCGCGCGGATGCTGAAGGCGCTGCATGAGGAGTTGGAAACGGCGCCGGCCGCTTCACGCGGGCCGGAACTCGCGCCCGTGGCACCGGCGCCTGCCGTCATGGCGGAGCCCGGCCGGTCGCGCGACAATCCGGTCGCGGCAACGTTCCTATCGCGCCGCCTGCTCAACAAGCCCGGCTCGGAAAAGGAGACCTGGCACATCGATTTCGATCTCACCGGCTGCGGTCTCGATTATGTCGTCGGCGATTCCTTCGGTATCTTTGCCCGCAACGA
>NZ_JADGRI010000149.1 GCF_017881085.1 Bradyrhizobium sp.
TGAATTCGAGAAGAAAGTCCGGAAGATCGAAATTCAGCAACTTCTTTGCGTTTGAAGGTGCGGGAGGGTGGTTCGCTGCCGGGTTCCAATGAAACAGTTAGTCGGAATCGGGCTGCTCTGTCGGTGTCGCGACACCAGTGCTTGCTTAATTCCGCTATGGCAGTAAACGGACATCGCGATCCTAGCCCGACCGGGCGGTCACGTGGCCGGCATGTCGATCCAGCAAAGCCGATACTGGGAATTGAACTGCTGCAGATGGTTGTCCCCAAGGTTGCGCGATTGACATGAAGGCAGCGCCGGGAACGGGCCGCCACTTCAGAGTTTGACTACTTCGCGCCTGAGAAGCCCAAAGGTAATCTTCGCCGGTACTTCGGCTCATAGTCCGCATCCCCGAATATACATTTGCATATCGCGCTGCATTTAGAGTTGAGTGCAGCCTGTCCGATCACCTCGTGCATCAAGCAGGCCGAGTGCCAGGCGTCCCAACCCCGGCTTGTGTGACCGGATGTTCCGCAAGCGATCGAAATGGTTGAACTGGTATCCCGGCAAAGGTCGAGCAGGCCAGTTTCGCCGCATGCGCGGCGGATCGAATTCGATAGAGCTTCAGCAAATTTATAGGCAACAGAATAATTTGGAGAAGAAAGACTGGATAGATATGGGCGAACAAGCCGTACAGGACAAACAGAACATTGCTTGCTAGGGCAAGCATCCGAAGAGATTGGATACTTGTCACGCAGAAGCTTGCAAGAACAGCGAGCGACGCCCCGTCTTGTCCGGGAGACCAATGGGTGCTGGCGGAAGCCGGGGTGCAGGGTGGCGAGGTTGTGCGTTATTTCGTCAACGGCCGTCAGGTGATGGAGTATTCCGACCTGCAACTGGCGCGGTCGGAGCCATGGTCTCCGACTATAGCGCGGACCCATGGCTTCATCGCGGTTCAGGCCGAAAGCCACCCCACCGAGTTTCGTCGGATCGAGGTGCTCGACCTTGGAACGCACGACCTTGGAAGTTAAGGAAGACAACCATAGACGCGCTTTGAGGTGGCTCAAATTGTGCCTCCGCAAAATCCCGGTCGTCTTCGATGGCGACTTCCGAATCTGGCACCGAAACGGTCATTGCGGGGCAGCCGCCACATGTCCGTTGTCGGAGGCAAAGCCGAAATGATCTGCTCAGTGTGAATATTTCGCATTTTGACCCATACCGGAAGTCGCGCCTTTGACGACTTCGTTGAGCAGGTCTCACTCGGCTTATGACGGAACGCCCATCACAATCCCGGTGAGCCATGTAGGGAGGAAAATTAGTGCGAACGGCAGCCATGTCCCGAGGACGCTACGGAACATGTCGAAGCTCTTCTCTACCAGCAACGCGACCACAAACACGTCGAGGAACATGACAATTGCAGGGAATAATGCAGCCGTCGTGGTCGGGCTCGTGCTGCCAATCCATCGGAAATAAACGACCGGTACAGCGACGAATATGATCGGCGCGACCTTGCTAGAAATAACCCGCGTCTGTACGGTCGTCGCAGAAGAGTTAGTTTTCCATGAATGGATTAGCTCAAATGACCACAATTCAGGGCGTGGTGTCGGAGGAAGGTGCGGACCAGAAAATGCCACCAGGAGTGCTTGTTGAAGGCCCGTTGGTAGACGCCAAGGTTCGCGAGATCTTTGTCCTGTTCGGCATTATTTACGCCGGTTCGATCGCCGCGCTGGTCTGGACGATCATGCAAGGCATCGGCTGGGTGGAGATTGCGGTCTTCGTCGGCATGTTCTGGCTGACCATGTTCGGGATGGGCGCAGGCATACATCGCCTGCTCGTGCACCGGAGCTTTCGCTGCGGTCCGGTCATGAGGGCGTTCTTCTGTGCGATCGGCACGATGGCGGTGCAGGGCTCGGTGCTCAGATGGGTCGCCAATCATCGCCGGCACCATCTTCACGCCGACAAACCCGGCGATGTCCACAGCCCTTACTATGACGGCGTCGGCAACCGCTATGTCAGCTTCGTCAAGGGGATGCTGCATGCGCAAGGCGGCTGGGTGTTCGACCATGCCACTACCGAGGGCGAATACTACGCCAAGGATATTCTGGCCGACCCGATCGCCATGTTCTTCGTTAGAACGCGCTGGTTCTGGTACGGGATGTCGGCTGTTTTCATTCCGGGCGCCATTGGCTACGCAGTTGGAGGGATCCACACCATGATCGGCTGCGTGCTGTTCTCTGGCCTGTTCCGCAGCTACGTCATGACCATGGCCACCTCGCTGGTCAACTCGGTCTGCCATAGCGACGGTCGCTACGGTTACCGTCGCTTCGAGCTCAATGATGGCACGACCAACGAGTTGGTGATCTCGATCCTCACCCTCGGTGAAGGGCTGCACAACAACCATCATCGGTTTCCACGGGACGCCTATATTTCGCACGCCTGGTACGAAATCGACATCAATGGCCTGATTATTCGGGGGCTTGGGAAACTCGGGCTCGTGCACGACATTTTCGTGGCCGGAAGCCAGACCCCTCGCTCCCGAGGTTCGTACGGCGGAAAACGTTCAATACCGGATCCGAAAGCTATGGTCTGAAGCGCGAGCAGAGACATTCGCCCCGTGCTGGTGCGGTTTCGCGATCCGAGCGATCCGACCAGCGCCCGCCGCCGGTGTCTGCTTGTGGCAGATTGCGTCATTTCGCTGCGTGCAGGATTTGGTCGCTATCGGGGCATAGCGGACATCGATAAAGCCGCACCAATCAAGCTCGATTCATGAGTACGCGCCCTTTATGAGTCCACGCCCAGGCACGCTGTGCCGCGACTCAATTAATCGCTGACGTCTCTGGAATACTGGACCGCCGGCGTTCGCGGAGGATGACAAATTGTACTTGCCGCACGCACTGTCGCTGCTCACACAGCCTCAGCAAATACCGACATCATCCTGAGGAGCGGCCGCTTGGCCGCGTCTCGAAGGATGGACCCGACACGTGAACGCGCGACCATCCTTCAAGACGCGCGCAGAAGCGCTATCCTCAGGATGAGATCGGAGATAAATTTACGTATTCACGCCGGCGGATTCGAGATTACTCCGCGGCGATCTGGCGCGGCGCTGGCGGCGGGTTGGCGAGATCCTTCGCCAGTTGCGCGTAGCGCGCCTTGGCGTCCTCGATCGATTTCTCCTTCACCGGCCCGAAGCCGCGGATACGGTCGGGCAGCGAGAGAATCTCGATCGCGGTATCCAGCGTCAGCGGCGACAGCACCGTCAGCACATAGGCGACGTCCTTTTCATAGCCGGCGATCAGGTCGCGTTCGAGCCTGCGGTGCGGGGTCTGGGCGAAGATGTCGAAGGCCGTGCCGCGCAGATGGCGCAGCTTCGCCAGCAGCCGGAACACCGGCATCAGCCAGGGGCCGAATGCCCGCTTCTTCGGCCGTCCCAGCGCGTCCTTGCCGCCGGCCATGATCGGCGGTGCCAGGTTGAATTTGATCTTGAAGTAGCCCTCGAACTGATCGCGGATCTGCTTTTCGAAACGGCCGTCGGTGTAAAGCCGCGCCACCTCGTACTCGTCCTTGTAGGCCAGCAGCTTGGCGTAGTTGATCGCGACCGCGCGCGGCAGTTCCTCGCCGAAGCCGCCATTCAGCGCCGCATCGCGCACCTGCGTCACCAGTCTGCGATAACGCTCGGCGAGTCCCGCGTCCTGGTAATCCGTCAGCAGCGCGCTTCGATGGGTGATGATTTCGTCGAGCGACATCGCGTCGAGGGTCTTCGGCGCCACCGTGTCGTCCTGACCCTTCATCATCGCCACGATCCGCGCGGGCTCGGCGGCGGCCAGACGGCCAAGCCGGAACGCCTGCGTGTTCATCTTGATCGCGACGCCGTTGACCTCGATCGCCTGCTCGATCGAGGCCGCCGTCAACGGCAACAAGCCCTTCTGATAGGCATAACCCATCATCATCATGTTGGTGGCGATGGAATCGCCGAGCAGGATCTCGGCCGGCCTGGTGAAATCCAGGAACGACGAATCCTTGCGCAGCGCGGCTTCCAAGACGTGATTGACCTTGCGGCTCTGGAAATTGAAATCGCGGTTGAGGATGAAATCCGCGGTGGGGATGACGTGGCTGTTGATGACGCCGTAGGTGCGCCCGGATTCGCACAGCGTCATGGTTTCCTTGGCCGCCGCCACGACCTCGTCGGCGGCGATCACGAGATCGGCGGTGCCGGTGACGATGCGCGAACAGGTAACGTCGGCGGTATGTTCGGACAGCCGCACATGGCTGAGCACCGCGCCGCCCTTTTGCGCCAGGCCCGACATGTCCAGGATCATGCTGGCCTTGCCTTCGATATGGGCGGCCATGCCGAGCAGCGCGCCGATGGTCAAGACGCCGGTGCCGCCGACGCCGCCGACGGCGACGTTATAGGGCCGGTCGAGCGCCGGCTTCGAGGCCGGTTCCGGCAGTTCGCCGATATTGCCGAGATCGGCCGGCGCGCGGCGGCGCAGCTTGCCGCCGTCGACGGTGACGAAGGACGGACAGAATCCCTTGACGCAGGAATAATCCTTGTTGCAGGTCGACTGGTTGATGGTGCGCTTGCGGCCCATCTCGGTCTCCAGCGGCTCGACCGAGATGCAGTTCGACTGCACCGAACAATCGCCGCAGCCTTCGCAGACCGCCGGATTGATGATGACGCGGCGCTGCGGATCCTCCAGCGTCCCGCGCTTGCGGCGGCGGCGCTTTTCGGCCGCGCAGGTCTGCACGAAGACGATGGCCGAAGCGCCCTTCACCTGGCGCAGCGTCTTCTGGACCTCGTCGAGCTGGTCGCGGTGCGCGGTCTTGGTGCCCGGCGCGATCTCGGAAGCCGGATAGGCGTCGGGATTTTCCGACACGAGGTAGATGTCGCGGATGCCCTCGGAGTGCAGCTGGAAGGTGATCTGCTGCGGCGACAGTTCGCCGTCGACGTGCTGGCCGCCGGTCATCGCGGTCGCGTCGTTGTAGAGGATCTTGTAGGTGATGTTGGCCTTGGAGGCGACCGCCTGACGGATCGCGAGGCTGCCAGAGTGGAAATAGGTGCCGTCGCCGAGATTGGCGAACACGTGCTCTTCCTTGGTGAAGGGAGCGACACCGACCCACGGCACGCCCTCGCCGCCCATATGCGTGAACGTTTCGGTGCTGCGGTTCATCCACAGCGCCATGAAGTGGCAGCCGATGCCCGCGAAGGCGCGGCTGCCCTCGGGCACCTTGGTCGAGGTGTTATGCGGACAGCCCGAGCAGAAATACGGCGTGCGGGTGATCGGCGCGACCGCCTGCATCTGGGTGGCCTGGCGGCCGTTGAACCAGTCGGCCTTGGCGCGCAGCATCGCCGCGATCTCGGGATTGAGGTTGAGCCGCAACAGCCGCTCGGTGAGCGAGCTCGCCAATGAGGCGACGCTGAGTTCCTCGGCAAAGGGCAGGAAGCGCTTGTCGTGCTCGTCCATCTTGCCGACGATGCGCGGGCGGACGTCGTCGCGCCAGTTGAACAGTTCCTGCTTGACCTGGTTCTCGACGATCTCGCGGCGTTCCTCGACGATCATGATCTCTTCGAGACCGACCGCGAATTCGCGCACGCCCTGCGGCTCCAGCGGCCAGGGCATGCCGATCTTGTAAAGCCGCAAGCCGATCTTGGCGGCGACCTCGGGCGTCACCCCGAGTTCGCGCAGCGCCTGCCTGATGTCCTCGTAGCTTTTGCCGGAGGCCATGATGCCGAAACGCGCGTTCGGCGAATCCATGGTGATGCGGTTGACCTTGTTGGCGCGGGCAAAGGCGATCGCGGCAAAGCCCTTGTAGTCCTGTAGCCGCCGGTCCTGGTCGTAGCGGTCATCGGGCCAGCGCAGATTGAGACCGCCGGGCGGCATCTCGAAATCGGTCGGAATAATGAACGGTTTCATCTCGTCGGTGAGATCGACTTCCGCCGTGGTCTCCACGGTCTCGGTGATCACCTTCATGCCGACCCAGCAGCCGGAATAGCGCGACATCGCGATCCCCAAAAGACCCATCTCGATCATTTCGTGGATGCTGGAGGGATAGAGATAGGGCATCAGCGCGGAGATGAAGGCGTGGTCCGACTGATGTGGCACGGTCGAGGATTTCGCGCCGTGGTCGTCGCCGGCAAGGCACAGCACGCCGCCGTTTTTTGCCGAGCCCGCGGCGTTGCCGTGGCGGAACACGTCGCCGCAGCGGTCGACGCCGGGGCCCTTGCCGTACCAGATGCCGACCACGCCATCATGGTTGGCGCCGGGTGAAAGATTGAGCTGCTGCGAGCCCCAGATCGCGGTGGCAGCGAGGTCTTCGTTTACGCCGGGCTGGAATTTGATGTTGTACTGTTCGAGGTGCTTGCGGGCGGCGAACAGTTGCTGGTCGTATCCGCCGAGCGGTGAGCCGCGATAGCCGCTGACGAAACCGGCGGTGTTCAGCCCGGCGGCACGGTCGCGGCGGATTTGCGCCATCGGCAGCCGAACCAGCGCCTGGATCCCGGTCAGGAAGACATGGCCTGAGCCCTGGGTGTATTTCTGGTCGAGACTGATCGGACCTTGGTTGATTCCCATTCCGCCCTCTTGCCGCCCTCTTGCGCCTTCAGGCGGCCGCAGGCCGCGCCGGCTGTTCTTACCTAGCAATTCAACTTGCCAGAACAAGCTTTTAGGCCTGCTCCAAATCGTACCTTGGCAGTCTATGTCGATTTTTGCGGCCGGCGCATCACAAATCTCGGCAACGCAGTTCCGCGTTCCCGAATCGCAATTTCATGCCTGAAAACGCAGCGGCTCTTTGCGCTTGTGTCGCCGCGGGCGGCGGCCGCGAAACGTCCTGACGCGCCCGCCTGCGCGTTTTTGCGCTATACTGTCCTCAACAGGAGACAAATCGGTGCCGGAACGACATTGCGCCCTGCGGGCGATTCTCGGGATCGTGCTTTTGTGCACTGCATTCAGCTTTCGCGCGGCGCAAGCCGCCCCCTCGGACGAGACCATCGCGCGCGGCAAGGCGCTCACCATCGCCGGCGATTGCGCGAGCTGCCATACCGCCGACCCGGCAAGGCCGTTCGCCGGGGGCAAGCGCATCGACACCCCGTTCGGCGCCGTCTATTCGCCAAACCTGACGCCGGATCGCGAAACCGGATTGGGCGCCTGGAGCGACGAGGATTTCACCCGTGCGCTCCGTTACGGCGTGGCGCCGGACGGCTCGCGCTATTACCCGGTGTTCCCCTATCCCTATTTCACGAAACTCACCCGCCAGGATCTGCTGGCGATCCGCGCCTATCTTGCGACGCTGACTCCCTTCCGCAACACGCGGCCGCCGCCGCAGCTTCGCTGGCCGCTGAACTATCGCGTGGTAATGCGGCTCTGGAATTACCTGTTCTTCCGGCCCGGCATCTTCGAGCCGAACCAGCAGAAAAGCACCGAGTGGAATCGGGGCGCTTATCTGGTCAGGGGCGCCGCGCACTGCGGCGCATGCCACACGCCCAAGAACATGTTCGACGCCGACAAGCGCGGCCGCGCCTTTGGCGGCGGATCGGTCGACGGCTGGTTCGCGCCGCGCCTCGACAATGCCGCGCGTGCCGGGCTGAAATCATGGAGCGTCGACGACATCACCGAATACCTCGCAAGCGGCCGCAACGGCAAGAGCCACGCCGACGGCCCAATGGCGGAAGTCGTGGTCAATTCGACCTCACTGATGAGCGACGCCGACCTCCGGGCCATCGCGGTGTATCTGAAGGATCAGCCCTCGGGCGCACCGGAACCGGCGGCCTCCCCGCCGCCGGCTACGGAGATCAGCGCGGGCAAGACGCTCTACGACCGCGCCTGCATCGCCTGCCACGAAGCCGACGGCAGCGGCGCGCCGCGGATTTATCCGCCGCTGCCCGGCAATGCCAATCTGCAGTCCGCCGATCCCGCCAGCACGCTTCGCATCATCCTCGACGGCGCGCAGACGGTGACGACGCCGCGCGCGCCCAACGCCGGGTCGATGCCGGGATATGCCAAACAAATGTCGGATCAGGAGATTGCCGACGTCACCAATTACATCCGGAATTCCTGGGGCAATGCGGCGCCGCTGCTGAGCGCGGCGGAGGTCAGGAAAGCCCGGAAATAGCGATCGAAGCGCGAACGGGCCTGCTCATAGACCCGGATAGCTCTCAACGCGCCTAACCGGCGATCCTCGTTGAAGATGAATTTCGGCATTTCCCGCTATTTACGTAACGGGTTCCATCCTGAATAGCTCGAAAAACGGGACGGCAAGCCAGATTGGCCGTGAAAGGGTGCGAGATAAGGAAGTCTGTTCCCGGAACCTCTGCGGGCTGCGGGGGGTTGTCTTCGCGCAACGGAGGAACCCAATCATGGCTTACGAACGCAACCCGAACGATCCCACGCGTTCTCCCAACGATCCCTATCGTACTCCCGATGATCCCTACCGCGCCGAACGCGACGATGAGCTTCGCCGCGCGGCACGCCTCGACAATGAAGTGCAGATGGACCCTGAACTTGCCGAAGGTCCGGCCAATACCGGCAAGATCGCGATGTTCGCGATCGCCATCGCTTTGGTGCTCGGTGCGGTCTTCTACGGTCTGAACAACTCGACCATCAACCAGGCCGGCACCTCACCTCCGGCATCTACGGCGCAGAACACGCCGTCGTCGCCGCCCGCGGCCCCTCCGGGCATGCGTGACTTGACCCCGCGCACCAACACCGACCAGGGCGTGACAACGGGCGCGGCTCCCGCGCGGCCGCAGACGCCGCCGTCCTCGGCGCCCGCGGGCCAGGACATCAACCGCTCCGGCAATCCGCCGACCACGGGCGCGCCGAGCAAGTAACGACGGAGTTTGAAGACGCTATTTTACGCAGCGGGCAGCTTTGCCCGCTGCTTTTTTTTGCTGCCGACCGGACCATCGACTCCCCCTTGCCAAGTGCCTGGCCAGCGACAATCTTCATCCCGTCCGGCCTGCCTCACGTCTCGCGGGCGGTTGCGCCCGCAGGATGCGCAGGCAAGTCTGCCCGATCGTGGCAAAGCGAGGCGCTCCCATGCACCAGATCTTATGCGTCCTGATGGCCATGATCGGATATGGAGCCACGGCTGGGCATTGCCAGGCGCCGCAGGCGAGCACCACCGCAGTCACGTTTCAATCTTCCACCTACAGCGGCTTTCGCCAGCTTCTGGCGCGGGAGGCCGCAACTGGAACGGTTACGATTCAAGCGAAGCTGGACT
Source organism: Bradyrhizobium sp. (assembly GCF_017881085.1). Classification (GTDB taxonomy): domain Bacteria; phylum Pseudomonadota; class Alphaproteobacteria; order Rhizobiales; family Xanthobacteraceae; genus Bradyrhizobium. The sequence goes on from NZ_JADGRI010000149.1 coordinate 9,196, forward strand.
TTCCGGAACAGGCCGGGGATCGCTATCCCGCCGTCATCGTCGTTCACGCGCTTGACGGCTATCGTGACGCCAATGAAGGCTATGTCGCCGCCGAGCTGCGCAAAGCAGGCTTCGCCACGTTGACCTATGACAGCTTTGCCGCGCGCGGTACGACCGGGCCGGCCATGTCGGCAACGCCGGGCTATTTGCCTTCCGGCGTGGCGGACGCTTACGCCGCGCTGCGGTGGCTTTCGACCGAGCCCCGGATCGACGTCAATCGAATTGCCATTTTGGGCTTTTCGTTTGGCGCTGAGGTGGCTCATCTGACGGCAATTGAGCAGCTTCGATCGGCGCTAGATCCCGGACCAGCCCGATTTGCCGCGCATGTCGCCTTCTATCCCGCCTTTAACTTTGGCGCGGTGGCCGACCGCGGCGCCTATACCGGGTCTCCGGTGTTGATGCTGCTCGGCGGAAAAGACGAGAATCTGCCTGCTGCGAAGGTCGAGAGCTATCTGGCCTACGCGCGCGCCGCGGGAAATCCGGCCCCGATCGAAATCGTGACCTATCCGGGCGCCTACCATGCGTGGACGGTTCCCGGCGTGGTGCCTGCGCGCTTTTTTCCGGAGTTGGTCAGCGCGAAAAAATGTCCGCTCATTCTGCTCGGGCCAAACCGGCTCATGTTTCTTATCGACGAGCAGGCAAAGCCGTTCGACCCGGACTTCTTCGGCGCGTGCATGAAGGAAGCTCCCGGATATTCGGTGGGGTTTGACGCAGCGGTTCGCGCGCAATCAATCGCCGATGCGGTACAGTTTCTTCGGCGAAATCTCCAACCGTAGGGCGGGCTGATCAACGTCATCACGGAAGCATTGGCTGACCATGCCAGTGCAGATGACCGCGTGCCCCAGCTTGGAGCCTGCCGCGCCCTAGCCCAACATCTTGTTCAACTCGCCACCGGCATAACCATTGCCGAGTTCGTTGAACGTCCCCTGCTCCGCGATTTCCTTCGCTGCGCGCATGAAACCGCCCCAGGCGGCGCGCGCCAGCGAGCCGCCAACGCTGATGCGGCGGACGCCGAGCTCCGCGGCTTCGGCAACCGAGAGGCCGGGCCACCCCAGCAGCAAATTGACCGGCTTCGGATGCACGGCCTTCACCACCGCCGAGATCTGCTCTTTGGTGCGGATGCCCGGCGCGTACAGGCAATCGGCGCCTGCTTCCGCATAGGCCTGCAGCCGGTCGATCACCATGGCGAGATCCGCCTGCCCGACCAGAAAACCTTCGCAGCGGCCGGCCAGCAACACGCCGCTTTTGTCAGCATCGATCGCGGCCCGCGCCGCCCTGATGCGCTCGATCCCGAGGGCGCGCTCATACAGTGGCTTGGCCTTGTCGCCGGTGGAATCCTCGATCGACAGCCCGGCGACACCGGTCCTGACCGCGCGCACCACGTTGGCGGCGACCTTCTCCGGCTCGTGCGCGAAGCCGCCCTCGAAGTCGGCATTGACGGGCAGATCGACCGCGCCGCACAGCGCGGTGAGATGCTCGCAGACCTCATCGAGCGTGACGTGATTGTCGGCCTTGCCGATCGACCAGGCAAAGCCGGCGCTGGTGGATGCCAGCGCCTTGAAGCCCATGCTTTGCAGCGCCCGCGCGCTGCCGACGTCCCAGGGATTCGGAATCACGAAACATCCGGTTTCGTGCAGCTTGCGGAATGTGGCGCGCTTGTCTGCTGTCGTGACCGGCATGATTGCCTCCCTGTTTTATCTCGCTTAGCGACGATATCCGCGCACGGCCTGCCACGCTAGTGCGCGCTGTGAACGGCGCGGCTGTCCTTCGGTGCCTGCTCCCGATCGCTCATGCCGTAATCGCGGATCACGCCGGCGATGCGCAGCCGGTAATTTTCGAAGATCTTCGCCCGGCCCTTGCTTTGGCTCTTGCGATGCTGGGGCACATTGCGCCACGCCGCGACGGCGGCTTCATCGCGGAAAAACGATAGCGACAGGATTTTTCCGCTTTCGGTCAGGCTCTCGAACCGCTCGATGGAAATGAAGCCGTCGATGGATTCGAGCACCGGCCTGAGTTCGGCCGCAAGATCGAGGTATTCCTGCTTGTGCTCCGGCTTGGGCCAGACTTCGAAGATCACGGCTATCATTCATGCCTCCCTGGCGGCTGGAGGCCATTATGCTTGGGAGTCATTACAATGTCACCTTGCGCAGGAACGTCCGTTCCTCCGCAACAATGAATTTGTTCTCCTCGGCAAAACCGAAATTGGCCATGCCTTCCTGGTCGGCGCGCAGCCGCGCGCGGTAGTCTTCGTAGGCCGCGAGAGTTTCGAAGGAAATCAGCGCGAATGCGATGTTGTTGGTGCCTTCATGCGGCATCCAGTAGCCGATCAGGTCGCCGCCGCATTTCGGGATGATGGTGAGCCAGCGTCTGGCGTATTGCTCGAACATCGCGGGCTTGAACGGATCGATCTGGTAGCGGATGAAAACGGTGACGGTCACGGGAGCCTCCGAAGCTTCGAACGCAATCAATGTAGCCGCTTGATCGACGTCGATGCTTCGGCTATCATCGAAGGATGAAAGCAGGTCCCGACATCGCCATGGTCGCCTCGCTGGTCGGCGACCCCGCGCGCGCCAACATGCTGACGGCCCTGATGACCGGCCGCGCGCTGACCGCGAGCGAGCTCGCGCACCAGGCCGGCGTCACCCCGCAGACCGCGAGCTCGCATCTTTCGAAGCTCGAGGCCGGCGGCCTGGTCGAGCCGGAGAAACAGGGCCGGCACCGCTATTACCGGCTCAGCGATCCCGACGTCGCCGGCGTGCTCGAAGGCCTCGCGGGGCTGGCCGCGCGCGCCGGTCACATGCGCGTGCGCACCGGACCGAAGGACCCGGCCTTGCGCCGCGCGCGGATCTGCTACGACCATCTCGCCGGCGATCTCGGCGTGCAGATGCTCGACAGCCTGAAGAAGCAGCGGCTGGTGCGGCAGAAGAAACAGGACATCGAGCTGACCGCCGAGGGCGAGCGCTTCCTGGAAAACGCCTTGCAGATAACGGGGGATATGCTGGCCCATCCGCGCCG
>NZ_JADGRI010000150.1 GCF_017881085.1 Bradyrhizobium sp.
GCCTCGATCGGCTTCGGCCAGTTCGCGCATTCGATCCGGCGCGGCGTCAACATGACCTATATCGTCGAGAACAACGGCGTTTACGGCCTGACCAAGGGCCAGTTCTCGGCCACCGCCGACCGCGGCTCGAAGTCCAAGAAGGGCGTCACCAATACCGACAACGCCATCGACCTGGTGGCGATCGCGCTGCAGCTGGGTGCGACCTTCGTGGCGCGCAGCTTCTCCGGCGACAAGTCCCAGCTGGTGCCGCTGATCTCCGCCGCCATCGAGCACCGCGGCTCGGCCTTCATCGACGTCATCAGCCCCTGCATCGCCTTCAACAACCATGCCGGCTCGACCAAGAGTTTCGACTATGTCCGCGAGCACAACGACGCGGTGAATCGCCTCGACGTGCTCTTGGGCCGCGACCCGATCACGGTCGATTACGAGCCGGGCACCGTGCAGATGGTCGAACAGCACGACGGATCGCGGCTGGCGCTGCGCAAGATCGATGCGGATTACGACCCGAACGATCGCCTGGCGGCGATGACGTTCCTGCAAAAGCACGCCGCCAAGGGCCAGATCGTGACCGGCCTGCTCTACATCGATCCCGAGGCGGACGACCTGCACGCCCATCTCGACACCGTGGACACGCCGCTCAACACGCTCGACGCCAAGGCGCTTTGCCCCGGCTCCGCCGCGCTGGACAAGATCAACGCCGGCCTGCGCTAGCCGATACCCACCGCATTCCCCGCGACACACCGCCGAACTGACGGGCGCCGCCGGCACCGGCGCATCGCGGTGCATCGCCGTTCGTTTGCGAAAATCCCTCCGGGAATCAACGCTGAACCACGGATTCTCCGGGATCGATATGTTGTGAATGGCGTTATGGTGCGGGGATCCGCATATTCCCTTCGTCGGCACCCTCTAAGGAACGGATAAGGTGCGGTTGACACCATTCGGCTTCCCGCCGGATGGTGCGGGACCCCGAAAGGGACCGGCTCGAACAGAACAAGGCCATCATGAATCCCGTCAAAGCACTCGAAAACCACGGTCAGGCGATCTGGCTGGATTTCCTGGCCCGCGGCTTCGTCGCCAAGGGCGATCTGCAAAAATTGATCGATAGCGACGGCGTCAAAGGCGTCACCTCGAATCCGTCGATTTTCGAGAAGGCGATCGGCAGTTCCGACGAATATGACGGCGCGATCGGGTATGCCTTAAAAAGGGGCGACCGCCCGGTGGCCGAGCTGTTCGAGCATGTGGCGATCGAGGACATCCAGAATGCGGCGGATGTGCTGCGGCCGGTCTATGATCAGTTGAACGGCGACGACGGCTTTGTCAGCCTCGAAGTCTCGCCTTATCTGGCGATGGACACCAAAGGCACCATCGCCGAGGCCGAGCGGCTCTGGAATGACGTCAGCCGCAAGAATCTGATGGTGAAGGTGCCGGCGACGCCGGAAGGCCTGCCCGCGATCCAGCATCTGATCGGCGAAGGTATCAGCATCAACATCACGCTTCTGTTCTCGCAGAAGGTCTATGTCGAGGTCGCCAAGGCCTATCTCGCCGGCCTCGAAAAATACGTCAAGGCCGGCGGCGACCCCTCACATGTCGCGAGCGTCGCCAGCTTCTTCGTCAGCCGCATCGACAGCGCGGTCGACAAGCAGCTCGATGAGAAGATCGCGCGCGCCAACGACCCCTCCGAGAAGGAGCGGCTCGCCGCGCTGAAGGGCAAGGTCGCCATCGCCAACGCCAAACTCGCCTATCAGGAATACAAGCGGCTGTTCTCCGGCCCGCGCTGGGACAAGCTTGCGGGCAGGGGCGCAAAACCGCAGCGGCTGCTGTGGGCCTCGACCGGCACAAAGAACAAGGACTATAGCGACGTGCTCTATGTCGAGGAGCTGATCGGCCCCAACACCGTCAACACGGTTCCGCCGGCGACGCTCGACGCCTTCCGCGACCACGGCACGCCGCGCGACAGTCTTGAGGAAAATATCGAGGACGCCAAACATGTCCTCGCCGAGCTTGAAAAATCCGGCATTTCGCTCGATGCAATTACGGCCGAACTGGTCAAGGACGGCGTCAGGCTGTTCGCCGACGCCGCCGACAAGCTCTATGGCGCGGTCGCGCACAAGCGCGCCACCGTGCTCGGCGCCGGTCTCGACCGGCAGGCGCTGGCGCTCGGGAGCGAAATCGGCAAAGCGGTCGAGACAACCACCGAAGAGTGGCGCGCCGCGGCGACGATCCGCCGGCTCTGGCAGCACGACAAATCGGTCTGGACCGGGACCGACGAGAACAAATGGCTGGGCTGGCTCCACAGCCCCTCGGCAGCCGATATCGCCGACTACGAGGATTATGCGCATCGCGTGAAGGGACAGAATTTCAGCGACGCCGTCGTGCTCGGCATGGGCGGATCGAGCCTCGGGCCCGAGGTGCTGGCGGAAACCTTTGCGAAACAGCCCGGCTTCCCCAGGCTGCATGTGCTCGATTCGACGGATCCGGCGCAGGTGCGCAGCCTTCAAGCGAAGATCAATCTCGCCAACACCGTGTTCATCGTCTCCAGCAAATCCGGCGGCACCACCGAACCGAACGTGATGAAGGATTATTTCTTCGCCCGGGTATCCGAGACGATCGGCGCAGAGAAGGCCGGGCACCGCTTCATCGCGGTAACCGATCCCGGCTCGTCGCTTGAGAAAGTCGCGGCCAAGCAGGGCTTCGCGCGCATCTTCCACGGCGATCCCACCATCGGCGGACGCTACTCCGTGCTGTCCCCGTTCGGGCTGGTGCCCGCCGCGACCGCCGGCATCGACGTCCGTACGTTGATAAAGCATACGCTTTCGATGGCGCTCTCGTGCGGACCGGACGTGCCGCCGCATGAAAATCCCGGCGTACAGCTCGGACTCGCGATGGGGCTGGCCGGCCTCGACGGCCGCGACAAGGTGACCATCCTGTCGTCGAGGAAGATCGCCGATTTCGGCGCTTGGGCCGAGCAGCTGATCGCGGAGTCCACCGGCAAGGAAGGCAAGGGCCTGATCCCGATCGATGGCGAGCCGCTGGCCGATCCCGCTACTTACGGCCAGGACCGGTTCTTCATCGACATCAGGACCGAGGGCGAGGACGACGCCGCGCATGACGGGAAGTTGGCCGCGCTGGAAAAGGCCGGCCATCCCGTGGTGCGCATTGTCATGAAGTCGATCGAACATATCGGCCAGGAATTCTTCCGGTTCGAACTGGCGACGGCGGTGGCCGGGGCGGTGCTTGGCATCAACCCGTTCAACCAGCCCGACGTCGAGGCCGCCAAGATCAAGACCCGCGAACTGACGGCGGCGTTCGAAAAGTCCGGCAAGCTTCCGGCGGAAGAACCAGTGATGTCGTCAGCGCAGGCCGACCTCTACACCGACGAGAAAAATGCCGCAGCGCTGCGCCAGGCCGGCGCGAACGGTGATCTCGGCTCATGGCTGAAGGCGCATTTCTCCCGCTCCGGCACCGACGATTACGTGGCGCTGCTTGCCTATATCGAGCGCGATACGGCGCATATCGACGCCCTGCAGCACATGCGGCTTGCCGTGCGCGACAAGCGCCATGTCGCGACCTGCGCCGAATTCGGCCCGCGATTCCTGCATTCCACCGGGCAGGCCTACAAGGGCGGGCCCGACTCGGGCGTGTTCCTGCAGATCACGGCCGACGACTCCAAAGATCTCGCCGTGCCAGGCCAGAAGGCCAGCTTTGGCGTGATCAAGGCGGCGCAGGCGCGCGGCGATTTCGACGTGCTGACCGAGCGCGGCCGGCGCGCGCTGCGCGTGCACCTGAAGGGCGATCTCGAAGCGGGCCTCAAGATGCTCGATACGGCAATCACGGAAGCTTTGAACTGAGGATATACATATGCAGCTCGGCATGATCGGCTTGGGGCGGATGGGCGGCAATATCGTCCGCCGGCTGATGAAGCACGGACACACGACGGTCGTGTACGACAAGGACGCCAAGGCCGTCGCGGCGATTGCCGCCGACGGCGCGGTCGGCAGCGGCGCACTGGAGGATTTCGTCAAGAAGCTGACAAAGCCGCGAACCGCCTGGGTGATGCTCCCCGCCGGCAAGATCACGGAAGCCACCATCGATGCACTTTCGAAGCTGATGGAGCCCGGCGACGTCATCATCGACGGCGGCAACACGTTCTGGCAGGACGACGTCCGCCGCGGCAAGGCGTTGAAGGAGCGCGGCATCCATTACATCGACGTCGGCACCTCAGGCGGCGTCTGGGGCATCGATCGCGGCTATTGCATGATGATCGGCGGCGACAAGGCTGTCGTCGACCGCCTCGATCCGATCTTCGCGACACTGGCGCCGGGAATCGGCGATATCCCGCGCACCGCGGGGCGCGACGGACGCGATCCGCGCATCGAGCAGGGTTACATTCATGCCGGCCCGGTCGGCGCCGGGCACTTCGTCAAGATGGTGCACAACGGCATCGAGTACGGCCTGATGCAGGCCTATGCCGAGGGTTTTGACATCTTGAAGAACGCCAATATCGAAGCGCTTCCGGCCGAACATCGGTTCGATCTCGATATTGCCGATATCGCCGAGGTGTGGCGGCGCGGCAGCGTGATTCCGTCCTGGCTGCTCGACCTCACGGCCTCGGCGCTGGCGAAGAACGACACGCTCGATCATTATTCCGGCTTCGTCGAGGATTCCGGCGAGGGCCGCTGGACCGTCAACGCCGCGATCGACGAGGCGGTGCCGGCCGAGGTTCTGACCGCGGCCTTGTTCGCGCGCTTTCGCTCGCGCAAGGAGCACACCTTCGCCGAAAAGATACTGTCCGCGATGCGCGATGGTTTCGGCGGCCACAAGGAGCCGCAGCAGCATCCCGACCCGGTTCGGCAAAACGCGCCCGACCTCGTCAAGCCAAAGGCCGGACGCTCGTGACAGATGCCCTTCCAAATCTGACCCAGCTCACCAATCAGAAGAAGCCCGACCCCTGCTCCTTCGTGATCTTCGGCGCCACCGGCGACCTGACGCACCGGCTGGTGATGCCATCGCTCTATAATCTCGAAGCGACCGGGTTGTTGCCCGACAAATTCTGCGTGGTCGGCGTTGCCCGCAAGGGCACGACCAGCGACGATCTGCGCGATAGCCTGATGAAGGGCCTGCGGCAATACGCCACCCGCCCGGTGGACGACAAGGTCGCCAGGCGCCTCCTGGAATGCGTCACCAGCATCGAGGCCGATCCGAAAGACCCGGCCTCGTTCGATGCGATGCGGGAACGGCTGGAGAAACTGGAAACCAACCGCGCAACCGGCGGCAACCGGCTGTTCTATCTGGCGACGCCGCCCGCCGCGTTCGCGCCGATCAGCCGCGAACTCGGCCGCACCGGCATGCTGGAAGAAGCCAACGGCGCATGGCGGCGGTTGGTGGTCGAGAAGCCGTTCGGCACCGATCTCGCCTCGGCCAAAGCCCTGAATGACGAACTGCTGAACATCGTCACCGAACACCAGATCTACCGGATTGATCACTACCTCGGCAAGGAGACGGTGCAGAACATCCTGGTGCTGCGCTTCGCCAACGGCATGTTCGAGCCGATCTGGAATCGCAATCATATCGATCACGTGCAGATCACCGTCGACGAGAAGCTCGGGGTCGGCCATCGCGGCAGTTTCTATGACGCCACCGGTGCCCTGCGCGACATGGTGCCGAACCATCTGTTCCAGTTGCTGTCGCTGGTCGCGATGGAGCCGCCGATCCGCTTCGACGCGCATTCGGTGCGATCGGAAAAGGCCGATGTGCTGGCGGCGATCCAGACCCAGAGCGAGCAGGAGGCGCTGAAGAATTCCGTACGCGCCCAGTATCTCTCCGGCAGGATCGGCGACACCGAGATCGAGGATTACACCCGGACCGAGGACGTCGGTCCCGGCAGCACCACCGAAACCTACACCGCGCTGAAACTGAGCATCGACAACTGGCGCTGGGCCGGCGTGCCCTTCTACCTGCGCACCGGCAAGGCGCTGGGCATCAAGCGCACGGAAGTGGCCATCAAGTTCAAGCAGGCGCCGTTCGCGATGTTCAACTGCACGCCGGTCGACACGCTGGCGGAGAATTATCTCGTGATCGGCGTCGAGCCGACCGAAGGCATCGCGCTGCAGTTCAACACCAAGGTGCCGGGGCCGACGATTACGACCAGCGGCGTCGAGATGAAGTTCCGCTACAAGGACTATTTCAAGGCCGAGCCCGCGACCGGCTATGAAACGTTGATCTACGACTGCATGATCGGCGACAACATCCTGTTCCAGCGCGCCGACAGCGTGGAGGCCGGCTGGAAGGCGGTGCAGCCATTCCTCGACGCCTGGAAGAAGGCCGGCGCCAGGGGGCTCGAGAAGTATAAGGCCGGCAGCGAGGGTCCCGCCGACGCCGAAGAACTGCTCAAGCGCGACGGCCGCAGCTGGCGGAAGCTCGGTTAGGCCGGATGAACGGGAACGAAAATCGCCAGGTGATCACGGTTTCCGATTCGGCTGCGCTCGCGAAAACCGCGGCGGAGCGGATTCTGGCGCGGATAGCCGCCAATAGCGGTCGAGTCGCGATTTGCCTCACCGGCGGGTCAAGCCCGAAAGAGCTCTACCAGTTGCTCGCTACCGATCCCTGGCGCAGCAAGATCCCCTGGGATCGCGTGCACTGGTTCATCGGTGACGAGCGCTTCGTCAGCCCCGACGACCCGCTCAACAACATGGCGATGGCGCGGCGGGCGTTTCTCGATTGTTGCGCGCCCGCGACCAACATCCATCCGATCCCGACCGACACCGTCAATCCGGACGAGGCCGCGCGGCGCTACGAGCTTATCCTGCAGTCGTTTTACGGCGCCGACCGCCTCGATCCCACGAGGCCCCTGTTCGACGTCGTGTTGATGGGCGTCGGGCCGGACGGGCATACCGCATCGCTGTTTCCCCTCTATCCAGCCATCGACGAGACCGAACGCTGGGTGGTCGGCGTCCCCGAAGCGCATGTGGAACCCTTCGTGCCGCGGGTAACGCTGACCTTATCGGCGCTCGGCTCCTGCCGGGAAATGCTGTTCGAGGTCGCCGGCCCGGACAAGCGCGCGGTCTTGACGCGCGTGCTCGCAGGCGAGAACCTGCCGGCGAACCAGGCGCATTCCACTGAAGAGACCGTTTGGCTCGTGGACCAGGCCGCGCTTCCGGAGGGCTTTCGTGGACAATAAAACGGACAAGATACCCTGCGCGCTGATCGTGATGGGTGTGTCCGGCTCCGGCAAGAGCACCATCGCGGAAAGATTGGCCGAACGGCTGGCCTGGAGCTACGAGGATGGCGACAAGTTTCACCCGCCGAGCAACGTCGCCAAGATGAGCGCCGGCCAGCCGCTGACCGACAACGACCGCTGGCCGTGGCTGATGGCGATTGCGGACGAGATCGACCGGGTCTGCCTCACCCGCCAGCATGCCGTGATCGCCTGCTCGGCGCTGAAGCGCGCCTATCGCGACGTGCTGGTGCACGGACGAAACGATGTCCGCATCATCTTTCTCGAGGGCACGCAGGCATTGATCGCGAACCGACTGACGCAGCGCAAAGACCACTTCATGCCGCCGGGACTGCTGGAAAGCCAGTTCGAGACCCTGGAACCGCCGGATGCGCGTGAAAACCCGGTGACCGTGTCGATCGACGCTTCGGTTGACGCGATCGTCGATGACATCGTCCGCCAGCTCAGGCTTGGTCCCCTTGATAGCGGCGTGGCCCGCAGGAACCGCGCATGACCCGCATCGCCCTCGTTGTCTCCGATGTCGACGGAACGCTGATAACAAAAGACAAAGCCCTGACCGACGGCGCGAGGGACGCGGTGCGGCGGCTGCACGAGGCCGGCATCGGCTTCACCATCACCTCAAGCCGCCCGACCATCGGCATGCGCTTCCTGATCGAGCCGCTGGCGATCACGCTGCCGATCGGCGCCTTCAACGGTAGCTCGATCGTCGATCCGCAATTGAAGCCAATCGAGCAGCATTTGATCCCCGCACAAGCGGTCGCGCGCAGTCTCGAGGTGCTGAACGAATTCGGGATCGATATCTGGCTGTTCACCAACGAGAACTGGCTTACCCGCAACGGCGACGGCGAATACGTTCCGAACGAAAAGCGCGCGATCCGGGCCGATCCGACCGTGGTTACGGATTTTTCCCCCTATCTCGCGGCGGCCTGCAAGATCGTCGGCTCCAGTTCCGATCCGGCGCTGTTGCAACGCTGCGAAGCCGCGATGCTCAAGGCGGTGGGCACGCAGGCGACCGCGGTGCGATCGCAAAGCTATTACCTCGACGTCACGCCGCCGGGCCGTGACAAGGGCACCTTCGTGGAGGCGATGGCGAAGCGTCTCTCCATCCCGACCGATCAGGTCGCCACCATCGGCGACATGCAGAACGATCTGGCGATGTTCAAAAAGAGCGGCCTGTCGATCGCAATGGGCAACGCCACCGACGACGTCAAGCAGCAGGCGACGCAGGTCACGGCGTCAAACGAGGACGATGGTTTTGCGGGCGCGATCGAGATGATTTTGCGGAATAACGCAACGGGCTAGGCCCTGGCTTGCGCGCGCCTGGCCACACGTCGTCCCGGCCCAGTCCTGACAGTTGGCGCCGGTGGTTATGGACCTGCCTTCGCAGGCCGCGGACCCGTTTTTTCGGCCGCGGTTCCGCTCAGCTCTTTCGGCCGCCTTCCGGCGCCTCGACGAACACGACGGGCGTTCCCTTCTTGACATGGCTGCCCAACCAGCCGACGTCCCAATTGGTTAGCCGCACGCAACCGTGAGATTCAGATTTGCTGACCTTTGAAGGATTGGGCGTCCCATGGATGCCATATCCCTCCGCCGAGAGCCCGATCCAGTACGATCCCGCCGGGTTATTCGGCCCGGGCTTGATCGTGAAAGCCTCCTTGGATTTGACGCCTTTGAATTTGTAGTCGGGATTATAGCGGTAGTTGGGGTTTGCATCAGCGGAGACGACCTTCAGACTCCCGGTTGGGGTCGGCTTCTCCTCGCTTCCCACCGTCGCCGGAAAGAACGCGATCAGCGCACCTGAGTGGTCGAATGCCTTTACGGTCTGACGCGATTTATCGACCTCGATTCGGCCAATCGTCAATTTGGGCTGTTTGTTGAGGACGTTGGCAACGAGAATAGTTTCGCCGGCGTGATCGATCTTCTTGCCAGGGTTCAGAGTCGCCAGTAGCCCTTCGCTCATATGAAATTTTTCGGCGATGGCTTCGCGCAGGCTCGTATAGCCGAGAGCCTTCAGGCTCTTCATATCTTCAATTTTCGCCGGGAGTTTTTCCAGGAACGGCCCCTTCACGTCGCTGTCAGAGATCGTGTACTCGGCGATGACGGGATCCTTGTTGGTCTCCACAAGCGCTGTCCATACTCGCGGCGTGAGCGCCTTGCCGGAAGCCAGACCTTTCGCCTCGGCGAAGGCTGTGAGGGCCTTTTGCGCGTTTTCTCCAAGCTTGCCGTCGATTTCTCCAGGAGAGAACTTAGCCCGGTCGAGCAGAACCTGCGCCCTTACGACGGCTGCATCGATGTTGTCTTCGCCAGGAGGCTTTGAGCCGAGTTCAGCGCTATTGACGGCTGCCGCGTCAAGGCCGGCTGCCACGGCCGGAAACACCAGCCAACCCGACAAAATCGTCGCCACGAACAAGCGGATCATCCGGCAACCTCCAGTAATATCTTGATGACAAGAAACCGGAGGCTCGCGAGTTCCGTACCTGCGAAGAGAAAGCCGACTTCCCAGCGAGTCGCGCGAGCGAACCGCCGGGACGACAAGAGTTTGTTTCTGCGTCTACTTGGACCTCTGCACCGCGGGCTTCTCCTTCGGCTTCCTGGCGTCGCTGAGATTATGCGCGGTGTTGATCAGCGCGATATGCGTCAGGGCCTGCGGAAAATTGCCGGTCTGGCGCCCCGCGCCGGAATCATATTCCTCAGCCAATAGCCCGAGATCGTTCGCGACCGCCACCACGCGATCGAACAGCGCCTGAGCCTTCTCGATCTCGCCGGCCAGCACATAGGCGTCGGCGAGCCAGAGGCTGCAGGCGAGAAACGCGCCTTCGATCGGCTGCTTCTCTTCGCTGATTTCGCGCGGATCGTGCCGCAGCACGAATCCGTCCCGCATCATGCGCCTTTCGATCGCTGCGATGGTGCCGCGAACCCGCGGATCCGAGGCAGGAAGGAACCCGACCGCGGGCAGCAGCAGGATGCTGGCATCGAGAAGCTGCGAGCCGTAGGATTCGACGAACGTGTTCTGTTTCGGGTCAAATCCCTTTTCGCAGACATCGCGGCGGATTTCATCGCGCAAGGCCCGCCAGCGCTCCAGCGGCGCCTCAAAGCCGAATTTTTCAACGCTCTTGATGGCGCGGTCGAATGCCACCCATGTCATCACTTTCGACGAAACATAGTGCATGCCGTCGCCGCGCCGCTCCCAGATGCCGTGATCCGGGTGATCCCAGACTTCCGCCAGATGTTCGAGCACCGCGCATTCCAGGTCCCAGCTGCCGTCATCGAGCTTCAGATCGGCCATGCGCGACTGGTGAAAGGCGTCCATCAGTTCGCCATAGACATCGAGCTGCAGTTGCGCGTGCGCGGCGTTACCGACCCGAACCGGCTGCGCGCCCTCGTAACCGGGCAGCCAGTCCGTCTCCCATTCCAACAGCCGGCGCTGGCCCATGATGCCGTACATGATTTGCATATTGGCCGGCTCGCCGGCCGCGGCGCGCAATAGCCAGTTGTGCCAGGCCGACGCCTCCTCGGTATAGCCGGAGTTCATCAGCGCCAGCAGCGTGAAGGTGGCGTCCCGCAGCCAGCAGAAGCGGTAGTCCCAGTTGCGTGCGCCGCCGAGCTTTTCCGGCAGCGAGGTCGTGGGTGCGGCGACGATGCCGCCGGTCGGACCATAGGTCAGCGCCTTCAGCGTGATCAGCGATCGCATCACGAGATCGCGGTGATCGCCTTCATAGGTGCAACGGCTGCACCATTCGGTCCAGAAATCCTCGGTGGCTTGCAACGCGTACGCGGGGTCGATGGGTTTTGGCACCGGCAAATGCGACGGCCCATAGGTCAGCACGAAGGGAACGGTTTCGCCCTCGCCTACCCAAAAATCGGCCACCGTGGTCAGGTCCTCGCCGCGGGTCTCCACCGGAGTGCGCAGCACGGTCATGTCGGGCCCGCAGATCGCCAGCACCGCGCCGTCCTCGGTGCGCTTGACCCAGGGGATGTCGGTGCCGAAGCCGAAGCGGATCACGAGTTGCATCGTGATTTTGACGCGGCCGCTCACGCCGCGCACCAGCCGGACGACGTCGGAGGCATGGCCGCGCGGCGGCATGAAATCGACCACCGCGACGGTGCCGCTTGCAGTCTCGAACCGCGTCTCCAGGATCAGCGTCTTGTCCCAATAGCGGCGGGAGGTCTTTGTGACCTCCTCGGCCGGCGCGATCAGCCAGCGGCCATTGCGGTGGCTGCCGAGCAGCGCGGCAAAGCAGGCGTCGGAATCGAACGCCGGCCAGCATAGCCAGTCGATCGAGCCGTCGCGGCCGACCAGGGCCGCGGTCTCGCAATCGCCGATCAATCCATAGTCTTCGATTCGACCGGACAAACTCTCACCCGCTGAAATGAAGGCGCATCAAACCGCGACGTGCGTCCGCGTCTCCGTGGCTCGCTTGAGCGCGGCAACGTCGATCGCCGCCGCGATCTCGTCGAGCGCCAGCGGCAACCGCCGACGCCAGTTCGGATGTTCGTCGACGGTGCCGGGAATATTGGGCTGGTCGATCACGCCAAGCAGGTCCTCCAGCGAGATTGTCAGCAGGCGGGACTTGGTCCGCGCCAGGAAACCGACGACCGCGTAGAGATCATGGTCCTCGATGGCGTGGTGACGCAGGATATCGCTCAGCATCGCCAGCGCATGCCAGCGCGCGTCGTCGCTTTCGCCGGGATCGATGCCGAGCGAACGCTTCAGCCTGAGGTCGCTGAACGAGCGCCAGCCGGCATAGGTCGACAGATCGTGGGTATTGAAGGTGACCAGCGCGTTCGGCGCATAATAATCGATGCCGCGAAACCGGCCATGGTCGTCGCGCTCGAACATCATCACCTGATACGACCAGATGCCCCAGTCGGCCATCTGTTCGCGAAAGCCTTCCGGCACGGTGCCGAGATCTTCGCCGATCACCACGCAGCGATGCGCCACGCTCTCCTGCGCGGTCGCCGCCAGCAGCGCCTCGAACGGCATCTG
>NZ_JADGRI010000390.1 GCF_017881085.1 Bradyrhizobium sp.
CGTAATCGCCAGGCCGCGACAGTCCGACCTGCGCGTTCAGATTGGCGCCGTCGAGATAGACCTGTCCGCCATGGCCGTGAACGATGTCGCAGATCTCCCGGATGTGTTCCTCGAACACGCCGTGCGTGGAGGGATAGGTGATCATGACCGCGGCGAGATCGTGCGAGTGTTTTTCGGCCTTGGCGCGCAAATCGGCCACGTCGACGTCGCCTCTGCTGTCGCAGCCGACCACCACGACCTCCATGCCGGCCATATGGGCGGAAGCCGGATTAGTGCCGTGCGCCGAGGAGGGGATCAGGCACACCTTGCGCTGCGGCTCGCCCCGCGAGGCGTGATAGCCACGGATCGCCAGCAGTCCGGCATACTCACCCTGCGCGCCCGAATTCGGCTGCAGCGAGATCGCGTCATAGCCCGTGATATCGCACAGCCATTTTTCCAATCGGGCAAACAGCGCGTGATAGCCGCCTGCCTGCTCCGCGGGCGCGAACGGATGCAGGCTGCCGAATTCAGGCCAGGTCAGCGGGATCATCTCGCTTGTCGCGTTGAGCTTCATGGTGCAGGAGCCCAACGGGATCATGGCGCGGTCGAGCGCGAGGTCGCGATCGCTGAGCTTGCGCATGTAGCGCAGCAGTTCCGTCTCCGAGCGGTGGGCATGGAACACCGGGTGGCTCAGGAAGGCGCCGCTGCGCTTCAGGTCCGCGGGCAGCGCATCGCGGGCGCCGGCCTCGACATCGGCGTAAGCCAGTCTGCCGCCGAACGCCCGCCACACCGCCTCGACGACTTGAGGCGTCGTGGTCTCGTCCAGGGCGATGCGAAGCGTGCCCTGACCGACACCAAGGTTGATCTTTTCATCGCGCGCGCGGGCGACGATCTCGCTCTGCTTGTTGCCGGCATCCACCGTCATCGTGTCGAAAAACGCCTCCGACCCCAGGACAAAGCCGAGTTTGCGCAGTCCCGCCGCCAGCACGGCCGTGCGTCGATGGACGGTGCGGGCGATATGGGTCAGCCCTTCGGGGCCGTGATAGACCGCATACATCGAGGCGATGACCGCCAGCAGCACCTGCGCGGTGCAGATGTTGGAGGTCGCCTTTTCGCGGCGGATATGCTGCTCGCGGGTCTGCAGCGCCAGCCGATAAGCCGCCTGCCCGCGCGAATCTATCGACAGGCCGACGATGCGCCCGGGCAGTGAGCGCTTCAGCGCATCGCGCACCGCCATATAGGCCGCATGCGGCCCGCCATAGCCCATCGGCACCCCAAACCGCTGCGCCGAACCGATGGCGATATCGGCGCCGAGTTCGCCCGGCGAGGCCAGCAGCGTCAGCGCCAGCAGGTCGGCGGCGACGATCGCGAGCGCGCCCCTGGCGCGCAGCCCTGCGATCGCCGGGCGCAGGTCGCGCACCGCGCCCGACGAGGCCGGATATTGCAGCAGGCCGCCGAACACCTCCGCTTTGTCCAGATCGGTCAGGGGATCGCCGACGATCAGGTTCCATCCCAGCGGCTCGGCGCGGGTGCGCAGCACGGCCAGGGTCTGCGGATGCACCTCGGCATCGACGAAGAAGGATTTTGTCTTGGCCTGCGCGGCGCGTTCGGCCAGCGCCATGGCTTCGGCCGCAGCGGTCGCTTCGTCGAGCAGCGAGGCGTTGGCGACGTCGAGCCCGGTGAGGTCGGCGATCATGGTCTGGAAGTTGAACAAGGCTTCCAGCCGGCCCTGGCTGATCTCCGGCTGATAGGGCGTATAGGCTGTGTACCAGGCGGGGCTTTCGAGGATGTTGCGCTGGATCACCGCCGGCAGGATCGTGCCGGAGTAGCCTTGTCCGATCAGTGAGGTGAAGAGCTCGTTCTGTGATGCGAGGGCGCGCATATGCGAAAGCGCCTCGGTCTCGCTCAGGGGGGTGCCGAGATCGAGCGGCGCCTGCTGGCGGATCGAGGCGGGCAGGGTTTCCGCCATCAGCGCGGAAAGGCTCGCCGCGCCTACGGTTTCCAGCATCGCCGACATGTCGCGGGGCGAGGGACCGATGTGACGGCGGACGAAGGTCGTGGCGGCTTCGTCAATGGGTTTGCGGTGCGCGGTCATGGCTGTTCCCTTATGATTTCTCGTCATGCCCCGCGAAGGCGGGACATCCAATAAACGCAGGCATTGGCGATTGAACCGAGACGTCACGGCGTACTGGATCGTCCGCTTCCGCGGACGATGACACTGTGGGTGTGGCGGCCGGCTTCGTCATTTCACGCTGTGTGGGCCTTGTAGGCGGCCTCATCCATCAGGCCGCCGAGTTCGCTCTTGTCTGATATCTTCATCTTGAAAAACCAGGCCTTGCCGGCGGGGTCGGAATTGACCAGCGCGGGCTCGGCGACGACTGCGTCGTTGACCTCGAGCACTTCGCCGGAAATCGGCGCGTAGACGTCGGAGGCCGCCTTGACGGATTCGACGACGGCGACGGCTTCCGCCTTTTTCAGGCTGCGACCGACCTTTGGCAGTTCGACGAACACGACGTCGCCGAGCTGCGACTGCGCGAAGTCGGTGACGCCGATGGTGGCGACGTCGCCATCGATGCGGAGCCATTCGTGATCGGGGGTGTAGAGCGTGGTCATGATGATCCCTTGGCGTTTGCGAATTCAGCGTTTGCAGTTCAACGTTTGTAAGTGTTGGCAACGAAGGGCATGGCCGCGACCCGCAGCGGCAGGCGCTGCCCGCGCAATTCCGCGAACACGGTGCCGCCGAGCGCCGCCTGCGGCGTCGGCAGATAGCCCATGGCCACCGGCGCATTGAGGCTGGGCCCAAAACCGCCCGAAGTGACAGTGCCGATCTGTTCGGTTGAGGAGGCATCGGCGAACAGTGGCGCGCCTTCGCGCACGGGGGCGCGGCCCTCGGGCCGCAAGCCGACGCGGCGGCGCGGTGCGCCCTGCGCCAACTGGCTGAGAATTCTGTCGGCGCCCGGAAAACCGCCGGCGCGCGCGCCGCCATGGCGGCGGCTCTTCTGAATGGACCATTCCAGCGCGCCCTCGACCGGCGTCGTCGAGGTGTCGATGTCGTGGCCGTAGAGGCAAAGCCCGGCCTCCAGCCGCAGGCTGTCGCGCGCGCCGAGCCCGACCGGCAGCACGTCGCTGTTCGCGAGCAGCGTCCTGGCGAACCGCTCCGCCTGTTCGGCCGGAACGGAAATCTCAAAGCCGTCCTCGCCGGTATAGCCGGAGCGCGAGACGAAGCAGTCGATGCCGTCGACCCGGCGCGGCCCGGCATCCATGAAGCGCATCGCCGGAACATCGGCGCAAAGTCTTGCCAGCGCCGATTCCGCCTTCGGCCCCTGCAACGCCAGCAGCGCGCGGTCGGGAAGGGGCTCGATGATGCAGGTGTCGGAAAGACCGGCGCGCAGATGGGCATCGTCTTCGGTCTTGCAGGCGGCGTTGACCACCAGGAACAAATGGCTGCCGAAGTTCGCCACCATCAGGTCGTCGAGGATGCCGCCGGAATCGCTGGTGAACTGGGCGTAGCGCTGCCGTCCCGGTGCAACGCTGAGTATGTCCTGCGGCACCAGCCGTTCCAGCGCCAGCGCCGCATCCTCGAGCCTGCCGGATTTCGGGCGCAGCGCGATCTGGCCCATATGCGAGACGTCGAAAAGGCCTGCCGCCTCACGGGTATGCAGGTGTTCCCTGAGCACGCCGGGCGCGAATTGCACCGGCATCTCGTAGCCGGCGAACGGCACCATTTTGCCGCCGCTGGCCAGGTGCAGCGCGTGCAAAGGGGTAGTCTTCAGCGTGGAATGGTCGTCGCGCGCAAGCATCATCGGGCCCTCGCGGTTCCCAGGGAAAATTCCCTGGCAAACCCATCGAAGCCCCATCTGTCGCTGTGCCTGAGAGTATTATCCCGTCGGCGGACGCGTACGGGCCAGAACCCTTCGGCGTCTCTTTCCAGATGCTAGCCAGTCACGAGGGTCCGTTTGCCTGAGAGTTTCCGGGGCGGTTGCTCCTTCGGCGCCGGCGGTTAAGCCGATCTCTCCCGACGTGACGTCTTGAACAGATAGGAAGAAACCACGCCCGCACCAAGCCTGTCAACGCAGTCGCAGCATCTATCAACGGCCGTGCGGCAAGCCCCTGATCTCCTGCACACTTTCTGGACACAATGGCCCCCCTTGTCTAAAAGCGGTGCGCGGGACACATGCCTTTTTGCGGGCGAATCTCCCTTGTTTTTGCGATTGGACCAACATGAGCGGCGTTAACGAAATCAGGTCGACTTTCCTAAAATTCTTTGCCGACAATGGCCACGAGATCGTGCCGTCGTCGCCATTGGTGCCGCGCAACGACCCGACGCTGATGTTCACCAATGCCGGCATGGTGCAGTTCAAGAACGTCTTCACCGGGGTGGAGAAGCG
>NZ_JADGRI010000151.1 GCF_017881085.1 Bradyrhizobium sp.
TGCTTCGCGCGATTGACAAATTTGATAGACTAGGTGTGGAGGGTGTGCGCGAGCTCCTTGGAGAAGGACGCAAAGATGAGAGCGGTGATTTCACCAAGGGAGCGGGCCTCGACAAGAAGCAAATAGAAAAGATTGTTGTTTTTACACTCTTGCAAGAAGGCCACCTGACGGAATTAGAAGATGTGACCAACTTGCCGCCATCGGCACGCGCTGAGCGTGGCCCTGTGAGCACCTTTTCCCCAGAGGAAAGCGAAGGAGATAAATCATTCTTTGCCGAAAGTAACAAAGGCGTCATTGAAGGGATGATGACTCACTTTGGTTCCAATGAGACATCTCGGGCGGGCATCGAAGAACTCCAACTGATCTCACAATTGGTGGAAGCCGCAGGATACGATCGAAATAAGATCCGCATCGATCCTTCCGTCGTCCGCGGCCTCGAATATTACACCGGCCCGGTGTACGAGGTTGAACTACTGCTCGACACCAAGGACGAAAAAGGTCGCCCCGTGCGGTTCGGCTCGGTCGGTGGCGGCGGGCGCTATGACGGGCTCGTCTCGCGCTTCCGCGGCGAGCCGGTGCCGGCGACCGGATTTTCGATCGGCGTGTCGCGGCTCCAGGCTGCGCTGACGATGCTCGGCAAGCTCGACACCAAGCCGGAATTCGGCCCCGTCGTCGTCACCGTGTTCGACCGCGACCGTGTCGCCGATTACCAGAAGATGGTCGCTTCCTTGCGCGCGGCAAAAATCCGCGCCGAGCTCTACCTCGGCAATCCCAAGAACATGGGTAACCAGCTCAAATATGCCGACCGGCGCAATTCGCCTTGCGTGATCATCCAGGGTTCCGACGAGAAGGCGCGCGGCGAGGTGCAGATCAAGGATCTGATCGAAGGCGCCAAGGCCGCCGCTGCGATCGCCTCCAACCAGGAATGGCGCGAGAGCCGCCCTGCGCAGTTTTCGTGCAGGGAGGATGAACTGGTCGCCAAGGTGCGCGAGGTGCTGGCGCGGCATGAGGTGAAGTGGGGGAATTGATTTCGTCATACGCGGGCTTGACCCGCGTATCCATCTTTCAAATGATGGATTGCCGGATCAAGTCCGGCAATGACGGCTTGGCGAATGAGCAAGAGCAAAGGGAGAGTGACAAAATGCCCGAAATCACCATCAGCATGGCCGCCGGCCGCACCGACGAACAGAAGGCCGGCATGATGCGCGACATCACGCAGGCGCTGGTGAAGAATCTCGGCGTCGATGCCGACGCCGTCGTCATCCAGATCAACGAAGCCCCGCTGGCGCACAAGATGAAGGGCGGCAAGACTTTTGTGGAGCGCGCGGCAGCAGCGAAGAAATAGCGCTTCCTTCTCCCCGTGTGGGAGAAGGTGGCCGTAGGCGGCCTGCGCCGCCGTTCTTTAATAGGACGCCGATGCTTTGCATCGGCTATGCGAAGTCCGCGACGGATGAGGGGTCTGCATCCGCGGAGACAGACCCCTCACCCGTCTTCGCTTCGCGAAGCGACCCTCTCCCACAAGGGGAGAGGGGAAGAAGGCAAATCCCATGGATGCACGCGACTTCATCAAGATCGGCATGAGCGCCGAGCGCATGCTGGTCGTGCCGCCCGAGCGCACGGTCGGGCATTTCGTTCCGCACATGCCGATGGTCTATGCGACCCCGATGATGATCCTGGAAATGGAGATGGCGTCCGGCGATGCCATCAGAGACCATCTGCAGCCGGGCTGGGTCACGGTCGGCACCGAAGTCGATATCCGCCATCTCGCGGCGACCGCGGTCGGCGCGACCGTGCGGACGACCGCGAAGGTGATCGCGGTGGAGCGACGGGTGATCCGCTTCGAGGTTGAAGCCTTCGACGACAAGCGCCGCATCGGCGAGGGCCGCCACGCGCGGGGGCTGGTCAACGTCGAGGCTTTTACCAAGCGCCTGGGGGCGGGGTAGCGTCAACTCGTCATGCGCGGGCTTGACCCGCGCATCCATCGATCTTCAAGCGAATCTTGCGAAGGTGATGGATTGCCGGGAGCGCAGACAAGTTTACGTAGTCTGCGCAAGGCAGACTACTAGGCCCGGCAATGACGGACGCACTACTTCGCCAGCTCCCGCGAGCGCCGGGTTGCGGCGGCGACCGCGCGGGTCAGCAGCGATTGCATGCCGTCCGGTCCCATCAGAACTTGCAGCGCCGCCGCCGTGGTGCCGCCGGGCGAGGTGACGTTCTGGCGCAAGGTGGCGGAGGGAAGTTCCGAGCGATGCAGCAATTCGCCGGAGCCGGCGACGGTTTCGCGCGCGAGTTTTGCCGCGAGCTCTTGAGGCAGACCGGCCTCGACGCCGGCGCGCGCCAGCTCTTCGGCGAGCAGGAAGACATAGGCCGGCCCGGAGCCGGAGACCGCGGTCACCGCGTCCATCAAACTCTCGTCATCGACCCACTCGACCGAGCCGGTCGCGCGCAACAGCGCGTCGGCAACCGCGCGCTGCGCAGCATTGACGCCCTTCGCTGCCACCGCAACCGTGATACCGCGGCCGATCGCGGCCGGTGTGTTGGGCATCGCGCGCACCACGCCGCCGCCGCCGCAGACCTCTGCGATCGAGGCGATGGTCGTGCCCGCCATGATCGAGACCACCAGCGTCGCGGGTCCAGCGAACGGTTTCAGGGCCGGGCCGGCCTCGCGGAACATCTGCGGCTTCAACGCGACCACCAGCGTGGCGGCGCTGCCGGCGACTTTTGCCGATGGATTGAGGCGAACGCCTTTTGTCACAAGCGCGGAGATTTCCGCGGAGGGATGCGGCTCGATCACCGCGACTTCTTTCGGATCGAGCCCGCGCGCCAGCCAGCCCGTCAGCATCGCGCCGCCCATCTTCCCCGCGCCGGCGAGCACGATGGGGCCGGTGATGTTTTGCAAGGCGTTATTCGTTCCCAACAGCGTCACCACAAATTCACTCGTCGTCCCTGCGAAAGCAGGGAGCCATAACCACAGCCGGTTCTAGTGGATCGAGATGTTTGCAACAAGCACCGTCCAACATATCTGACGTCACGGAGTATGGGTCCCTGCTTTCGCAGGGACGACCGTTACCGTCATTGCCGGGCTTGACCTGGCAATCCGTCGTCTTCGCAAGACTCTTTTGAAGCGTGATGGATGCCCGGATCAAGTCAGATCAAGTCCGGGCATGACGACCGTGGAATTGGCGAACCCCTCAGGCCTCGCCCTCGGTGTCGAACATCGCCGCGCTCATGGCATCGGCCGCGCTCTTGCCGGCCCAGACCACGAACTGGAACGCCGGATAATAGCGCTCGCAGGCGTGGATGGCGCCGACCAGCATGCTCTCGCATTGCGCCGCGGAGGCGGTCAGCCCGCCCGGCAGCGGCAGCGCCTGCCGGTACATGATCATGCCGGTATGGGTCCAGATGTCGAAATGCCCGATCCACAATTGCTCGTTGATGGCGGCGATCAGCCGCTGCACTTCGGCGCGGCGCGCCTGCGGAATCTTCATGTCGAAGGCGCAGGCCAGATGCAGCGCCTCGATCTCGTTCATCCAGGTGAAGGACAATTGGTAGTCGGTCCAGTCTCCCTTGGAGACGATCGTGACCTCGTCTTCGCCGGAGCGCTCGAACGACCAGTTGTTATCGGCGGCGATGTCCTCGACAACCGCGAGCGGATTGATCCGGGAATCGATGATGCCTTCGAGGAGGGACATGCCAGCTCGACCTTGCCTTTGCCGTTGAAGAAACGATGGTTGCTACACACGCAGCAGGCCGACACGCATCGACGCGTCGCTGCCAACTGCAATCCCGCGGGGTCACCGGAGCCTGCGCGGATCAAGTGATGTGATTTGCGGAATCGGCGCAACCGACCCCGGAGTCCATCCACAGGCAAAGCGCGGCTCGTCCACAGCTCTTCGGCGGCGTTAACTTTTGCCGTGAGAACAAACCGGAATCGGATTCGCGGCATGCGAGTCCGGCGCGCCGGATACGCGCGGGCGGCGGGCCGGATCGGCCGGCTTAATCGCCGATCTGGGCATGAATTTGGGCATGGGGACATGCGCTTTGCCCATGGGGAAGGTTCTTGCTGGCGCGGCCTGCCTTCGCCATACTTGTTACAGGCCGCTCATTCCGGGCGGCCGATGTTCTCAGGGCGGGGTGAAACTCCCCACCGGCGGTAAGGGTGCAGGAGCCCAAGCCCGCGAGCGCCTTCTTCTCTTGAAGTTCCTTGTTTTGGAATCCCTTGGGAAGAGGGGTCAGCAGATTCGGTGCGACTCCGAAGCCGACGGTTAAAGTCCGGATGAAAGAGAACGGTCGCGTCGGCTCGCGCATGCGCGTGGCCCGTCGTTCCGTATGCCCTGATTCTGGTCCTGAAAGAGGAAAGCCATGAATCAGATGTTGCAAGATGCTCCCCTCAACGCTTCTGAAATAAGAGACGCCGGTGAGGTAAGGAATCCTCCCGAAACGGTGGATCGCCCGCCGGCTCCCGCGCATCCGCGGTTCGCAAAACCGCAGCGGGTCGCCTTCGTGCAATCCTCCTGGCACCGCGACGTGGTCGAGGAATGCCGGATCGCCTTCCTCGCCGAGAGCGCGGCGCGCCACATCACCAATATCGACGTGTTCGAGGTCCCGGGCTCGTTCGAAATCCCGCTGCATGCGCAGATACTGGCCAAGACCAGGCGCTACACCGCAATCGTCGCGGCCGGGCTGGTGGTCGATGGCGGCATCTATCGCCATGAATTCGTCGCCGACACCGTGATCAAGGCGCTGATGGACGTGCAGTTGCGCACCGAGGTGCCGGTGTTCTCAGCGGTGCTGACGCCGCAGCAGTTCCACGAGAGTGCGGCGCATTTCGAATTCTTCCGCAAGCACTTTGCCCTCAAGGGCATCGAGGTCGCGGAAGCCTGCGCCAATACGCTGCTCAGCCTGGAGCGGCTGCGCGGCCAGGTCGCCGCGGGGATCACGTGAGCGGCGGCGCTCGAGCTCACTTACCTCTCCCCGCTTTGCGGGGAGAGGTCGAAATTCGCGAGAGCGCATTTCGGGTGAGGGGGACTGACCGCGTATTCGCGGCGGGAGCAGGCGCTTGAGAGACGTTCTGCTGCGTTGCAGCACAATCGCCCGACGACGGTGTGATTATATCGCGAACAGTGTGTGGATACCTGCGGACGGCCCGGGCATTTACGGGCAATTATCATTATCGACGTATGAATTTGAAGGATGGAACACTCATCATCCCTCAGGGCCTCTCGCTGGTCGGCATGGGTCGGGGCTACCGGCCTGCTGATCGCGAGCTTTGTCGGGATGGCGGCGCTGTCGTTGCAGGTCCGGCCCGGCGCCGAGATTGTGGCCGTGGCGTTTCCGCCCTGGTGGAGCGCGCAACGAATCTTCGCCGCGGCAGCCGCCGCTGACGCCGTCATTGTCAGGATTACCGCGATACCTTCCATTCTCGTGGTGCAGCCGGACAGAAGTGACGGACTGGCGCGACTGCGCGAGTCCGGCGCCTGGTTTGCCATCGATCCGCAGGCGATCGCCGCCTGCCTCACAAAATAAGCCTGGGGGAATTTGAGCATGATCGTCGAGAGCAAGGATCTGGAAGCGCTGCGAGAAACCACCAGCAAGGCACTGATCGCCTTGCTCTGGATCCACCTTCCGGTCGCAATGGCGATCGGAATGGTGCGCGGCTCCGACTGGCTGCTGCCGGCGCTGTTCTTGGCGGTGCTGGCCGCCGCCGCCACAGTGTCGTGGCGCATGGCGGGCAACGGCTTGTCGACACGCCTGATCTTTGCCGTCGCGCTGATGGGCGGCGTCTCGGTGTTTGCCTATCAGCTCTCGGGGAGCGCCTGGCAGATCGACGTGCACATGTATTTCTTCGCGGCGCTGGCGCTGCTCGTCGCCTATTGCGACTATCGGCCGATCGTGATCGGCACCGTCGCGGTCGCGCTCCACCATCTCATCCTGAATTTTCTGTTGCCCGCGGCGATCTTCCCCGGCGGCGGCGATCTCGGGCGCGTGGTTCTGCACGCCGTGATTCTGGTGATGGAAGCCGCCGTCCTGGTCTGGCTCGCCCACCAGCTCTCGCAGCTGTTCGAAGCCACCGCGCAGAAAACCGCCGAAGTGGAGGCGGCCCACGCCGCCGAGGCCCGCGCCCAGGCCGCGCGGATCGAGGCCGACCATCAGGCCAAGCACGATCGCGACGCGGCGCGGCGCGATCTGGCTTCCGACTTCGAACGCAAGGTCGGCCGTATCGTCCAGGCGGTTGCGGTCGCAGCCGGCGAGATGCAGGCCATCTCCGCGTCGATGAGCTCCAGCAGCGAGGAAACGGCGCGCCAGGCGACCGCGGCCGCGACCGCGTCGACGCATGCGTCGGGCAGCGTCGGAACCGTCGCCTCGGCCACCGAAGAACTCACGGCCTCGATCGGCGAGATCAGCAAGCAGGTGACGCGCTCGGCCGAAATCGCCGAAAAGGCCGCCGAGGAGGCGCGCCGCACCAACGTCGTGGTCGAGGGCCTTGCGTCCGGCACCCAGAAGATCGGCGAAGTGGTGACGCTGATCCAGAGCATCGCCAGCCAGACCAATTTGCTGGCGCTGAATGCCACGATCGAAGCCGCCCGCGCCGGCGAACACGGCCGCGGATTTGCCGTGGTCGCGAGCGAAGTGAAGGCGCTGGCCAATCAGACCGCCAAGGCGACCGAGGAAATATCCGGGCAGATCCAGGACATCCAGACCGCGACCGGACAGGCGGTCGCCGCGATCCAGACCTTCGTCGGCACCATCGCGGAGATCAACGAGATTTCCGGCGCGATCGCCAGTGCGGTGGACCAGCAAAGCGGCGCGACGCGCGAGATTGCCGGCAACGTTCAGCAGGCCGCCACCGGCACCAGCGAGGTGACGGACAATATCCTCGGCGTCAAGCAGGCGGCCAATGAAACCGGCGTCGCCGCGTCCAAGCTGCTGGCGGCGTCGACCGGATTGTCGTCGCAGTCCGAACAGCTGAAGATCGAGGTCAACGGTTTCCTCGGATCGATCCGCGCGGCGTAGCCTTCGGATCGCGTTCGGCCGTTCCGCCACTCATTGTCATTTCCGCCGCCGCGCCTATAAACTTGAGCGTGGGAGGAGGCACGCCCGTGGAGACGGGCGGCCGAGACGATCATGTTCGAAGGACACGATCCCTATCTCGTCGCGCTCTCGGTGGTGATCGCGATCCTGGGTGGTTACACCGGCTTTGGCCTTGCCGCGCGAATCCGCGGCACGCCGGGCGTGAGCCGGCGCGTCCTGCTGTCGGGCGCCGCCGGCTTTCTCGCGGTCGGCATCTGGACCATGCATTTCGTCGGCATGCTGGCGGCGCCGATTCCGTCCGAGGCCGTCTATCTCGTGCTGCCCACCATCGTCTCGTTCCTGATCTGCGCGCTGGTGGTCGGGGTTTCCCTGTTCTTCCTCTCGATCGGCGAGCCGTCGCAGCGCCGCGTGATTTCGTCGGCGGTGCTGCTCGGGGCTGGCATCGTCAGCATGCATTATGTCGGCATCCACGGCCTTGCCGGCAATTTTGCGATAGAGCACGACGGCGCGATGATCCTGCTGTCGATCGGAATCGCGATCGTCGCGGCCTATGGCGGCCTGCGCGTGTTCCTGGCCCGGCAGGACGGCATCCGGCTGATCGCGAGCTCGATCGCGTTCGGCGTCGCGGTCTCCGGCATGCACTACACCGCGATGTACGGCATGCATTTTGTCCCGCTTTCGGGGGCGACGCATCACCAACTGGGCGGGCTTGCCGCGTCGCAGCAAATCCTGTCGGTGGTCGTGGCGGTGCTTTGTTTTGTCATTGCAGCCGGCTTCCTGTTGTCGCTGGTGCCGGATCCGCGGCGGCAAACGGCCGCCGGTGCCGCGGCCCCGATCGATCAGGGAACCGCGGCCCTCGTCGCCGCGCCGGTGCCGGCGTCCGAACCGGACGCAATTGCCGCCCCGCTGCCGCGGTCGATGGTGGCGCCGCTCGGCGGCCTCGGCCAGCCGCCGCGCGCCGCACCGGCGCCACGGCTGCCGATCGAGGGCGCCGACGGCACCCATTTCATCGATGTCGCCGACGTCAGGAGCGTCCGGGCCGATGCTCATTATACCCGGGTGCATGACGGCACCCGCGAGCGGATGTGCCCGTGGTCGATCTCGGAAGCCGAGGCCCAGCTCGATCCCGGCCTGTTCGTCCGGGTGCACCGCAGCCACATCGTGGCGATCCCGCATGTCAGTTTCGTCCGCAAGGAGGGCGACGGCGCGGTGATCGAGCTCGACGGCCCGTCGCCGCACCGTGTTCCCGTCAGCCGCGCCAAGATCGCCGAGGTCAAGGCGCGGCTCGGACTCATCAGGCGCAATCATCAGGCCTCATTAGGTCGGCAAGCCTGACGCATTTCGTGCGGGGCTTTCCGCCATTCGTGCGAATTCCCTCCGCTTGTGACCTCGCAGCTATCGCCGCCTTGCTTGCGAACAATTCCCAGAACAGCCTCCGCGCGACGTCTGGATTTAAAAAAGACGCATGGAGGAGACGATGATTCCTGGCCCGTTCAGCTATCACCGGCCTGTGACCGTGGCCGATGCGGTCAAATTGCTCTCGACATTGGGCGACGAAGCCCGCCCCCTTGCCGGCGGCCACAGTCTGGTCCCGATGATGAAGCTTCGGCTCGCCACCCCCGAACATCTGGTCGACCTGCACGGCATCGCCGGCCTGAAGGGCATTCGCCGCGACGGAAACAAGGTCGTGATCGGCGCCATGACCACCCAGCACGATTTGCTGGCCTCGGATGAAATCGCCAAATCGCTGCCGATCCTGCACGAAACCGCGCTTCTGATCGCCGATCCGCAGGTACGCTACATGGGCACCATCGGCGGCAATGTCGCCAACGGCGATCCCGGCAACGATATGCCGGCGCTGATGCTGACGCTGGGCGCGAGCTATCGGCTCGAAGGGCCCGGCGGCGCCCGCGAGGTCGCGGCGACCGAGTTCTATCAGGGCGCCTATTTCACTGCGCTCGAGCCCGGCGAAATCCTGACCGCGATATCGATCCCGGCGCCGGCCAACGGTCACGGCTACGCCTATGAGAAGCTGAAACGCAAGATCGGCGACTACGCCACCGCGGCGGCAGCCGTGATGCTCACCATGTCGGGCGGCAAGGTCGCTTCCTGCGCGATCGGCCTCACCAATCTGCACGAAACGCCGCTTTTGGCCGTTGACGCGGCCAAGGCCGTGATCGGAACCAGCCTCGATCCGGCGACACTGAAGAAGGCCGCGGCCGCGGCGGAGGCGATCATGTCGCCGGCCGCCGACGCGCGCGGCCCGATCGAATACCGCAAACATGTCGGCGGCATCATGGTGACGCGGGCGCTGACCCGCGCCGCCAGCCGTGCCGGTTAAGGGGGAGGGAACAAAAATGGCAAAGACCCATGTGACCATGAAAGTGAACGGCGCCGAGGTCGAAGGCCTCGTCGAACCGCGCACGCTGCTGGTGCACTTCATCCGCGAGAACCTGCTGCTGACCGGCACCCATATCGGTTGCGAGACCACCCATTGCGGCGCCTGCACCGTCGATCTCGACGGCATGTCGGTGAAAAGCTGCACATTGTTCGCGGTGCAGGCTCAGGGCTCCGAGATCACCACCATCGAGGGCGTCGCCAATGCCGACGGTTCGCTGTCGGCATTGCAGGAAGGTTTTCGCATGATGCACGGGCTGCAATGCGGCTTCTGCACCCCCGGCATGATCTTGCGCGCGCAACGCCTGCTGCAGGAGAACCCGCGGCCTTCGGAAGAAGAAATCCGGATGGGCATTTCGGGCAATATCTGCCGCTGCACCGGTTACCAGAACATCGTGAAAGCAATCCAGTACGCTGCCGACAAGATCAATGGCGTCGAATTCAAGGAGGCTGCGGAATGAACGACATGACTCCCACGCGGGAACAACGCGAAGCCAACCTCGAAGGCATGGGCTGCAAGCGCAAGCGCGTCGAGGACGCCCGCTTCACCCAAGGCAAGGGCAATTATGTCGACGATCTGAAACTGCCGGGCATGCTGCACGGCGATTTCGTGCGATCGCCGCATGCCCATGCGCGGGTCAAATCGATCAACAGTGAAGAAGCGCTGAAAGTGCCGGGCGTGCTGGCGGTCATCACTGCCGAGACGCTGAAGACCGTCAACCTTGCCTGGATGCCGACGCTCGCCGGCGACGTGCAGATGGTATTGGCCGACGGCAAGGTGCTGTTCCAGAACCAGGAGGTCGCCTTCGTCGTCGCCACCGACCGCTACGCCGCCGATGACGGCATCAACAAGGTGGTGGTCGAATACGAGCCGCTGCCGGTGGTGATCGATCCGTTCAAGGCGATGGACAAGGATGCCCCGGTGCTGCGCGAGGACCTCGCCGGCAAAATGACCGGCGCGCACGGGCCGCGCAAGCATCACAACCACATCTTCGAGTGGACCGTGGGCGACAGGGATCTTACCGACGCCGCGTTCAAGAAGGCCGATGTCACGATCAAGGAGATGATCTCCTATCACCGCACCCATCCGTCGCCGCTGGAGACCTGCCAGTGCGTCTGCTCGTTCGACAAGATCAGGGGCGAGCTGACGATCTGGGGCACCTTCCAGGCGCCGCATGTGATCCGCACCGTGGTGGCGCTGATCGCGAAAATTCCGGAACAGAAGATCCATGTGATCTCGCCCGACGTCGGCGGCGGCTTCGGCAACAAGGTGGGTGCCTATCCCGGCTACATCTGCGCCGCCGTGGCCACCATCGTAACGGGAAAACCGGTCAAATGGGTCGAGGACCGCATCGAGAACCTGACCGCGACCTCCTTCGCGCGCGACTACCACATGACGACCGAGATCGCGGCCACCAAGGAAGGCAAGGTTACGGGTTTGCGCGTCCATGTGCTCGCCGATCACGGCGCGTTCGACGCCTGCGCCGATCCGTCGAAATGGCCGGCCGGCTTCTTCAACATCGTCACCGGCTCCTACGACTTCCCGACCGCGCATCTGTCTGTGGACGGCATCTACACCAACAAGGCGCCGGGCGGCGTCGCCTATCGTTGCTCGTTCCGGGTGACGGAGGCGGCCTACTGCATCGAGCGCGGCATGGATATTCTCGCGCAAAAGCTCGGGATGGATCCGGCCGAATTGCGGCTGAAGAATTTCATCCGCAAGGAACAGTTCCCGTATCACTCGGCGCTCGGCTGGGAATACGATTCCGGCGACTACCACACCGCGATGAAGAAGATGATGGACACGGTCGACTATGCCGGCCTGCGCAAGCAGCAGGCGGCACAGCGCGCGGCGTTCAAGCGCGGCGAGACCCGCGAGATCATGGGCCTCGGTGTGTCGTTCTTCACCGAGATCGTCGGCGCCGGCCCGTCGAAGAACTGCGACATCCTGGGCATCGCGATGTTCGATTCCTGCGAAATCCGGCTGCATCCGACCGGCGCCGGCATCGCCCGGGTCGGCACCAAGAGCACCGGCCAGGGCCACGAGACCACCTGGGCGCAGATCATCGCCACCGAGATCGGCATTCCCGCCGACAACATCATGGTCGAGGAAGGCAATACCGATACCGCGCCCTACGGGCTCGGCACCTACGGCTCGCGCTCCACGCCGGTGGCGGGTGCGGCGATCGCGATGGCCGCGCGCAAGATCAAGGCAAAAGCGCAGATGATCGCCGCCTACAAGCTCGAGGTGCACGAAGGCGATCTCGAATGGGATATCGACGGCTTCCGCGTCAAGGGCCTGCCGGAGAAGACGATGTCGATGAAGGACATCTGCTGGGCGGCTTACAACTCGGTGCCGCCGGGCATGGAGCCGGGGCTGGAGGCGGTGAGCTATTACGATCCGCCCAACATGACCTATCCGTTCGGTGCCTATATCTGCGTGATGACCATCGACGTCGACACCGGGGTCTACAAGATCAAGCGTTTTTATGCGCTCGATGATTGCGGCACCCGCATCAACCCGATGATCATCGAGGGCCAGGTGCATGGCGGCCTGACCGAGGCCTTCGCCATCGCGATGGGCCAGGAGATCCGCTACGATCCCGAGGGCAACGTCGTCACCGGCTCGTTCATGGATTTCTTCATGCCGACCGCGGTCGAGACACCGCATTGGGAGACCGACTTCACCGTGACGCCGTCGCCGCATCACCCGATCGGCGCCAAGGGCGTCGGCGAGAGCCCGAATGTCGGCGGCGTGCCGGCGTT
>NZ_JADGRI010000391.1 GCF_017881085.1 Bradyrhizobium sp.
CGACACCGGCGATCGCGAAGTCTTCGAGGCGGTCGCCAAGATACTGCCGCGCAACGCGGTGTGGTATGCGAGCAGCCTGATGCGCACGCACCAGACCGCCGATGCAATCTGGTCCGCCGGCTTTCCAAGACCCGCCACCATGACCAGGGAAGCGGCGTTTGCCGAACAGCATCTCGGACAATGGCAGGGCATGAATCGCGCCGCCTTCCTCGCCAGCCGGCCGGTCGGCAGCCACTGGTTTGCCGATATCGACGAGCCCGCGCCCGGCGGCGAGAGTTTTATGGATCTTTATAACCGTGTGCGCGGCGCGATTGATCGGATTAGTGCCGAGCACGCCGGCAGGGACGTGATTGCCGTGGGCCATGGCGGGACCATCAAGGCGGCAATCGGTCTCGCGCTCGGCGGCCAGCCGGAAAGGGGCCTCGCCTTCGATGTCGACAATTGTTCGGTGACAAGGCTCGACCATTTCGCCAGCGAAGGCCACAGCGTTTGGCGGCTGCCGATGGTGAACCAGCAGCCGTGGATCGCCGACGCCAGGCACGCCGCGATGCACCAGCCGGCCGGGCCGGAAATCGTGCCGGAGACCAAGCTCGCGTGAAGCGCGGTTGTCGAAGACGGCGAACGCTGCTTAGCTCGG
Organism: Bradyrhizobium sp.; assembly: GCF_017881085.1. Taxonomy (GTDB): domain Bacteria; phylum Pseudomonadota; class Alphaproteobacteria; order Rhizobiales; family Xanthobacteraceae; genus Bradyrhizobium. The sequence goes on from NZ_JADGRI010000391.1 coordinate 638, forward strand.
AATCGAAAATCAAAACCATGTCTGGGAGAGAAACATGACCTTGTTCGATATGACCGGAAAAGTCGCCGTCATCACCGGCTCTACCCGCGGCATCGGCCGCGCGATCGCCGAACGGATGGCCGAGCACGGCGCCAGGGTAGTGATCTCCTCGCGCAAGCAGGACGTCTGCGACCAGGTGACCAAGGAAATCAACGACAAGTTCGGCAAGGGCAAAGCGGTCGCGATCGCGGCCAACATTTCCAGCAAGGAAAATCTGCAGAACCTGGTCAACGAATCCAACCGCGCCTTCGGCAAGATCGACGTGCTGGTCTGCAACGCCGCGTCCAATCCTTATTACGGGCCGCTCGCCGGCATTTCCGACGACCAGTTCCGCAAGATCCTGGACAACAACATCGTCGCCAACAACTGGCTGACCAGCATGGTGGTGCCTCAGATGATCGAGCGCAAGGATGGCTCGGTCATCATCGTGTCCTCGATCGGCGGCCTGAAGGGCTCGACCATTCTCGGCGCCTACGCGATCTCGAAGGCCGCCGACATGCAGCTCGCGCGCAATCTGGCCTGCGAATACGGCCCGCACAATGTGCGCGTCAACTGCATCGCGCCGGGCTTGATAAAGACCGATTTTGCGAAGGCGTTGTGGGACAATCCGGAGAACCTGAAGGCCTCGACCTCGCGCTCGCCGCTGTTGCGCATCGGCATTCCCGACGAGATCGCGGGCGCCGCGGTGTTCCTGGGCTCTGCGGCCGGCAACTTCATGACCGGCCAGACCATGGTGATCGACGGCGGCGCGACGATCAGTTGACGCGCTATAGCGTCATCCCGGGGCGCGCATTCCGACCTCGGGTTTACCCGAGTTCGGCATTTATCATTGTCCAAGTCGGCTACAGCCGACTTGGATGCGAACCCGGGATGACCGCTCCGCAATGACGGACAATTCTGTCACTCCAGCGCCGCGTGCACCAGGTTGCGCAGCTGCGCGCGGATATAATGGCGTTGCGCCGGACCCTGCATCATGAACACGACGAACATCTGTTCGGCCGGATCGATCCAGAAAAACGTCCCGGCCATTCCGCTCCAGAAGAACTCCCCGAGCGAACCCGGGAACGGCGCCATGCCCTTGGCGGTGCGGACCGCAAAGCCGAGGCCGAAGCCGTGACCGGCGGGCATCAGCGGGGAGTCGGCGACGCTGACGTTGGGGCCGAGGTGATCCGACGTCATCAGCTCCAGCGTTTTCCGGCCGATCAGCCTGTTGCCGTCAAGCGCGCCGCCGTTGAGCAGCATCTGGCAGAAGCGGGCGTAGTCCATGGTGGTCGAGACCAGGCCACCGCCGCCGGATTCCATGACAGGCTTTTCCAGCATGTCGAAGAGTTCCACCTTCTCGCCGCTCCAGGGATCGACCGGGAACGGCTCGGCGAGCCGGCCGGCGTTTTCCTGGCCGGTATGGAACGCGGTCTCGGCCATTTGCAGCGGCGCCAGAATCCGCTCGGTCAGGAACGCGCTCAAGCTCTTGCCGGAAACGATTTCGATGATGCGGCCGAGGATGTCGGTGGAGCGGCTGTAGTTCCACTCGGCGCCGGGCTGGCACACCAGCGGCATGCTGGCGACGAGGGCGGCGTGTTCGGCATTGGTGATCTTGCGGCTGCGCAGCCGCGATTGCTGGTAGAGCTGCTGCACCAGGCCGTTGCCGGTATGGTCGTAAGTGATGCCCGAAGTGTGCCGCAACAGGTCCTGAATTGTCATCGCTCGCTTGAGCGGTACGAGATCGAGCTTGCCGTTGTTCTCGACCCCGACCTTCTGGCCGGCGAATTCCGGGATGAATTTCGCGACGGGGTCGCTGAGCACGAAATGGCCATCCTCGATCAGCATCATGATGCCGACCGAGACGATCGGTTTGGTCATCGAGAAGATCCGGAAGATCGAATTGTGCGCCATCGGCGCGGATGCCGCCGGGCTCTGCTTGCCCAGCGCCTCGAACCAGCCGATCTGCCCGCGGCGGGCCACCATCACGGTCGCGCCGGGCAGGGTTCCCTTGTCGATCTCGCGCCTGAAGGCGTCCGACATCCGCTGCAGCCGGACGGGCGAGAGGCCTAGCTGCTCCGGTTTGGCTTGGGGAAGCGGGGGCGTCTGCGGGCCGGCGGGGTGTTTTGTGGCGGCTTGCGGGGTCATGGTCTCTCCCTTTTGCTCTTGCTTGGCTTGGTGGAATTCTGGCGCAGAACGACGGGGTTGAACAGGGCGTCAACTGCGCTTCGCCCTTGCAATCGGGGCAGTCCCTATGCTTGAAACGGCGCGGATCGGCGGTGACGCGGGTTCCCTGTAGGAGTGTAGCTCAATTGGTAGAGCACCGGTCTCCAAAACCGGGGGTCGCAGGTTCGAGCCCTGCCACTCCTGCCAGTCAAGTCCTTGCCAGCTAAGCCCTTGATTTTGACCGGTCCGGATCGGGCGCCTTCAAGCGGATTCTGAGGCCTTCGGTTCCCGCCACCTTGACCTTTCGCCCCGCTCGCAGTACATAGCCGCCACCTGCTGCCGGCCCGCTTAGGCGGATATCCGGCGCGGCTTTGAAATCCCCCCGAACAATCGAGCCCGCTTGCCGGCTCATCCTTCAAAAGAGGGCTGGGCGCTGGAGGGCTGTTCGGATTCCTTAAAACGTAAATCGTCCGGCAACGCGGATCACATAAAGCGATGGCTTTCAGCCCGTTCAAATTCCTGCAGGAAGTGCGCTCGGAGACCGCCAAGGTCACCTGGCCGACCCGCCGCGAGACGACGATCACCACCATCATGGTGTTCGTGATGGTGGCGCTGGCTTCGATCTTCTTTTTCGCCGCGGATCAGATCATCCGTTATCTCGTCACCTTTTTGCTCGGCATTCACTGATGACAGCCACCGCAACCCAAACGACGGACAAGCGCTGGTACATCGTCCACGCTTACTCCAACTTCGAAAAGAAGGTCGCGGAATCGATCCGCGAGCAGGCCAAGCAGCGCGGGCTTGAAGAACTGTTCGAGCTGGTGCTGGTGCCGACCGAAAAGGTCACCGAAGTGCGCCGCGGCCGCAAGGTCGACGCCGAGCGCAAGTTCTTTCCGGGCTACGTGCTGGTCAAGATGAAGCTGACCGACGAAGCCTTTCATCTCATCAAGAATACCCCGAAGGTAACGGGCTTCCTCGGCGCCGAAAACAAGCCGATGCCGATCTCGGAAGCCGAGGCCATGCGGATCCTGCACCAGGTGCAGGAAGGCGTGGAGCGCCCGAAGGCGTCGGTGTCGTTCGAAATCGGCGAGAATGTGCGCGTGGCCGACGGCCCGTTCGCGTCGTTCTCCGGTGTGGTCGAGGAAATCGACGAGGCGCGCTCGCGCGTAAAGGTCGCAGTGTCGATCTTCGGCCGCGCCACGCCGGTCGAACTGGAATTCGGTCAGGTCGAGAAGGTCTGATCGGAGACCCTTTCCCCGCGAGAGCAGGGCAAGGGTGAAGAGCCGTGGGAGGAGATGGATGATCGCCAGTCATCCGTTGAACCGCACCACGGTCCTGTGAAGTTTCCGGAATCGTCCGGAAACAGCATGAGGAGTGACAGATGGCAAAGAAAGTGACCGGATACCTGAAATTGCAGGTGCCGGCCGGAGCGGCGAACCCTTCGCCCCCGATCGGACCCGCGCTTGGTCAGCGCGGCCTCAACATCATGGAATTCTGCAAGGCGTTCAACGCGCAGACGCAGAAGGAA
>NZ_JADGRI010000392.1 GCF_017881085.1 Bradyrhizobium sp.
CGGATCGGCGCCGTGTTCCTGCCGCTGAACACCCGCCTCACCGTTCCCGAGCTGCACTACATCGTCGGCGATGCCTCGCCCCGGCTGATGATCCATGATTCCGAACTCGCCGAGGTCGCGCTGTCGGTGGCAAGCCTGTGCAAGGTCGGCTCGACGCTGCTGCTCGGACCTGACGGCTCCTATGAGGCCGCCATCGCGGGTGCAAAACCGCTCGACAAAGCCGAGATCGTCACGCTCGATGACATCTCGACCATCATGTACACCTCGGGCACCACGGGCCAGCCGAAGGGCGCCATCATCACCCACGGCATGACGTTCTGGAATTGCGTCAATCTCGGCGGCCCGGCCTATATCTCGCCGTCGTCGGTGCTGCTGACGGTGCTGCCGCTGTTCCACACCGGCGGGCTCAATTGCTACACCAACCCGGTGCTGCATTCCGGCGGCACCGTGCTGATCATGCGCGCGTTCGATCCCGGGCTTGCGCTTGCCGTGATCAGCGACCCCGCGCAAGCCATCAACGTGTTCTTCGGCGTGCCCTCGATCTACCAGTTCATGGCGCAGCATCCTTCGTTCGCCACCGCCGACTTCAGCCGCCTCGTCATCGGCGGCGTCGGCGGCGCGCCGATGCCGGTGCCGCTGTTGAAAGTGTGGGAGGCGCGCGGCGTTGCGCTACAGCAGGGCTACGGCATGACCGAGACCAGCCCCGCGGTGCTGACGCTCGACAAGGAGGATGCCGCGCGCAAGGCCGGATCCTCGGGAAAACCGGTGCTGCACACGGAAGTGCGGATCGTGACGCCCGGCGGCACTGACGCCGAAGTCGGCGAACTCGGCGAATTATGGGTCAAGGGGCCGAACATCACGCCGGGCTACTGGAACCGGCCCGACGCCAACGCAACGTCCTTCACCGACGGCTGGCTGCACACCGGCGACGCGGCGCGGATCGACGACGAAGGCTTCTACTACATCGTCGACCGCTGGAAGGACATGTACATCTCCGGCGGCGAGAACGTCTATCCGGCCGAGGTCGAGAACGTGCTGCACCAGATCGCCGCGATCGCGGAGGCCGCGGTGATCGGCATCGCCAGCGAGCAATGGGGCGAAACCGGCATGGCGATCATTGCGGTGAAGCCGGGACACAGCCTCACCGAAGCCGAGATCCATGCGCACTGCGCGGCCAACCTGGCGCGCTTCAAGCGCCCATACGTCATCCGGTTCGTCGACGCCCTGCCACGCAACGCCACCGGCAAGATCCACAAGCCGACCCTTCGGAAGAATTTTGCAGCTCCTACGCCGGCGGACCACGTCAAAGCCGGCGCTTCGTAGCGTCTCTCTCGTTTCGTTCTCGTCACTCTCCATACAAGAAAGGTGTTCTTCCCGTGCATAACAAGAAACTGTCCTTGCTGACCTCCTTTGCCGCCGCGACCGCGCTCGCGTTACTGACCACGCAAGGCGCGCTGGCGCAGAAGAAATACGACACCGGCGCATCCGACACCGAAATCAAGATCGGCAATGTCGAGGCCTATTCGGGACCCGCCTCCGCCTACGGCGTCATCGGCAAGACCGAGGACGCCTATTTCAGGATGATCAACGACCAGGGCGGCGTGAACGGCCGCAAGATCAATTTTGTCAGTTACGACGACGGCTACAGCCCGCCGAAAACGGTCGAGCAGGTGCGCAAGCTGATCGAGAGCGACGAGGTGTTTCTGGTGTTCAACGCGCTGGGCACGCCGACCCAGACCGCCGTGCAGAAATATCAGAACGCCAAGAAGGTCCCGCAGCTTTTCCTCGCCACCGGCGCCAGCAAGTGGAACGACCCGAAGGATTTTCCGTGGACCATGGGCTTCCAGCCGAGCTACCGCGTCGAGGCACGGATCTTCGCCAAATACATCCTGAAGACAAAACCCAACGCCAAGGTCGCGGTGTTCTACGCCAATGACGATTTCGGCAAGGACTACGTGGCCGGCCTGAAGGAAGTGTTCGGCGACAAGACCGCCTCGATCCTGATCGCCGAGGAAAGCTACGAGACCACCGAACCCTCGATCGATTCCCACATCGTCAAGCTGAAGGGCACCGGCGCCGACGTGTTCGTCAACATCTCGACGCCGAAATTCGCGGCGCAAGCCATCAAGAAGATGGCGGAGCTGGAATGGAAGCCGATGCACCTCATGACCGACGTCTCGATCTCGATCGGCTCGGTGATGAAGCCGGCCGGCCTCGAGGCTTCCGAGGGCGTGCTGTCGGCGGGCTATCTCAAGGACGCCTCCGACCCGCAGTGGAAGGACGACGAAGGCATGAAGAAGTTCATGACCTTCATCGACAAGTACATGCCGGGCGCCAACATCGCCGATTCCAACTTGGTCTATGGCTACGCCGCGGCGCAGACCATGGTGCAGGTGCTGAAGCAGGCCGGCGACGACCTGACCCGGGAAAACGTCATGAAGCAGGCCGCCGGCCTGAAGGATTTCGCGGCGGATACGCTGATCCCCGGCATCAAGATCAACACCTCGGCCACCGATTTCGCGCCGATCGAACAGCTCAAGATGATGCAGTTCAAGGGCGGCAGATGGGAGCTGTTCGGCGACATCATCAGCGCCGAGGCTGGGGGCTAGTCTCCTTGGTTTGGTTCGAAGCCTCGGCAACGACGGTGAGCTCCCTCTCCCACCCAACTCGGGTTTACCCGAGTTGGGCATATCAAATTGTCGAAGTCGGATATATCCGACTTCGAGTGGGAGAGGGTTGGGGTGAGGGGTTCAGGTCTATCGATGGAGCGCAACCCCTCACCCGGATCGCATCTGACGATGCGATCCGACCTCTCCCACAAGGGGAGAGGTGGCAGAACATGCGGCACCGATGAGCATACGAAACGCGAAATCGCCCCTCGGGGCGATTCCGGTTTTTCGAGTTCGCCTGATAACGCACTGATAGCCGTGCGTTGCTGGCCAGGATCCTTGCGATTTTCTGATACGTTTCCCAACTAATCAGGAAAGCCGGAACGCCCGACCAGGCCTTCCGAGATCATGGGTTCTCGAATGCACTACTTACCGCTCACTCCTCTGTTGTTTTCGTTCCTGGTCTTTCTCTTCATCGGGCTGGTCATCCTGATCCAGCTTCGCATACTGCGTTATGCCTATTTGCGGCTCGGCGTCAGTCCGGGCGTTGCCCTGCTGCTCCTGTTCGGTTCGCTGATCGGCAGCTACTTCAATATTCCGATCGCGGTGCTGCCGGGAGCGACGATGCAGTCGGGGCAGATCGTCGACTACTTCGGCATGCAATATGTCGTGCCGTTCGTCGTTTCGTCGCCCGGTACGGTGGTCGCCGTCAATGTCGGCGGCGCGGTGATCCCGACACTCATGTCGACCTATCTCGTCATTCGATATCAGCTCTGGCTGAAGGCTGTTATCGCGACCGCCCTGATCGCCTTCATCATTCATATGATGGCCACGCCCGTGCACGGCATCGGCATCGCCGTCCCGGTATTCGCGCCGGTGGTGACCACGGCCATCCTGGCCTTCCTCTTGTCGCGCGAATACGCAGCACCCCTGGCCTATATCGGCGGTTCGATGGGCACATTGATCGGCGCCGACCTTCTCAATCTCGACAAGATCAGCGGCCTCGGCGCGCCGGTCGCCTCGATCGGCGGCGCGGGGACCTTCGACGGAATATTCCTGACCGGAATCCTCGCCGTCCTGCTGGCCGGCATCGCCTCGCCGTCGCGTCCGCGACCGGCCTGGTGAGCCGAAAATGCCGTATGGCGGACAATGCCCGGCCGCGCGAGTTGCCACCCTCTCCGACTCCCCATAATAAGGCATGAAACGCCGCCGAGCGTGACGATCGCGACCGGTCGTTCATGTTCGAAAAGTGCGAAGGGATTAAGGGTTAGGCCTATGGAAGCTCAGGTAAGCACCGTGTCTGTTTCGACCAAGAAATGGTCGCCTGCACCGGGCGCCAGCGATATCGTCAAGAGCATCCATGCGATGCTGCATCCGCGAAACATCGTGCTGGTCGGGGCGACCGACAAGCCCGGCAATTACGCCGAGCGCATCTGGAACAACCTGGTCAAATACAAGTTCGAAGGCGGTCTTTACCCGGTCAATTCCAAACGCGAAACCATCTGGGGCGTGCCCTGCTACAAGGATTTTGCCAGCCTGCCGGACAAACCCGATCACGTGCTGGTGCTGGTTCCCGCCCGCTTCGCGGTTCAGGTGATCCGCGACGCGGCCGCGGCCGGCGCGCGCTCGGCGACCATCGTCACGTCAGGCTTCAGCGAACTGCAGGACGAGGAAAGCCAGAAGCTCGCGGTGGAATTGCGAGAGGCTATCAGGGACACCGGCCTTGCGGTCAC
>NZ_JADGRI010000393.1 GCF_017881085.1 Bradyrhizobium sp.
CATCGCTACGCGCCCCTGTCCGACGAGGAAGCGACCGCCACGGCGCTGGCGATCTGGGAACGCACCAACCTCGCCAATCTCGAGGACAACATCCTGCCGACCCGGCCGCGCGCGACGCTGATCCTGAAGAAGGGTGCCGATCACGTGGTCGAAACGGTGGCGCTGCGGCGGCTTTAGGGCATGATCCCGAAAAGTGGGAACCGGTTTTCGGAACAGATCATGCCCAAACAAACACGTCAGGCGGCGTGCCGCGAGGCATCGACGCCAAAATGCCCGATGTAGCGGGCGTTGATCGCGGATACCGGCATCACGATCAGCACGTCGGTGGTTCCGAACTGATGATCGACCACCGCGCCGTCGCCGATATAGGCGCCGAGCCGCAGATAGCCCTTGATCAACGGCGGCAGCTCGTGCAGCGCGGCTTTCGGGTTGATGGCTTCCTTCGCCATCCGGTTCATCTCGATACGGCGCGAGGAATGCGCGGCCGCGCGCCAGGATTCCGGGGCCTGCGCATAATGATGCAGGAAGGACAGAGGCAGCGCCAGCCGGTCGGGATCGGTGCCTTCAAAGCTGGCGCAGCCGATCATGACGTCGAGCCGGTGCTGCCTGACATAGCTCCAGATGCCGTGCCACAGCAATTCGACGGTGCGTTTGTTGCGGTAGCGCGGCAGTACGCAGGAGCGGCCGAGCTCGAGAAAGCGCAAATTGGAATGACGCTCGATCAGGCTGCCGATATCGAACTCGTTCTCGGTGTAGAAGCCGCCGTTTCTTTCCGCCACGTCCTGGCGGAGCAGGCGGTAGGTCCCGACCACCGGCAGCTTGCCGCCGATCGACGGCCTGGCGGCGTGGTCGATCACCATGAGATGATCGCAGATCTTGTCGAACGCATCCTTGTCGCGGCGCGCCAGCAGCGTGGCGGCGTCCGCAATCGCGGTGCCGTCCTTGTAGAACACCCGATAGCGCAGCTTTTGCGCGCGCTTGACCTCGCGCTTACCCTCGGCGAGCCGCACCTCGAGCCCGCCCAGCCGTCCGAGCGTGGCGGACGGCCCGGGCAGTTGGATCGGCTTGATGACGCCGGACGGCGAGGGCGGCGGCTTGAGCCAGGTGATTGCCGTCTGCGCTGCGGTCCCGACATTCTCCGGCCGCAACATCTGAAAAAGGCGCTGCGTCGACCGCGCCAATTCGCCGTTCTGCATGAAGTCCCTCGCGACCGCTTGTGTCCGAATCGATTCGGCGCGGTCTTCGACGGTGAGAAATCACGGGCGTTCAACAGCCATGTGACGCCGCCATGGCCGGCGTGTGACAGCATGAGACCGTCGCCTCACGCCGCCAGATGCCGCGAGGCGGCAAGTCCCGTGAGCGCCTCGGCGAGCTTGTCGCGGTCGAGCGGTTTGATCAGGAAGCCGTCCATGCCGGCCTCGAAGCAGGCGTAGCGGTCCTCCACCAGCGTGTTCGCGGTCAGCGCCAGGATCGGCGTCCGCCGGCCGGGCTGGCCGGCCTCGCGCGCGCGGATCCTTTTTGTGGTCTCGATGCCGTCGAGTTGCGGCATCTGGATGTCCATCAGCACCAGGTCGTAGGGCGTGCCGGCGGATTTTGCGGCCAGCCAGGATTCCAGCGCTTCTTCGCCATTGGTGGTGATGACGGCGTGATGCCCCAAACGCGTCAACAGCGAACGCATCAGCAGCGCATTGATCTCATTGTCTTCGGCGACCAGGATCGAAAGCCCGCGCGCCGGCGCCTCGGCGGCAACGGGCGTTTCGATCAGCGCTTCATCGGCCAGACCAGGTGCGGCCACTTCCGGCGCCGTCGACAGCCGCGCCGCGAGCGAGGCCGCGCGCAACGGTTTGATCAGATAGCCGGTGAAGGCGGAGGAGCCGGACGGCTGCGGCTGGTGCCGGGCGGCCGGCGTGAACATGACGATCCGTTGCGTCGCGTGCATCCGCGCGGTCTCGCCGAGCGACTCGACTTCCTGCGCGCCAAGCGCGCGATCGATCAGCACGGCGTGCCAGGTCCGTTCCGGCAACAGGGCCTTTGCCACCGCGACATCGGCGACCATGCAGGTCTGGGCGCCCCAGCGCTGCAGCCGCCGCGCCACCAGCGAGGCCTCGATGCTCTGCGGCGTCACCAGCATGATCGGCTGGCCCGCGAGATCCGGCGCCGCGAACGGCTTTTGCTGGCCATCCGAGGCAGGAAGCGGAATCGACACTTCGAAGGTGGATCCCGTGCCGAGCTGGCTCTCCAGCGTGATGCGGCCGCCCATGCGCTTGACGATGCGTTCGGAGATGCTCAGCCCCAATCCAGTGCCGCCATAGCTGCGGGCGATGCGCTCGTCGGCCTGCTCGAACTCGCGGAAAATCCGCTCTCGCGCGTCGGGTGCGATGCCGATGCCGGTGTCGCGGACCAGGAAACTGATCTCGTTCGGCCAGATGCCGGGCTCGACGATCAGCGCCACGCCTCCGGTGGAAGTGAATTTGATGGCGTTGCCGGCGAGATTGAGCAGCACCTGCCGCAGCCTCGCGGCGTCGCCGACCACTTCGCCCGGCAGCCGTTCATCGACATAGGCCGCGATTTCCAGCTTTCGCGCCTGCGCCCGCGGCGCCAGCAGCTCGGTGATGTCCTCGATCATGGTGGCGAGCGCGAACGGGCGATGCTCGAGATCGATCTTGCCGGCTTCGATCTTGGAATAGTCCAGCAGTTCCTCGATCAGCGACAATAGCGCGTCGCCCGAGGTTTTCACCGCCTTGGCGTAGGTCATCTGCTCCGGCGTCAGCGGCGTGTCCAAAAGCAGGCCGCTCATGCCGAGGATGCCGTTCAGCGGCGTGCGGATTTCGTGAGAGGCCATCGCCAGGAAGCGCGACTTGGCGCGGTTGGCGGCGTCGGCCTGGTCGCGGGCCTCGGCCAGCGCGCGCTCGGTCTCGGTGCGGTCGGTGACGTCGCGGCCGACGGATTGCAATTCCGCGGGGTGGCCGGCGTCGGATCGAACCCAGCCCTCGCGCCACGCGATCCATCTGGGACCCAGGGGGCCTGCGATCTTCTGGTCGTGAATGCGGGTGCCGTTCGATTCCAGCGCGGTGTCGCCCTGTTCAAGCACAGGGAAGGTGAACTTGCTGCCGACCAGCGCGTCGCGCGGCTGCTTCGCCAGTTCGCAATAGGCGTCGTTGACGAAGCTGATGCGGCCCTCGGCGTCGCGCAGCACGATCAAATCGCCCTGCGATTCGAACAGGCTGCGGGCGCGCTGCTCGGACTCCTGCAGTTCCCAGTTGCGGTCGGCCAGCGTTTCGTTGTGGAGCGCGACCTTGCGAAGCTTCTGGCGCATCATGCGCATCCGGAAGCTCAGCGTCGCAAGCGCGAGACAGGCGACCGCGAACAAAAAGCTCGCGCCGATTGCAAAGGTGTTGGGGTCGTAGCCGGAACCTGGAGACCTGCTTCCGGCGATGAAACCATACGAACCGCCGAACGCGGCGGAAAAGATCATGAAGGAGCGGACCGTGAAGACCAGCCAATGATGGCGTCGGGAGAAGCGTCGCAGGTGTAACTTGATCCGGAAAACCCGTCCCATGCCGATGACCCCGAAACCCGACTTGCCGCGCCCGTCGCGGCGCCGACGATGAAGTGGTTGACCTTGCAAAGTGCTTGAGGTTGCACGGTGTCGCGTGCGGCGATGAGAACAGGGTTAATGCCGTGTTAAGCCATAGCGTTTTCGAGCGAAGTGGAGACCGGTTCGCGTCGGGAAAACGCGTCAAACAAAAGAGGACAAAAACTGCGCGGCAACTCAGAGCGAGGCGGCGACCAGCCGGCGATGTCCGCCGCCGGCGCCGACCACCAATGCGGCCGCATCGCGCGCGCTGAAGTTCTTCGAGCGCACGAAGATCCGGTAATCGGCGGGCCCATTGGACGAAAGATAGATCACCGGTGCGTCCGGCGCGGAATTGGCGGAGATCGAGACCAGCCGCGTGGCCGGATTGGCCGCGCAGGTGCCGCCCCCGGTGCTGTCGACATCGTCGAGCACGGCGAAGTCGGCCGAATCGGCGCTGTCGGATAGCTGCACCCGCACCGTCGCCAGCGCCGGATCGTCGGTGAAGGAGACGTGAAGATCGGCATGCCAGGGCACGGATGCGATCTGGACCGACGTGTCGGCGATGGCGATGCAGGGCTGCGCGCCGGGTAACACGCTGCCGCGTGCGAATACGCCGAGGATCAACAGAGGAACGGCCGAGGCCAGAATCTTGAGACGCAACATCACACACCCACTCAACGCCAGGCCCGCGAACACGCGGCGGGCTTATGGTTGGCAGACGGTAAACAAGACTCGTTACCGGCGGGTT
>NZ_JADGRI010000152.1 GCF_017881085.1 Bradyrhizobium sp.
AGTCATCTAGCCCTTGGACATTGCCGAAAGCAGGGCAATCGGCTAGATGAACCGGTAACGCACCCGTAGCTCAGCTGGATAGAGCGTTGCCCTCCGAAGGCAAAGGTCACACGTTCGAATCGTGTCGGGTGCGCCAGCGCGGTGCTTCACGCCCGGATCAGGCCTTGGCGGAAAGCTCGGCGGCCGTAACCAGCACGACATCGCCGTCGAGAATGGGCTTTGCGATCCCGAAGAAGCGCGCCACGACTTCCGAATTATTGTGGGCGTCCATGGCGGCCTGGTCGACAAACCGCTCATAAGTGGTGAAGACGCAGGGATCCTCTGGATCCTGTGAGACGAAAAAACCAAGGGTGTTCGGTTCGTTGAGGCGGACGTTGTCGGCGACCGCGAGCAGGGCGCGGCGCATGGTCTCTTCCTGACCCTTTTTGGCACGAATGACGGCGGTGATGGTCAACATGTCAAAGCGCTTTCCATGATAGACTTCTGATACGGACCGCCTAGCGATTCGGCATCATTGCAGCAACCCGACCGGCGCCTATGCTAGCGCTCACCGGATGCCTCCCGCAACCCGGACCGCGTCGCGGGCGAGAAAGCGAAGCCCAGATGAGCGAACGACTTGAGACGCTGAAAAAGGCGCGCGAGCGCATGGCCGACGACCGCGATTCCTTCGCCAAGACGCTGGCCGCACCGTTCGACCGCGACAAGGCCGAGCGGGCGCGGCTCAAATTCATTGAGACCCAGGTCGTGATCGATGCCATCGACCGCGCCATCGCAGGCGAGCAGACCGGGCCCGCCACGGCCTGAGCCGTTCAACGCGCGATCAGCTCCCGCAGCACGCCGCCTTGCCAGCCGCAGGCGCATACTGGTCGCGCAGCCGCAGCCAATCCATCGGGTACGGCAAGCCTTCTTCGTGGCGGCCGAGCGGGGTCAGGTCGAGATAGTGATAGGCGGCGTTCATCATGTCGAGGCCGCGGGCGAAGCAGGAATAGGTGTGGAAGATGCAGCCCTCCTCGTCGCGATAGAACACGCTGATCCCGGGCGCTTCCTCGACGGCAAAACCGCTGGTGCCGAAATTGTAGACCTTGGCGCCCGACTTGAGCTGCTCGGCCGTAAACGAGACGGCGTAATCGTAGTTGAAGTCGTTATCCGCCGAAGAAAACCAATCGAACGTCCAGCCCATCCGCGCCTTGAAGGCGCTGAGCTTCGGCAGCGGCGCGCGTGAGACGGCCACCAGCGTGGTGTCGCGCGCGGCGAGATGCGGAACCATGCGTTCGAAGCCGTCGGCCCAGAACGAACAGCTCTTGCAGCCTTCATTCCAGTCCGGCGCGAACATGAAATGCTGCACCACCAGCTGGCTGCGGCCCTTGAACAGGTCGGCCAGCGTCGCCTTGCCGTTGGGGCCATCGAACACATACGCTTTGTCGACCTTGACCCAGGGCAGCGTGCGACGCTCTTCGCTGAGCCGGTCGCGCGCTTTGGTGAATTCCTTCTCGTGGTCGAGATGAGCTTTGCGCGCGGCGATCCATTCCTGGCGCGAGACGACTTGGTGCGGTTGCATGGCCGGCTCCTATGTCTAGAGGCGTTTCAGGCGAGAAAATCCCGCAGTTTGTTGAGCGCGCCGTTCCAGCCGCGCTCATGGCCGTCGCGGGCGGCGGCGTCGAAGAATTGCTCGTGGGTCAGCGTGAGCAGCGTGCCGTCGCCATCCGGCTTCAGCGACACCGTCACCAGAGATTCGCGCTCCGGCGTCGAATGCCATGCCCAGCTGAACACCAGAAGCTGGTTCGGTACCAGCTCGCGATAGACGCCGCCGACTTCGTGGTGTTCGCCACTCTCCATATCGAAGCTGACGTGGTAGCGGCCCCCGACGCGGGCATCGATGCTGGCACGCTCGGTGCCGGCTTTGACCGACGCGGGCCCGAACCAGCGGGCTATCTTTTGCGGGTCGGTCCACGCCGCGTAGACTTTCGCGGGCTCCGCGTGGAGACGGCGCTTGAGGGTGAGGCTCGGTCGGGTGATGAAGCCGGCATCGCCGGCAGCGCCTGATTTGACGGCCATTTGTCTTCCTCCACGAAAGCGGCAAGGCGGTCCAGATTGTCCGACCAGAAGCGCTGGTAGCGATTGAGCCAGTCCATCGCCTGCTCCATCGGCCCGGCGGTCAGCCGGCACGCGACAATGCGGCCGGTCTTGGCGCGCGCGATCAGGCCTGCGTCCGACAATACGTCGAGATGCTTCATGATCGCGGGCAGCGACATCGAAAACGGCTGCGCCAGCTCGCTTACCGAGACGCTGTCGCGCTTGCCGAGCCGCGCCAGCAGCGCGCGCCGGGTCGGGTCCGCTAGCGCCGCAAAGGTACGGTCGAGGATTTGATCACTATACTTAACCATTTGGTTTAATATAGACGCAAACGAAAACGAGTCAAGCGCGCGGCTGACCCGTCTGATTCGTCTTAATAGTTGCTATATGACCGGCCGCGCCGCTGCTGGCCGAAGGCGAAGCGCGGATTGACGTTGCAATAGACCCGCCGCCCGGACGCGCTCGCCTGGCACTGGGCGTACGAGCTGTAGGAACATTCGCCCGGATAGCCGTAGCCCCCGCCCTGGATGCAATAGGGGTAATCGCGGGCGGCCGCCGGAGCGGAGCCGCCAAGGGTCGCGGCGCCCGCCGCCGTTACAGCCAACAGGGCCAACATCGCATTGCGCATGATTCTTACCTCCTTCGCATCGGTTCGCATGAGAATTAGTGCGGTATCAAGTAAGTTAGGTTCAAACGGTTCCTATTCCACCTTTGCTCCGGAAAACTTGACCACCTTTTCCCATTTTTCGGTCTCGGCCGAAATCATCCCGCCGAACGCCTCCGGTGTGCCGATCAGCGGCGCGCCACCGAGTTCAACCAGGCGCTTCCTGATGTCGGGATCGGCCAACACCGCGTTAACCTCCTTGTTGAGCTTTTCGATGATCTCTGGCGGCGTATGCCTCGGCGCGCCCATTCCGAACAACGCGCTCGCCTCGTAGCCCGGAACGGTTTCCGCGACCGTCGGCACATCGGGCAATTGCGGCGAGCGCGTGGCGGTCGTCACCGCGAGCGCGCGCAGGCCGCCGGGGGCGATATGCCCGATGATCGAAGGCATATTGTCGAAGATCACCTGGACGCGGTTGCTGAGCATATCGGTGATCGCCGGTGCGGCGCCCCGATAGGGCACGTGCACCATCTTCGCGCCCGACATCGCCATGAACAATTCCCCGGACAGGTGTACCGACGTCCCGTTGCCCGACGACGCCATGTTCACCTTGCCGGGATTGGCCTTCACATAGGCGATGAATTCGGCGACCGTCCTGGCCGGCACGTCCGGGGCGACCGTCATGACGTTCGGCACGCGATTGAACGCCGCGACCGGCGCGATATCGCGAATGAAATCGAATTTCAGGTTGGTGTAGAGCGAGGCGTTGATGTAGTTGGCAGGGTTGACGAGCAACACCGTGTAGCCATCCGGCGCCGCGTTGACCACCGCTTCGGTACCGATGTTGTTGCCGGCGCCGGGCTTGTTCTCGATGAAGAATTGCTGGCCGAGCCTTTCGGACAGCTTTTGTCCGATCAGCCGCGCCAGAATATCGGTGGCACCTCCCGGCGGATATCCAACCACGAAGCGCACCGGCCGCGCCGGATAGTCCAGCGCGAGGGCGCCGCCAGCCGGCCAGACGAGGGCCGAAAAGCCCATTGCAAAAAGACCCATCGCGGCGCGACGTGACGTCATGCAGCTTCTCCCTGACGTCCGGAATCGTTGATCCGGCTCGTTCTTGTTGATTTGACGACCAATTCGCGTTGTAACAAACAAAGCCCTATGCGGCCAGTGGCGCGAGGGGCGCTCCGAACCGCGACCAAAGGATGGGTTGATGTCAGTCAGGGTAACCGCGATCGACCACATCGTGATCAATGTCAGCGACGTGGCGCGGTCGGCCGCGTGGTATCAGAAAATCCTCGGCATGGAGATCAAGGTGTTCGATCCGGGTCCGGGCAAGACGCCCCGGACGTCGCTGGTGTTCGGCAACCAGAAGATCAACGTGCGGCCGCGCGACGCCGACAAGGTCGAGTGGTTCACCGCTGCCCACGAAACCGCGGGCAGCGACGACCTCTGCTTTCTCACCTCGGGCACGCCGGACGAGGTGTTAGCGCATCTGAAGGCGCACGGCGTGGCGATCGAGGAAGGCCCGGTCAAAAAACAGGGCGCCCGCGGCGCGCTGCGGTCGGTCTATTGCCGCGATCCCGACGGCAGCCTGATCGAGATTTCGTCGTATGAGGATGGGGCATCCTAACGCGCACGAGATTCGTAGCGCAGGATTGCTTGTTCGTCGCGGCCGGGCTTGGCCGGCCATGCTCGCCTTACTTGCTGCAATATCTTTGAGACGTGGATGCCCGGAAGATAGGCGAGCGACGCCGTCCTTCGGACGGCTATGCCCGGGCATGACGAATTCTATAATTTGCACCCCGCGCCGCGCAATGGCAGAACTACTCCCAAACAAGACACGAGAAGCGGCCGGCAAGGCTGCACGGGAGGAATTCGATGCTGGAATCACAAGCGCCGGGCGTGGTCGGACCGTTTGCCGGAATGGACGTGCCGTGGCTGCTGCGGATGCGCAGCCAGATCCGCCGCGACCATCCATTCCTGATCTGGGCGCCGTTCGAGGCGCCGTCGCGGATCTGGCGTTACGGCGAATTCCACGAACGGGTCGGCGCGCTGGCCGCGGGGCTGGTCGCGCGCGGCATCAAGCCCGGCGAATTCGTGCTGATCCATCTGGACAATTGCATCGAGGCCATGCTGGCGTGGTTTGCCTGCGTCGAACTCGGTGCCATCGCGGTGACCACCAACACCCGCTCGGCGCCGGCGGAGATGGAATATTTTGCGGGTCATTGCGGCGCGGTGGCCGCGATCACGCAGCCGGCCTATGCCGAGATGATCTCGGCGCATTGCAAGAACCTGCGCTGGCTGGCGGTGATTTCGCACAACGCCGGCGCCGCCCCTGCGCCAGCCACCGCCCCGCAGCGATCCGACAGTTTCGAAGCGCTGTTCGCCGACAGCGCCGACCGGCCGCGCCGGGCGGTCGATCCGTCAGCTCCCTGCAGCGTGCAATATACCTCGGGCACCACGTCGCGTCCCAAGGCGGTGCTGTGGACTCACGCCAATGCGCTGTGGGGCGCCAAGATCAACGCAGCGCATGAGGATCTGCATCAGGGCGACGTGCACCAGACCTATCTGCCGCTGTTTCACACCAATGCGCTGGCCTATTCGATGCTGGCGAGCCTGTGGGTCGGCGCTTCCTGCGTGATCCAGCCGCGGTTTTCCGCCAGCCGGTTCTGGAACGTCGCCGCCGAGCACGGCTGCACCTGGACCTCGACCATCCCGTTCTGCATGAAGGCGCTGCTGGAGTACGAAATCCCCAGGCAGCACAAATTCCGGCTGTGGGGCACGGCGGTCAACGAGCCGCCGCCGTTTGCCGTGTTCGGCATCAAGATCATCGGCTGGTGGGGCATGACGGAGACCATCACCCACGGCATCGTCGGCGAGGTCGACCAGCCGAATACGCCGATGTCGATCGGCCGGGCGGCCGCGGAATATGCGATCCGCGTCACCGGCGACGACGGCCTGCCGACCGCGGTCGGCGACACCGGCAACCTCCTGATCAAGGGCATCCCCGGGCTGTCGCTGTTCAGGGGATACCTGCACAACGAGAAAGCCACGCGCGAGAGCTTTGACGAGCACGGTTATTTCATCACCGGCGACCGGGTTACGCTGCTGGAAAACGGCTTCATCAAATTCGGCGACCGCGCCAAGGACATGCTGAAGGTCGGCGGCGAGAACGTCGCGGCCTCCGAGATCGAGCAGGTGATCGCGGTGGTGCCCGGCGTGCGCGAGGCCGCGGTGGTCGCAAAGAAGCATCCGATGCTGGACGAAGTGCCTGTGGTGTTCATCATTCCCGCCGCCGGCGTCGAAGGCGCGCCAAAGGATCTGCACGACACCGTCATGGCGGCTTGCCGCAACGCGCTGGCGGACTTCAAGGTGCCGCGCGAAATCCGCTTCGTCGACGAAATGCCGCGCTCGACTCTGGAGAAGGTGGCGAAAGCGGAATTGCGCAAGATGCTGGCTTAGCCCTTTTGCCTTAGGCGCGAACACCTATCTCTCTGTCATTGCGAGCGTAGCGAAGCAATCCATCGGGCCGCAGGCACAAAAGCTAGATTGCTTCGTCGCTTCGCTCCTCGCAATGACGGAGAGACGTCAGCCGTCTCTAATTCACTTCGAACCGGATCGGCAGCTTCTTCGGCCCGTTGACAAACGTGGCCTGCGTCATCTTCACCTCGCCGTCGAGCGAAATCGATTTCAGCCGCGGCAGCAGCTCCTCGAACAGGATCCGCATTTCGAGCTTGGCGAGATATTGCCCAAGGCACAAATGCGCGCCATAGCCGAAGGCGACATGCCTGTTCGGCTTGCGGTCGCAACGGAACTTGAAGGGCTCCTCGAACACCTCCTCGTCGCGATTGCCGGATGCGTAACAGAGCATGAGCCAATCGCCCTTGGCGATCTGGCGTCCACCGAGTTCGGTGTCTGATGTCGCCGATCGCATGAAATGCTTGACCGGGGTCATCCAGCGGATCGCCTCGTCGACTAGGCCAGGAATCAGTTCGGGATTGGCTTTCACCAGCGCAAATTGCTCAGGATCCTCGGCCAGCGCCCAGATGGCGCCGGCGGTCGACGATGACGTCGTGTCATGCCCGGCGGTGGCGACGATCATGTAGTAGCTCGTCACATCATGCTCGGGCATATATTCGCCGTTGATTTTGGCATTGGCGATCACGGTGGCGAGATCGTCCCGCGGATGGAGGCGTCTATCCTCGGTGATCTTCCCGAAATAGGCGCCGAAATCGTCGATGACCATCTGGATCATGGCGGCGAATTGTTCGGGCGAGAGTGCATCCCTTATCCGCGCCGTATCGGGATCCTGCGCGCCGAACAGCTCCTGGGTGAGTTTTAACATTCTCGGCTCATCCCGCTCCGGGACGCCGAGGATCTCCATGATCACGTGCAGGGGATATCCGAGCGCCACGTCGGCGACAAAGTCGCAGCGGCCGCCATGCGCCATCATGCGTTCGACGGCATCGCGGGCAATGGTGCGGACCCTTTCCTCGAATTTTCCGAGATTTACCGGCATGAACCAGGACTGCGTCAGCGCCCGGTATTTCGGATGGTCGGGCGCGTCCATCTGGACCAGCGAGCGCACCAGGTTCGGTTTGCCGGTGATTCTGCGCGTCCGCTCCTCGATCGCCTTCATCGTCAGCGTCGTCGGCCGATCCGCATTGTGAAAGAGCTCGTTCTGCCGGCTGATGGCCAGGATATGGGCGTGCTTGGTGACCACCCAGAACGGATCAAAGCCTTCCGGCCGGGCAATGCCGAGCGGATTGTTGACGCGGAGCCAGCGATAGGCGTCATGAAGCCGGTGATCGGCATAGGCGGCCGGGTTGACGAGGGTCGCGGCAATGTCGGCTGAAATATCCATGGCTTCTTCCCGCGTCCCTCAGAGATCGTTACAGAGCGGCATCATCCCGTCGCAGCGCATGGCGGTCAACCGACGCGCCGCTGCGGGAAGCGCTTGCCGGATCACAGAATTGTTTGGAGTTAGCCGGCGACCATCATCAATTCTTGCGTTCAGTCGTCGAGCGAGGCGGTCGCCAGCCGCCTCCGGCGCCGGACTTGCGTGTCGCCGACACATCAGGTTTGACAGACCGTGTCCAAAGCCAGCAAACTCCCACCACAAGAAACCACAGAAAAGCATAAGGGAGCGGCGAGATGTTGGGGATCGGATCACAGTCCACGAAGGCGCCAGCCGACCGATCGGCCCGCGGCGAGGCGCTGGCGATTTTCGCTGCTTTGTGCCTTTCGCTCCCGGTCAGCACGGCTTTGGCGCAGACCGCGGATACTGTGCTGTTCAACGGCAAGATCGTTACCGTCGACAAGGATTTTTCGGTGCAACAGGCGCTGGCGATCGGTCACGGCCAGGTGCTGGCGACCGGCACCAATGCGGCGATGAAGAAGCTCGCCGGCGACAAGGCAAGACTGGTCGATCTCGGCGGCCGCACCGTGATTCCCGGGCTGACCGACGGCCACATTCACGGCATCCGCGCCGCGCTGACCTTCGGCACCGAGGTCAACTGGATCGGCGTGCCGACCTTGAGGGAAGCGCTGGACAAAATCCGCCAGGCCGGCAAGACCCAAAAGCCCGGCTCCTGGATCGTGGTGGCCGGCGGCTGGACCGAGGAGCAATTCGCCGAGAAGCGTCGCCCGACGGTGCGCGAGGTGACCGAGGCCGCGCCCGATAATCCGGTCTACATCCAGCATCTCTACGACTGGCTGCTGCTGACCCCCAAGGCGATGGAGGCGCTGAATATCCGCGACGATTCCGACGTGACCCCGGGCGGCAAGCTCGAACGCGACGCCGACAATCACCCCACCGGCGTGTTGACCGGCAACGGCAATACGCTCGGCAAGATTTTTGATCACCTGCCGAAACCGACCATGGAGCAGCAGGTCGACGGCTCCAAAAGATTCTTCCGCGAAATGAACAGCCTTGGCATCACCGGCATCGTCGATGGCGGCGGGGTCAGCATGTATCCGGCCAATTATCAGGCAGTGTTCAAGCTGTGGCACGACAGGCAATTGACGGTGCGCGTCGCCTATCATCTCTGCGCGCCGAAGCCCGGCAGCGAACTCGCCGATCTGCAGAACCTGACGCAGCTGCTGCCGCAAGGCTTCGGCGACCCCATGCTGCACTTCAACGGGCCCGGCGAAATCCTGATCTGGGCCGACTGGACCGACGGCGATATCGCCCCGGACGGCAAGGCGAAACTCGCGGAACTGCTGCGCTGGGCCGCCTCGAAGGGATACACCATCCAGCTGCACTGGAATCCCGACCGCACCGTCCATGACCTGCTCGATGTCGTCGAGGACATCAATAAGGATTATCCGGTGCGCGATCTTCGATGGACCGTGCTGCATCTCTACAACGCCTCCGAGGACAATCTGAAGCGGATGAAGTCGCTGGGCCTGATCTGGGGCGTGCAGGACGGCCCCTATTTCGGCGGCGAACGACTGCAGCGCGAAGTCGGCGTCGAGAAGGCCCGGGGACTGCCGCCGATCGCGACCGCCTTGCGCATGGGACTCACCGTCGCCGGCGGCACCGACGCGCACCGGGTGTCGTCCTACAATCCGTTCGTCTCGCTGCAATGGTATCTCGACGGCACCACGATCGGCGGCGTCAAGACCCGCGGCGACGCGGAGGCGCCGAGCAGGCGTCAGGCGCTGGAGATGTACACCCGCAATTCCGCGTTCATGGCCAATGACGACGACAGACGAGGCACGCTCGAGCCCGGCAAGTTCGCCGATCTGGCCGTGCTGTCATCCGACTATCTGACGGCGCCGGTCAACGAGATCGGAAAAATCCGCTCGCTGCTGACGATGGTCGGCGGCAAGGTGGTTTTTGCGGGCGGGCCGTTCGGGAGCCTGGCATCGAGCGCCGGCCACTAGTTCCGGCATTCCGGGGCGATGCGAAGCAGCAAGCCCGGATTCCCGAGATTCCGGGTCTGGTGCTTACGCACCATCCCGGAATGACGGTGGCCGATCAATACGTCCCCAGCGCCACCGGCCGGAAGGCGTGCAGCAAGTGATAGTCGAGCTTGCCGCCCATCCTCTCCATTGTCGCGAACGCCTCGGTATGGGTAAACGCCAGCCGGTAGGCACGCTTTTCCACCAGCGCCGCATAGATGTCCACGATGCTCGTCAGGCGCACGATATCGCTGATCTGGTCGGCGCGCAGGCCGTTGGGATATCCGGTACCGTCGAGAAATTCGTGATGATGCAGGACCACATCCAGCATCTCCGGCGGAAAGCCGCCTTCGGCCGCCAGCGCCTCATAGCCCAGGCGCGGATGCGTGCGCATTACCCGCATTTCCTCGTCGGTGAGTTTTCCGGGCTTGTCCAGGATGGACAGAGGCATGAACGCCTTGCCGACATCGTGCAGCAGCGCCGCGCGGGTCAGACGGCGCTGGTCATCCTCGCGCATTCCGAGATGCTGCGCGAACGCAACGGCAAAACCGGTGACGAACAGGCAGTGGCGGTAGCTGCCGGTGTGGTGCCGGCCGACGGTGTCCAGCCATTCACGCAACGAGGTTTGCTGGATGGCGCGGAGAATCTTGTTTTCGGCTTCCATTATATCGCTGAATTTCAGCGGCATTCCGGCCGGCAATTTATCGAAGATCTTGACCATCACCGCATGGGCAGCGGCAACGCCCCGGTTCAGCGCCTTGCCGCTGGCGGTCGCGTCGAACCTGACGGTGTCCGGAAACGCGGCGCGGATACGCTGCAGGATGTCCTCGGCGTCGAACGGCCGGGCGATCGTATCGGTGGCGCCCAGCGCCCAGGCCTGCATCGACCCGTGGTGAAGCGCGTCCGCCAGAACGAACAACCGCGGCACGGAGCGATACGCGTCACCGCGCAGCTTGTTGCGCACCTGCTGCACGCTCTCCGGCGAGCGCAGATTGATGTCGACCACGATCCCCGAGACATGATTGGCGGGAGCTTCGGGAATTTCCGATGTCAGGATGGTATCGACTTCACCCACGGAGCGCAGAATGCTGGCCAATTCGCTGCTCTGATCGCGGCGGTCGGAGGCAAGCAGCAGACGGCGTTTGGGCGAAGTCTGGGTGGCGAAGGCTGTCATAGATTCCCAATGGCTGTCGAAAAGGTTGACGGTGACGACCAAGGCTAAATGACAAGGAGTTCCCTCACGCTTAAAGGGCATGATAAACGCTTCTGTATCGCTGACCCTAAAATTTGAAGGAATGGCAGAGGCTTCGGGAACCTCATTCCCGACGCAGCGCCCACAAAAATATCCGCCGGAAGCAAAGCCTCCGGCGGATTGTTGTTGTCGCCTACGACGCGATGGTTGTTACGCCTTCATCGCCCCTTTCACCGCCTCCGCCGTGATCGGCAGCGAGCGAACGCGGGCGCCGCAGGCATTGAAGATCGCGTTGCCGAGCGCGGGCGCGATCACCGTCACCGCCGGCTCGCCGACGCCGGTGGCTTTTTCGCCATTGGAGATGACGCTGACGGCGACTTCCGGCACCTGGCTCATCCGCAGGGGTGTGTAGGTGTCGAAGTTGGCCTGCTCGATGCCGCCGTTCTTCAGCGTCGCCTTCTCATACATGGCGAGCGAAAGTCCCCACAACGCGGCGCCCTCGACCTGGGCGCGGATGTTGTCGGGATGCACCTGGGTGCCGACGTCGGTGGCGACGGTCAATTTCTTGACCTTGATCTCGCCGGACGGCGAGACGGCCACGTGGGCCACGCACGCGGTCCAGCTTGCGGTAGCGCGTTCCTGCGAGGAAACGCAGGCGACGCCCATGCCTTCGCCTTGCGGCAGCTTCTTGGTGCCGTAGCCGGACATGCCCATCGCCGCCAGCAGGGTGTTGCGCAGGCGTTGCGCACCACCGTCGTTCTTGCCCTTGCCGTCGAGCATCTCGATACGATACTGCGCGGGATCCTTGCCGACTGCATGCGCGATTTCATCGACCATGCTTTCGACCGCCCAGAAGGTCCAGCCTGGAGCGACTGACCGCAACTGGCCCGACGGGGTAGCGCTGTGCGCCATCTCGTTGAGGATGGCGCGGACGTTGTGATTGGGCACGGAATAGAAGAAGTCCGCACCGTTCACGGTGAACGCATCGAGCGCCCCTTTCTTGTCGACCGAGGGCGACAGGAAATCCGGGATGCCCCAGCGCTTGGTCGGCCACGCGCTGACGACGTCATGGTTGAGCGCGACCAGTTTGCCGTCGCCGTCGAGACCCGCCTTGACCTTCTGGAACGTCAGCGGACGCGAGAAGTCCATGGTCATGTCGTTTTCGCGGCTGTAGATGACCTTGACCGGCTTGCCGACGGCCTTGGC
>NZ_JADGRI010000394.1 GCF_017881085.1 Bradyrhizobium sp.
GACGGGCTAATTGGAAATGCTCTCGACACCATCCAGGTAGCTGGATAATTCGTCCACCCACTTGCGCGACGCGTCGGTGTCGGAGTTCTCGGCCGCCTGCTGAAGGGCGGCACCGATGTCAGTAATCGCCTGGGCCGGCTCTTCGCGGCCCACTCCACAATGCGTTTGTGCTCGCCATATACGAATTGGGTCATTGTGGACGTTCACAAGCCGCAGCCTCGCTTCGTCCGTCGCATGTGCCCGGAGTTCAGTTGATACAGATCAACGTCTCCGCGGCGAAAACCCACGAGAGAGTTGGCCTGTGCGTGTTGGCGTTCGGCCACTGCAACCGAACCACTCGATCGGGGCAGCACCCCACCCGGAACAGGGCCGATTGACCCCTTGGAGGCACGTTTATGTCGGTCGTTACCACTGCCTGCAATCTGTTGGACCCTGCGGCGCGGATGTCGCTTGCCGCGGCCGCGCCCGAGCGCCTGCAACACCGGCCCGAGGGCGCGACATATCTCGACCTGCGCGGACTGCCGTTGGAGCCGCTGCCTGACATCGACGAAGAGCGGATCGCCGAACTGTGCCGGGTGGTTCGGGGTCTGATTTTCGCGGCGGTGGACGGCGCGCAGTCGGGGCACCCGGGCGGTTCATCGTCGAAAACCGAGCAGTTGGTGACCTTGCTGGCCAGCGGAGCGCTGGCCTTCGACGCCTGGCAGCCGAAGCGGGCCGGGCGTGACCGGGTGGTGTGGTCGGCTGGCCACTGTTCGCCGCTGTCGCACGCGTTGGGGGCGGTGGTTTACGAGAGCCTGCGCCGCAAGGGTGTCAAGCTGGCCGGCACCGACGCCGAGGTGGTGGTTTACCCCGAGGATCTGGCCCGCTTTCGCAAGTGGGGTGGGCCGAGCGGGCATGTCGAGTCGACCTATGCGCTGGCCGACACCTCGACCGGCTCGTCCGGGCACGGCTTCTCGGCGGCGCTTGGCTTTGCCCTGCTGCACCGCTCCTGCGGGCTGCCGACCAAGGCGTTCGCCATTGCCGGCGATGCCGAGACGGAAGAAGGGATGAGCTACGAAGCGCGCAACATGGCGGCCCGGCTGGGGCTGGGCAACCTGGTGGTGACGCTGGACTACAACACATTCGGCATCGACGGGTCGATCTTCGAAGCAATGCCGGCGCCGTACTTGAGCCACTGGCTATCGCACGGCTGGAACGTGATCGAAGCGGACGGGCATGCCATCCGCGAACTGGCCTATGCGTATCGGCTGGCGGTCGCGGGGTTCGGGGCGGAGCGGCCGACGGTCGTGGTCTGCCACACTATTAAGGGTTTGGGCTACGGCAAGCTGGAAGGCACCGGCGATTCACACGGCACCCCGCTCGCCCACGACGACTATGTTGCGGCGATGCGGGCGCTGGGATTCGCCATTCCCGGCGTCAAGGGCGAGGCCGCGGCGGATCTTGCGGTGGTGGTGGACGGCTTGAGCCGGGCGGACAGCGATTACCTGGCGGATCGACTGGCCGTTGCGGCAGCGAAGATCCCCGCCGAACCGGCGCTCGAATCCCGCATGGCGGCGACGCTGGCGGGCCGGACGCTGAAAGACTACCGCGCGCTTCGCCGGCCGGCCCAACTGCCGGCCGAACTGGTGTTCGAGGAAGGCAGCCTGGTTCCCACTCGGCGCGCCACCGAGGCGTGGTTCGCCTGGGCGATGCGGCAGACCGCATTCTTCTACGTCGGCGCCGGCGACCTGGCGAAGTCGGTGCTGACCAGCAAGGCCGAGCAGGTCTGGGGCCTCGTCGGGCCGGACAATCCGCTGGGCCGCGGCGTTCGCTTCGGCATTGCCGAACAGAACATGGCGATGATGTCGTGCGCCATGAGCCAGGACACGCTGCCCGGTGGCCATCGACCGATGACGGCGTTCGCCACCTATGGCGTGTTCACCCCCATGATGGCCAACCCGGTGCGCATGACGCTGATCAATAGCGCGGTCAACCCGGCCGCCAAGGCGTTCTTCATCATGGTGGCGGCGCACGATGGGCCCGAGACGGGCGAGGACGGGCCGACCCACCACGGACTGTTCTGGATGTCGCTGTTCACCGCCTATCCAGGGATCAAGGTGATGAAGCCGCTCGACGCCAACGAGGCGATCGAGATGCTGTTTCACGCGGCGGAGCTGGGCGAGCCGGTGGTGTTCTCGGTGGTGCGGCCGGGCGTGCCGGTCCTCAAGCGCGGCAACGGAATTCCGCCGGCCCGTGAGGCGATCAATGGCGCCTATGTGTTGAAGCCGTTCCGCGCCAGCGGCAAACCGAAGCTGGTGCTTGCCGTGTGCGGCGGCCAGGTGATGGCCAACCTGCTGGAGATCCTGCCCGAACTGGAAGAGCGGCACGACGTCAAGATCATCGCCGTGACCTCGCCGCAACTGTTCGAGGAGCTGCGCAAGACCGACCCGAAGAAGGCCGACGCCATCCTGTCAGCCGACGAGCGGCCGCACGTGGTGGCGCTGCACAACGGCTGGCGCGGCTTCCTCTATCCGTTCCTTCTGCCGGCCGACCACGCCGAGCGGAGCTTCGGCATGGATGACTTCCTGCGCTCGGGCAGCCCAAAGGAAATCTACCGGGCGGCAGGTTTCGACCCCGATGGGCTCCGCGAAAAATTCCGCAAGATGGATCGATGACCATTCGATTCCGTCGCCGACATAGAATCCGATCCAGCTAAAGACGGCAACAGGGTGGTGGCGCTTTGTATACCGTTGCGCTTCGAGCTGGCGCCCACCGGTCGTGGCCCCCCTTGGAAGCGGAACTCTTCAACTCTGCATCTTTTTGTTACCGGCCGACACCCACCCTAGCGAGCCTGCCTCGCGTCGGGGCTGTCGTTCAGTGTCGCTCCGCTATCCAAGACCTTGTCAGGCATGATGGTCCTCCCCCTAGCTCCGGAGACGGCATCTTATCGGCTCAGCCGATTACTTGGCTAGGTCGCTCGGATGCGGCCAATGTCTCTGTTGGGTCATGTATGGACGGCGCCCGCGGTGCAAGAGGAATCTGACTATCAGCGAAGCGTTCGGGTGCGGTCATGTATTCGGCCTTTGAGTGCAGCCGTTTGGCCGCTGGCCCTGATGTGATCCGCTGATCGGTCCCAAACAAAAGCACGCGTTCTTTCCTCGCGTGACCCAACACGGGTTTTCCGATCGACGGTCTCGACCGTTTCGCATCAATGTCTTCATCACCCCTGCAGTTCGTGAACGCGCTTACATATCCTACTTCTCTTCCTCGCCGAGCCCCTTTACGCGGCTTCCGCAAGCTCAGGCGCCCGATAGGTACCGCCGTGGGCCATCAATGCCCAGGCGGTGCGCGCCATTTTGTTGGCGAGCGCCACCGCCACGACCTTGAAGGGTCGCCGCGCCAGGAGTTGCGTGAGCCAGGGATATTTCCCAGGGTTCTCCCGGGCACGCCGCAGCACCGCGATCGCCCCGACGACGAGAATCCGCCGCAAGTAGCGGTCGCCCTGCTTGGAGATCGGCCCGAGCTTCTGTTTACCCCCGGTTGAATCCTGGCGCGGCACCAGCCCGATCCAGGCCGCGAAATCACGTCCCGACCGGAAGATCATCGGGTCCGCCACGGTCGCCACGATCGCGGTCGCCCCAAGAACGCCGATGCCCGGGATGGTTTCAACCCGCTGGCTCGCCTCGTTCGAGCGATGCTGCATCTTGATCCGCTTCTCGATCGATCCGATCAGCGTCTGCAGGGCCTCAAGCTGAGCCGCCAGCACAATGACGCTCGCCCGCGCATCGATCGGCAAGCGTTCATCGCGATCGTCGGCTACGATCGCACGCAATTCGCTGACCCCGGCGTCGCCCTGCGCCGCCACAATGCCGAGCTCGGCCAGATGCGCCCGCAAGGCGTTGATGATCTGGGTGCGCTGACGGATCAGCACATCGCGGGTGCGGTGCTGCATCAACTGACCCTGCTGTTCGGCCGACTTGATCTGCACGAAGCGCATGGTCGGACGCCGCACCGCCTCGCAGATCGCCTCGGCATCGGCGGCATCGTTCTTGTTGCGCTTGAGGTAGGCCTTCACGTCCTTTGCCGGCATCAGACGCATCTCATGGCCGAGCTTTCTCAGCTCGCGCGCCCAATAATGCGCCGTGGCGCAGGCCTCCATACCTACAAGGCACGGCGGCAGAGCCGCGAAAAAAGCTATCACCTGGCTGCGCCGCAGTTGCTTCCTCACAACCACCTTCTCCTTGGCGTCGATGCCATGGATTTGAAAAACGTTCTTGGCGATATCCAAACCGATCGTGGTAATTTGCATTTGGACGGTTCCCCTCATGTGATTCGT
>NZ_JADGRI010000153.1 GCF_017881085.1 Bradyrhizobium sp.
CGGGCAGCTGGCCGACGCGGTGCTGGCCGATAACAAGCGGCTCGACATCTTCATCAGCAATGCCGGCATCGGATCGCAGAATGAAGGGCCGGCGCGGCAGATCAGCGCGGATGGTCATGAACTGCGTTTTGCGGTCAATTATCTCGCCGGCTTCCTGCTCGCCTATCGGCTGCTGCCGCTGCTCAGGGCGAGTGCGCCATCGCGCATCGTGAATGTGGCCTCGCTCGGCCAGCACCCGATCGACTTCGACGATGTCATGATCACGAAGGGCTACAGCGGCAGCCGCGCCTACGCGCAGAGCAAGCTGGCACAAATCATGTTCACCATCGATCTCGCCGAAGAGCTGAAGGGGACCGGCGTCACGGTCAATTCGCTTCACCCCGCGACCTACATGAACACGACCATGGTGCGGGCCGGCGGCATCACGCCGATCTCGACGGTGGAGCAGGGCGGGGAGGCGATCCTGCATCTTGCCGAAGGCGACGATGTCGCGGGCAAGAGCGGGCTGTTCTTCAACGGCATGAGCCAGGCGCGAGCCAACCCGCAGGCCTATGACGAGGCCGCCCGCAAGCGGTTGCGCGCGCTCAGCCTCGAGCTGACGGGCCTGACCGCGGCATCGCGCGTCTTTAACGCGTAGCCTCCGGTTATGGTTAGCGGAGTGTTGAGATTGGATTTTGCGGCCGGTTGATGCGTCGGCGCCGAGGCAATCGGTTTAACCTTTACGCGTCTTTAATGGCGCGTACGTAGGGTTCTGTTGTGCGGCTCGGGGTGGGCTGCGCCATCGTCCAGAACGGCCGGTCGTTCGCTACGCGTTGGAGTTTCCCATGGATATCATGACGGGCGCTGGGCTCGTGTTCGGCATCATTGTCATCGCGGTGATGGTCTTCATGGGCGGCGATCTGCACATGTTCGTCAGCGAACATGCGGTCATCATCATCTTCGGCGGCTCGATCGCCGCGACCATGATCAGGTTCCCGCTCAGCGCGATCCTGCACGGTCTGCCGCTGGGCGCGAAATTCGCCTTCACCATGAGCCGGCTGTCGGCGCGCGACCTGGTCGACGAACTTGCCCGCATCGCGGAAATCGCGCGCAAGCAGGGGCCGGTCGGCCTGGAAAAGGTCGAGACCGACGAGGCCTTTCTGGCCAAGGGAATTCGCTATGTCGCTGACGGTTACGATCTTGAATTCATCCGCGACAATCTCGAGCGCGACCGCGACAATTTCCTGATGCATCTCGACGAAGGTGGCAAGATCTACCGCGCCATCGGCGACTGCGCGCCGGCGTTCGGCATGATCGGCACGCTGATCGGCATGGTGCAGATGTTCGCCAACATGACCGACCCCTCGAAGCTCGGCCCGTTCATGGCGACCGCGTTGCTGGCGACGCTCTACGGCGCGCTGGTCGCGAACCTGTTCTGTCTGCCGATCGCCGACAAGCTGCACGGCAAGCTGCTCGATGAGGAGACCAACCGCACCCTGATTATCGACGGAATTCTGATGATCCGGGACTCCAAGAGCCCGACGCTGGTCCGGGAAATGCTGCTGGCCTACCTGCCGGAGAAGCACCGCCACGAAGAAGGCGAGCCGGTCCCGGCCTGATCGGGCGGTAACGACGGTCCGGAAAGCAAGCGATGGCCAAGAAGAAACGCGGCGACGCACACGGAGGAGGCCACGGCTGGTTCGTGACCTTCGCCGACCTCATGGGCCTGATGATGAGCTTCTTCGTGATGCTCGTCGCCTTTTCAACCATGGACAACAACAAGCTCAAGATCGTCGCCGGCTCGATGCGCGACGCGTTCGGCGTGCAGAGCGAAGCGCGCTTCAGCGGTATCATCGAATCCGATGGTCTGCCGACACGGCCGAAGCTGAAGAACGCCGACCACATTCCGCCGGAGGAAGCATCCAATACCCCGACCCCGGATGACCAGGAGCGCAGTGTCGCCCAGGGCGCCCGCCTGAAAGTCGATCACGAGTTCGCGCTTGCCTCGGCGTCATTGCGGCAGGCGTTGCAGGACATGCCGGAACTGACCGAAGTCTCCAAACACATCATGTTCGAGGAAACCAAGCAGGGCCTCAATCTGGAAATCGTCGACCAGGACGGCCGTTCGATGTTCGCCGACGGCTCCAAGGCGCCTTACGACCGCACCCGCCGTCTGATCGAGAAGCTTGCAATTCCGCTCAAGGCGACGCCGCTGCGCCTTTCCATCGTGGGTCACACGGCGGCGGGTTTCGTCCCGATGCGAAGCGACTACGGCGCGTTCGATCTGTCGGCGGATCGCGCCAATGCGGTGCGCCAAATTCTCGAGCGGGAAGGCGTGCCGCCCGGGCACTTTTTTGCGGTGTCCGGAAAGGCCGATACCCAGCCGTTGTTTCCCGACGATCCCACGCTGGCGGCAAATCGGCGCGTGACCATCACCCTGATGCGCGAAGATCCGCCACTGCCTCCCGGCCTGAAGCCGTAGGCGCAACTACTATTTTACCGGCACAGATCGTGACAGGTGTGACGCTGCGGAGACAGGTGGCGCCACCGGCGGCTGCTATGCTCGACCCGTTGACAGGCTTTCCCGGAAAGCGTCGATAGCCGGCCGGATCAAATCAATCGATAGAGCGTTTTCCATCATGGCCGTCAGCGTCACATCAACCGAAGCCCAGGACGGGCCGGTCACGACGGGCTTTTGGGCCCTGACGCTGGGAAGTATCGGCGTGGTCTTCGGGGATATCGGCACCTCGCCGCTCTATGCATTCCGCGAGGCGGTCGCGGGCGCCGCGCAGGGCCAGCCGGTTACCCGCGTCATGGTGCTCGGGGTGCTGTCACTGATCCTGTGGGCGCTGTTTATCGTCGTCACCGCGAAATACGTGCTGCTGCTGTTGCGCGCCGACAATAACGGCGAGGGCGGCACGCTGTCGCTGATGGCGCTGGGGCAGCGGGCGCTCGGCCGCAGAAGCTGGCCGCTGCTGGCGCTGGGCGTCGTCGGCGCATCGATGTTCATCGGCGATTCCATGATCACGCCGGCGATTTCGGTATTGTCCGCGGTCGAAGGTCTCAAACTCGCAGCGCCGGCGCTCGAGCACTATGTGGTGCCGCTGACGGTCTTTATCCTGGTCGTTCTGTTCGCGGTTCAAAGCGGCGGCACCGCGCGGGTCGCCTCGGCCTTCGGGCCGGTCATGGTGGTCTGGTTTGCTACGCTTGCGGTGCTGGGCCTCATTCATATCAGCGACGACCCGTCGGTGCTGGCCGCGATCAATCCCTGGTACGCCCTCGATTTCCTGCTCACGCACGGCACCATCGGATTGGTGACGCTGGGAGCGGTCTTTCTCGCGGTGACCGGCGGCGAGGCGCTTTATGCCGATCTGGGTCATTTCGGACGCAAACCGATCCAGGCCGGCTGGCTCTATTTCGTGCTGCCCTCGCTTCTGATCAATTATTTCGGCCAGGGCGCGCTGGTGCTTTCCGATCCCGCCGCGATCGAGAATTCCTTCTATCGGATGGTGCCGGAAATCCTGCTGTTGCCCCTGGTCGGGCTGGCGACCGCGGCGACCGTGATCGCGAGCCAGGCGGTGATCACGGGGGCCTATTCGCTGACCCGCCAGGCGGTGCACCTCGGCCTGTTGCCGCGCTTCGAGGTTCGCTACACCTCGGAAACGCATGCCGGCCAGATCTATCTGCCGCGCGTGAACCGGCTGCTGTTGATCGGCGTATTGCTGCTGGTGCTCTTGTTCCGCACTTCGAGCAATCTGGCTTCCGCCTATGGCATCGCCGTCTCCACCACCATGGTCGCCGACGGCATCATGGGTTTCGTGGTGATCTGGAAATTGTGGAATTGGCGCGCCGCCACCGCGGCGGCGCTGATCGTGCCGTTTGTCGTCGTCGACATGACGTTCTTCAGCGCCAATCTGTTGAAACTGCTCGAAGGGGCGTGGGTGCCGCTGCTGTTCGGGATCGTCATGGCCTTCATGATCTGGACCTGGCGCCGGGGTACTGCGATCCTTATCCTCAAGACCCGGCGGATTGAAGTTCCGCTCAACGATTTGATCAAGAGCCTGGAAAAGCGTCCGCCTCACATCGTCAAGGGCACCGCGGTGTTTCTCACCAGCGATCCGAGTTTTGTGCCGACGGCGCTGTTGCACAATCTCAAGCACAACAAGGTGCTGCACGAGCACAACGTGATTCTGACCATCGAAACCGCGCAGACGCCGCGGGTCGACCTGGCCGGGCGGGTCCGGATGGAAACCATCAGCGACCGGTTTTCGACCGTCCGGCTGCGCTTCGGCTTCATGGAATCCCCGAACGTCCCCAAGGCGCTGGTGATCGCCCGCAAGCTCGGCTGGCAGTTTGACATCATGTCGACGTCGTTCTTCGTCTCTCGGCGGGCGCTGAAGCCCTCGGCGCAGTCCGGAATGCCGCTATGGCAGGACCATCTGTTCATCGCGATGAGCCGGTCGGCCAACGACGCCACCGATTATTTCCAGATTCCGACCGGGCGGGTGGTTGAAGTCGGCACCCAGGTTACCATCTAGCGATTTATGCATTTTTGCATGGCATGGGCACAAAATGAGGCTAGTCTGTGTGGCAAGCGCAGGACTATAAGCCGCCCTCGCTTTGCTACCATGCAGTGAAGCTTTTTGAGGCCTCCACCTAAATGACCACCGATATTGTAGTTCCCGTCCCGGAAACGGCGGCGGCCGAAGCGCATGGCGAAACCCACTCCACCGCCGGCTTCAAGGCGCTGATGCTGGGCAGCATTGGCGTCGTCTATGGCGACATCGGCACCAGCCCCCTTTACGCGTTGCGCGAGGCCGTCGTGGCGGCCAGCGCCGGGGGCGTGGCCACTCCACAGGCTGTGCTCGGGGTCGTGTCCCTGATCCTGTGGGCGCTGATCATCGTGGTGACGCTGAAATACGTGGTGATCCTGCTGCGGGCGGACAACCATGGCGAGGGCGGAACGCTGGCGCTGATGGCGCTGGCGCAGCGCGCGGTCACTTACGGCGGCAGTGCCATCGTGCTGCTCGGGATCGTCAGCGGCGCGCTGTTCTACGGCGATGCGGTGATCACGCCGGCGCTGTCGGTGCTTTCGGCGATCGAAGGTATCAAGCTCGTCACCGAGGCGTTCGAACCCTATGTGGTGCCGCTGACGGTACTCATCCTGTTTGTGCTGTTTGCGGTTCAGTCGCGTGGCACGGCGCGCGTCGCGGCTTTCTTCGGGCCGGTGATGTGCGTCTGGTTTGGCATCATCGCGATCGCGGCGATCACCCCGATCATGCGCCATCCCGAAATTCTGCTGGCGCTGAATCCGGTCCACGCCGTTTCGTTCATGCTCCATCACGGCATCATCGGGTTCGTCACGCTCGGCGCCGTGTTTCTCGCCGTCACCGGCGCCGAGGCGCTCTATGCCGACCTCGGGCATTTCGGCAAGCGCCCGATCCAGACCGCGTGGCTCTTCATCGTGCTGCCGTCGCTGGCGCTGAACTATCTGGGGCAGGGCGCGCTCGTCATCGGCGACCCCAAGGCGGTCGAAAACCCGTTCTTCCTGATGTTTCCGGACTGGGCCCTGATTCCGATGGTCGCTCTCGCCACCCTGGCGACCGTGATCGCGAGCCAGGCCGTAATCACCGGCGCCTATTCGCTGACGCGTCAGGCCATTCAGCTCGGCCTGCTGCCGAGATTCGAAATTCGCCATACGTCGGAAGCCCATTCCGGGCAGATCTTCATCCCGCGCATCAACATGCTGCTGCTGATCGCCGTGGTGCTGCTGGTATTGATGTTCCGCTCTTCGAGCGCGCTGGCGTCGGCCTACGGCATTTCCGTGACCGGGACCATGGTGGTTACGGGCATGATGGGATTCGTCGTGATCTGGCGGGTCTGGAAATGGTCGCCGTTCGCGGCCGCGGCGCTGATCGCGCCATTCCTGTTCCTGGATCTCACCTTCCTTGCCGCGAACCTTCTGAAAGTGCTGGAGGGCGGCTGGGTGCCGCTGGCGCTGGGCGCCGTGGTGATGATGCTGATGTACACCTGGCGGCGCGGCAGCCGGCTCTTGTTCGAGAAATCTCGCAAGCTGGAGTTTCCGCTGGCCGATCTGGTATCGATGCTGGAAAAGCGGCCGCCGCAGCGGGTTTCTGGCACCGCCGTTTTCCTGACCAGCGATCCCATCAGCGCGCCGACCGCCCTGATGCACAGCCTGAAGCACTACAAGGTGCTGCACGAGAAGAACGTCATTCTGACCATCGAAACCGCGCCGACGCCGCGGATCGACCCGGTCGAGCGGGTGAGGCTGGAGGAGATCAGCAAGACCTTCTCCAAGGTCACGCTGCGGTTCGGATTCATGGAATCGCCCAACGTGCCGAAAGCGCTGGCGATCGCGCGAAAACTGGGCTGGCAATTCGACATCATGTCGACATCGTTCTTCCTGTCGCGCCGCGCGCTCAAGCCGGCGGCGCATTCCGGCATGCCGCGCTGGCAGGACCATCTCTTCATTGCCCTGAGCCGCACCGCCAACGACGCCACCGATTATTTCCAGATCCCGAGCGGACGGGTGGTCGAGGTGGGAACGCAGGTAACGGTCTGATCATGGCCATCATCAAACTGGCTGCCGGCGCTTGATTTTCGCCGCCTGAGAGGCGAGGTTGGCGCCGAAGGCGAGCCCTCGGTAATCACTACTGAATTTGCTCGTGCCGACGCTGGGAGGAATCGAGTGGGTCAACAGGTCACAGATTTGGCGCCGGAAGACGTTTCGAAGGGCATGGCGGAGGGACGCTACCTCCTGGTCGACGTCCGCGAGCCGAACGAGGTGGCCGCCGAGGCCTATCCTGGCGCCGTCGTGGTTCCGCTCTCCAGTTTCGATCCCAAGGCTATCCCGGATCCCGGGGGCAAGCAGGTGGTGTTTGCCTGCCGCTCGGGGAAGCGATCGGTGACGGCGTCGCTCGCCGCCCAGGCCGCGGGCCTTGCCTACGACAAGCATCTTGCGGGCGGAATGCTGGCCTGGAAGGCCGCGGGATTGCCGACCAAGACCGGCGGCTGACCGGCGCCATGACTTCGATGAACAAGGTGTTTGCCGAGCTGCCGGTCACGATTTTCGAGGCCATGTCGCAGCTCGCGCGCGACAACAACGCCATCAATCTCGGTCAGGGCTTTCCCGACGATCCCGGCCCCGAGGACATCCGCCGCGCGGCCTCGGATGCGGTGATGAACGGCTACAACCAGTATCCGTCGATGATGGGCATTCCGGAGCTGCGGCAGGCGATCGCGGCCCATTACGGGCGCTGGCACGGTCTTGCCCTCGATCCCATGGCCGAGGTGATGGTGACCTCGGGCGGCACCGAAGCGCTGACCAGCGCCATCCTTGCCGTGGTCGAGCCCGGCGACGAGGTCATCGTGTTCCAGCCGGTCTACGATTCCTATTTGCCGATCATTCGCCAGGCCGGCGGCATTCCGCGCCTGCTGCGCCTCGAACCGCCGCATTGGCGGCTCTCCGAGGAGATGCTGCGAAGCGCCTTCAACCACAAGACCAAGGCGGTCCTCTTCAACAATCCGCTCAATCCCGCCGCCGTGGTCTATCCGCGCGAGGACCTCGAATTGCTGGCGCGGTTCTGCCAGCAGTTCGATACCATCGCGATCTGCGACGAGGTCTGGGAGCATGTGGTCTTCGACGGCCGCGAGCATATTCCGCTGATCACCATTCCGGGCATGCGCGAGCGCACCATCAAGGTCGGCTCGGCCGGAAAGATCTTTTCGCTGACCGGCTGGAAGATCGGCTTTGTCTGCGCGGCGCCGCCGCTGCTGCGGGTCGCGGCGAAGGTGCACCAGTTTCTCACCTTCACCACCGCGCCCAATCTTCAGGCCGCGGTGGCTTATGGGCTCGGCAAGCCCGCGGAGTATTTTCATCAGATGCGCAGGGATCTGGCGAAGAGCCGCGATCGCCTCACCGCCGGCCTCGAAAGCATCGGCTTCCCGGTGCTTCGCTCGCAGGGCACCTATTTCCTCACCGTCGACCTTTCGCCGCTCGGCCTCAACGAGACCGACGAGGCGTTCTGCCGGCGCATCGTGACCGACTACAAGGTGGCGGCGATTCCGGTGTCGGCGTTTTACGAGCAGGATGCCGTCACCTCGGTGGTGCGGTTCTGCTTCGCCAAGAAGGATGCAACCCTCGATACCGCGCTGGAGCGTCTGTCCGACGCGGTGCATCGCCGATAAGAGGTCAGGAGATGTGCGACCGGAGCCGGTACCCCATTCGATATGCCATCGCGACGGCCGCGCTGCTTGCGGCGCTGTCGCCGCCCGCTAAGGCCGAGCAGCGCACCGTCAATTTCTACAACTGGTCGAACTACATGGCGCCGGGAGTGCTCGAGGACTTCACCAGGGAAACCGGCATCAAGGTGGTCTACGATACGTTCGACGCCAATGAGACGCTGGAAACACGCTTGCTCGCGGGCAAATCCGGCTATGACCTCGTCGTTCCCACTGCCTATTTCCTGCAGCGCCAGATCAAGGCCAATATTTTCCAGAAGCTCGACAAATCGAAGCTGCCGAACCTCGTCAACGCCTGGCCGGTGGTGACCGAGCAACTCGCCATCTACGACCCCGGCAATCAATACGCCGCCAATTACATGTGGGGCA
Source organism: Bradyrhizobium sp. (assembly GCF_017881085.1). Classification (GTDB taxonomy): domain Bacteria; phylum Pseudomonadota; class Alphaproteobacteria; order Rhizobiales; family Xanthobacteraceae; genus Bradyrhizobium. The sequence goes on from NZ_JADGRI010000153.1 coordinate 8,611, forward strand.
CGACCGGCATCGGCTACAACGTCAAGATGGCGCAGAAAATTCTCGGTCCCGGCGCCAAAATCGACAGCTGGGACATCGTGTTCAAGCCGGAGAACCTCGCCAAGTTCAGGGATTGCGGCATTCACATGCTGGATTCCGCCGACGACATCTTCCCGGCCGCGCTGGGCTATCTCGGTCTCGATCCCAATTCGACCAAACAGGCGGACCTTGAAAAGGCCGCCGATCTCGTCACGAAGATCACGCCTTATGTCCGCAAGTTCCATTCATCGGAATATCTGAGCGCATTGGCGACGGGCGAGATCTGCTTCGTGGTGGGCTGGTCGGGCGACATCATGCAGGCGCGAAGCCGCGCCGCGGAGGCCAGGAACGACATCGAGATCGGCTATGCCATTCCGAAAGAGGGCGCGCAGATGTTTTTCGACAATCTGGCAATTCCGGCCGATGCCAGGAACGTCGCCGAAGCCTATGAACTGATCAACTATCTCTACCGGCCCGACGTCGCGGCGAAAAATTCCGATTTCCTGTCCTACGCCAATGGCAATCTGGCGAGCCAGAAGCTGGTCGATCCGAAGATACTCGACGACAAGAATATCTATCCGGACGAAGCGACGCAGAAGAAACTGTTCGTGATCACGGCGCGCGATCCCGCCACCCAGCGCATCATCAACCGGCTGTGGACCAAGGTGAAGACGGGCAGGTAGTTCTCCTCATCCTGAGGAGGCGCGCAAGCGCCGTCTCGAAGGATGGCAGCATCGGGGCTTTCATGGTTCGAGACGCGCGAAGACGCGCTCCTCACCATGAGGATCAATACCTCACCGCCAGCGACGGTGCAGCCACAGCCATTGATCCGGATATTCGCGGATCCAGCCCTCGACCACCGAGGTGATCGCCTGCATCGTGCCCTGAACATCGATTTGCCCTGACGCGTCACGCACCGGCTGTATTTCCTCGGAGAGTTCGGCGCGGAAGCGATGGCCGGGCAGGCGGATGATGCGGACGCCATGGATCGGGCACTCGATCTGCCGCAACAGCCGCGCCAGCGTCGGATTGGCCTTGGTCTTGCGGCCGAAGAACGTCACCTCGACGCCGTTGGCAAGGTACTGGTCGACCAGCATCGCCACGTGCTGACCGTTCTGCAGGGCCTCCGCAAGCCGGAGCGGAGCGTCACGGCCGGCCGGGATCAGCGTTCCCATTTTGACCGCGCGGATCTCTTCGATGATGCGGTTTGCGGAAGCGCTGTTGGGCCGGCGAAACAGGATCGAGGCATCCAGCCCATGCGCGACCGCGGCCACAGCCGGCAGTTCCCAGTTGCCGAGATGGCTTGCAAAGATCAGCGCCGGCTTGCCGTCGAGCCGCAGCTGCGCGAACAATTCGTGGGTGCGCGGCTGAATTTCGATCCGGCTGTCCTCGGGGTGCGCGGGATCGTGCTCCCAGACATGGTCGAGATGGGCGAATTCGGCGCCCAGCCGTCCGAGGTTGTCCCAGACGCCTGCCAGGATGGTCTCGATCTCCTCCGGTGATTTTTCCGGGAAGGCGGCGGTTAGGTTGGCGCGGCCGATCTTCTGCTCGCGCGTCAACGGTCCGATCGTGCGCAGGATCCGGCCGAACAAATTGGCGGTCTTGATCGGGTCGAAATAGCGGGTGGTGCGCAATAGCGCGATCGTCAGCGCGCCGACAGCGGCTTCGCCGAGCGGCTTGGTCGCGTCGCGCAGGCGGGCTTTGGTGCGAAGCAACAGGGGGTGCATCAGAAACCAACGACGATTTCGGTCGTGTGTGTATCGCCGGTTGGCATGACGTCAATCGCCGGCATCTGAAGGCTTGAGCCGGTCAAGCCGGTTCGCGCGTCAAGATCAGCACGGCATTCTGACCGCCGAAGCCGAACGAATTCGACATCACGGCGGTGACGCGGGCGTCGCGGGCCTTGTTGGGAACCACGTCGAAGGGGATCGCCGGATCCGGAACGTCGTAATTGATCGTCGGCGGAATCCGCTGGTGCTCGAGCGTCAACAGCGAAAATATCGCTTCGACCGCGCCGGCCGCGGAGAGGGTGTGGCCGACCATCGACTTGTTGGAGGATACCGGAATCCGGCCGGTACGCTCGCCGAACACCGTCGAGATGCCCAGATATTCCATCTTGTCGTTTTCCGGCGTTCCGGTGCCGTGGGCGTTGATGTAGTCGATCTGGTCGGGATCGAGGCCCGCATCCGACAACGCATTGCGCATGCATCCGATGATCGGCTTGCCGTCGGGGCTGGAGCGGGTGCGGTGGAACGAGTCCGCCAGTTCGCCGCAGCCGGCGACGATGCCGAGGATTTTCGCGCCGCGGGCGGTAGCGGATTCGAGGCTTTCCAGCACCAGCGCGCCGGCGCCTTCCGCCATCACGAACCCGTCGCGGTTCTTTGCGAACGGACGCACCGCTGCCTGCGGCGGGTCGTTGTGGGTCGACAGCGCCGACAGCAATGAGAATTGCACCAACGCTTCCGGATTGACGGAGCCATCGGTGGCAACGCACAGCGCGGCGTCCGCCTCGCCACGGCGGATGGCTTCGACGCCGAGCTGAATGGCGCTGGCGCCGGAGGCGCAGGCGGTCGAAAGCGAGATCGGCGAGCCTTTGGTGCCGAATGTCTCGGCGAGATGATCGGCGACCGAACCGAACTGGAACCGGTGATGATATTTTGTGAATCGTGCATCGCCGCTGACGCGCAGGAGGGCGTCGTAATCGAATGCCTCGTCGCCCCCGACCGCGCGTCCGAGCTCAAACCGCTGCGGCCATTCGACCTGCACCGGCGCAACGGCGAGGAACAGCGGCCCGGGAAAATCGCCTTTACTGCCGATGCCGGCCTCGGCAATGGCTTCCTCGGTGGCGATATCGGCCAGCCGCTCCGAAAGATCGGTCGACGAAAACGGCTCGACGGGAACAAAATCGACCGTGCCGGCCATGGTCGTCTTCAGGCCCTCGGTGGGAAAACGCGTGATGGTCCGTATGCCGGATTCGCCCGCGGTGAGCTTTTTCCAGTTGTCGGCCTTGCCGGCGCCGAGCGATGTCACGACGCCCATGCCGGTGACGACGACAATCGGCCGTCCGAGTTTATCGCGTGGTGCTGTCATGTTTTCCCCGCCCGCCTGGAGCATGATCCGGAAAAAAGGGAGACCGGTTTTCCGAAAAGATCACGCTCAAACCAAAGGATAGCGCCGGAGTCCGGTTCAACAGCGTTGAGTCGGACGCTGGCGCGTTGCTCACTTGATCGATTCGACCAAGGCCATGCCCTCGCCCCGCCAATGACCGGCCCCCACCACCACAATCTGGGACGGCGGCGCCGACATTTCAACCTCCAGCCCGGTCGGATCGTTGGGCGGAAACAG
>NZ_JADGRI010000395.1 GCF_017881085.1 Bradyrhizobium sp.
TGGGCGCGTTGGCTCGGGGACGGCGGCGAATTCGTGGGCATGACCGGTTTCGGCGCCTCCGCACCGGCGGAGGTGCTCTATCGCGAATTCGGCATCACCGCGGAGGCCGTCGCGGAGACCGCGCGGCGCTGCCTCGCGCGATCCCGGATGACGGCTACCCACGCGTGACGCGTTTAGCGCGACAAGGAAGGACACGGAGACGGCGATGGCACGAATTACCCTGAGGCAGCTATTGGACCATGCCGCCGAGCACGACTACGGCGTACCGGCGTTCAACATCAACAACATGGAGCAGGGCCTTGCGATCATGGACGCGGCGGCGGCCGTCGATGCGCCCGTCATCATCCAGGCCTCGCGCGGCGCACGCTCCTATGCGAACGACATCATGCTGTCGAAGATGATCGACGCGCTGGAGCAGATATATCCGCAGATTCCGCTCTGCCTGCATCAGGACCACGGCAACGAGGAAGCCACCTGTGCCACGGCGCTTCAACACGGCTTCACCTCGGTCATGATGGATGGCTCGCTCAAGGCCGACGCCAAAACCCCTGCGGAGTATGACTACAACGTCGATATCACCCGCCGCGTGGTCGAGATGGCTCACTGGATCGGCGCCTCCGTGGAGGGCGAACTCGGCGTGCTTGGCTCGCTCGAACATGGCGGTGGCGAACAGGAAGACGGCCATGGCGTCGAAGGCAAGGTCAGCCATGATCAGTTGTTGACCGACCCGGACCAGGCAGTCGATTTCGTTCGCGCCACCAGGGTCGACGCGCTGGCGATCGCGATGGGGACCTCGCACGGCGCCTACAAGTTCTCGCGCAAGCCGGACGGCGAGATTCTCGCCATGAAAGTGGTCGAGGAAATCCACCGTAGGCTGCCGAACACGCATCTGGTGATGCACGGCTCGTCCTCGGTGCCGCAACCCCTGCAGGACGCGTTCAACCAGTTTGGCGGCGAGATGCCGCAGACCTGGGGCGTGCCGGTCGAGGAGATCGTCCGCGGCATCCGGCATGGCGTCCGCAAGGTCAATATCGATACCGACTGCCGGCTGGCGATGACGGCGGCCTTCCGCAAGGTGGCCATGCAGAGCAAGAGCGAATTCGATCCGCGAAAATTCCTCAAGCCGGCGATGGACCAGATGCGCGAGCTCTGCCGCGAACGTTTTGTCCAGTTCGGCACGGCTGGCCATGCCAGCAAGATCAGGGTGATGCCGCTGGCGGAAATGGCCCGACGTTATCGATCCGGCGCGCTCGACCCCCGCATCGGAAATATCGCGTCCGCCGCGGAATGACTCGCCGCCCCCTACCATCGAGGAGAGACCCATGAACGAACAATCAATGACCATCCGCGGCAAGGATCGCTACAAATCCGGCGTCATGGAATACAAGAAAATGGGCTATTGGGAGCCCGATTACGAGCCCAAGGACACCGACATCATCGCGCTGTTCCGGGTGACCCCGCAGGACGGCGTCGATCCCATCGAGGCGGCGGCGGCGGTCGCCGGCGAGTCCTCGACCGCGACCTGGACGGTGGTCTGGACCGACCGGTTGACGGCCGCGGAAAAATACCGCGCCAAATGCTACCGCGTCGATCCCGTGCCGAATTCGCCGGGGCAATATTTCGCCTACATCGCCTACGATCTCGATTTGTTCGAGAACGGATCGATCGCCAACCTGTCGGCCTCGATCATCGGCAATGTGTTCGGCTTCAAACCGCTGAAGGCGCTGCGGCTTGAGGACATGCGGCTGCCCGTCGCCTATGTGAAGACCTTCCAGGGACCGGCGACCGGCATCGTGGTCGAGCGCGAGCGCATGGACAAGTTCGGCCGCCCGCTGCTCGGCGCCACCGTGAAGCCGAAACTTGGCCTTTCAGGGCGCAATTACGGCCGCGTGGTCTACGAGGCTCTGAAGGGCGGGCTCGATTTCACCAAGGACGACGAGAACATCAACTCGCAGCCGTTCATGCACTGGCGCGAGCGATTTCTGTATTGCATGGAAGCGGTCAACAAGGCCCAGGCCGCGTCCGGCGAGATCAAGGGGACGTATCTCAACGTCACCGCCGGCACCATGGAGGATATGTACGAGCGGGCAGAGTTCGCCAAGGAGCTCGGCTCCATCATCATCATGATCGATCTGGTGATCGGCTACACCGCGATCCAGTCGATGGCGAAATGGGCGCGCCGCAATGACATGATTCTGCATCTGCATCGGGCCGGGCATTCGACCTACACGCGACAGCGAAACCACGGCGTCTCGTTCCGCGTGATCGCGAAATGGATGCGCCTCGCCGGCGTCGATCACATCCATGCCGGCACCGTGGTCGGCAAGCTCGAGGGCGATCCGGCGACCACGCGCGGCTATTACGACATCTGCCGCGAGGATTACAATCCCGCGAAACTGGAGCACGGCGTGTTCTTCGACCAGCACTGGGCCAGCCTCAACAAGCTGATGCCGGTGGCATCGGGAGGCATTCACGCCGGCCAGATGCATCAATTGCTCGATCATCTCGGCGAAGACGTGGTGCTGCAGTTCGGCGGCGGCACCATCGGCCATCCCATGGGCATCCAGGCCGGCGCCACCGCGAACCGGGTGGCGCTGGAGGCGATGATCCTCGCGCGCAACGAAGGGCGCGACTACCTCCATGAGGGGCCGGAGATTCTTGCCAAGGCGGCGCAGACCTGTACGCCACTTAAGTCGGCGCTCGAGGTCTGGAAGAACGTCACCTTCAACTACGAATCCACCGACATGCCGGACTATGCCCCCACCGCCAGCGTCTCGATGTAAGGAGCAGGACCATGCGCGTTACCCAAGGCTGTTTTTCGTTTCTGCCCGATCTCACCGACGAGCAGATCTCCCGGCAGGTTCAGTATTGCCTGGAAAAGGGCTGGGCGGTGAATATCGAATTCACCGACGATCCGCATCCGCGCAACAATCTCTGGGAAATGTGGGGCCTGCCGATGTTCGATCTTCGCGATGCCGCCGGCGTGATGATGGAGCTTAGCGAGTGCCGCAAGGTGTATGGTGACCGCTACATCCGGATGTCGGCGTTCGATTCGAGCCACGGTTGGGAGTCGGTGCGGCTGTCCTTCATCGTCAACCGGCCGAAACAGGAACCGGGCTTTCGTCTTGAGCGGCACGAAATGAGCGGGCGCAACATCCGCTACACCACGACACCCTATGCCGCCGATCGTCCCGAGGGCGTGCGCTACGGTGATCAATGAATTCGCCCGCCAGCCCATCGGCCGTCCCGCAAGACGCGGACCGGACCCCGCCGCTCGAGCGGGTCGACCTGCGCCGTGAATTCAACGACGTCGGCATCGGCGAGGTCCTCGACCAGCTCGACCGGGAGCTGATCGGTCTGAAGCCGGTCAAGACGCGGATTCGCGAGATCGCCTCGCTGCTGCTGATCGAGCGTATCCGAAAACGCATGAACCTGACGTCCGACGTGCCGACCCTGCACATGTCGTTCACCGGAAACCCCGGCACCGGCAAGACCACGGTCGCGCTGCGGATCGCCAGCATCCTGCACAAGCTCGGCTTCGTGCGCCGCGGCCAGGTGATCTCGGTCACCCGCGATGAACTGGTCGGCCAGTACATCGGCCACACCGCGCCGAAGACCAAGGAAATCCTGAAGAAGGCGATGGGCGGCGTGCTGTTCATCGACGAGGCGTACTACCTGCATCGCCCCGACAATGAGCGTGATTACGGGCAGGAAGCGATCGAGATCCTGCTGCAGGTGATGGAATCGCAGCGTGAGGACCTCGTGGTGATCCTGGCCGGCTACGGCGACCGCATGGACAAGTTCTTCGCCAGCAATCCCGGCTTCCGCTCCCGCATCGCCCACCACATCGATTTTCCGGATTATGCCGACGATGAGCTGATGGCGATCGCCGAGCTGATGCTGCACGACATGAATTACCGGTTCAGCCCGGACGCGCGGCAGGCGTTCATCCGCTACATCGCCTTGCGCAAGACCCAGCCGCTGTTCTCCAACGCGCGATCGATCCGCAACGCGCTCGACCGCATGCGGCTGCGCCAGGCCAACCGGCTGGTCGCCGATCTCGACCGCGTGCTGAGCGCCGATGACATCATGTCGCTGGAGGCATCTGACGTGCTGGCCAGCCGGGTATTTTCGGACAGATCAAGCGGGTGACGAAGGCGTTATGGCTGCTTACTGCAATGTTTGGGTGAGCGGACAAAATGCGAACCGTTGGGCCGGTCTTGTGTCGGTCGGCGCACGCTTTCCTGGTCTGTTCCGGCCGCAATAGCTGAAATGGCTGAAACCGGCGGTCAAACGAAAACGCTGATTATGCT
>NZ_JADGRI010000396.1 GCF_017881085.1 Bradyrhizobium sp.
CCTCAACAGCGCCCACATCCATGGCACCGATGTGCCGGTGGAGGAGCCGTCCACAGCATCAAACTCGGAAGAACTCAATCTGAGCAAATGTCTTCCGGGGCACCCCTGAAAGCGGACATCGCCTGATGCAGTCGGCATGTCGCAAGAGTGCCAATAGCGGCAGTCGCTTGTGACGCCAAAGGCCGTCCAGCCTGGATTAGCTCAATAGACGCGGCGATGCCGCCGGTCGTATCGTCCCTGCGACGCTGTTGCGCCCGCGTAAAACGGGTTGATGTTGCATTGGGCCGCGCGGCCGGAAGCCGACGCCCTGCATTGGTCTATCGTAAAGTAGCGGCAGTCCTCGAGATTGAGTCCTATCCCGACGACGTGCATGCAAACCGGATAATCCGGGTCATACGTCTGCGCTTGGGCCGGCGCGGCCGCCGAAACCATCCCCATCACCAAAATCGCCAAAGCCAGCATGCGCATCAGAACCTCCCTCTGGATCGACGGCACAGCATCAACGTACCGAAACAGACAAACCATATTGATCTCAATCAATTCGCACTCGCGCGCGAGCCTGCGCAAGCGCGGTGCGGGAAATTCAGACAAAGTCCGAGTCGGGTCAACAATGGTCCTGACGGCCCCGAAACGCCACTTCCGGATTACCCCGAGGAACGGACATCGCCGGACCGACCGGGTTGGTCCGGTTCGTGCCAAGACAAGAACGGACTCATGCACCGCAGCGAACACGACGCTTATTTGGTCAGCTCGTTGGCAGCGCCACGCAGGCATCCCCAACAGCGAATACCTATTTGGGGACGGCTTGCGCGTTCAGAACGCTCGCAAAAAACGCTATGGCACGCGGCATCGCGTCCTTGGTTGCCGCCGCGTTCGCCGGCACATCGCGGCGGTCCTTGCCAGGATCGTCAAAGTCGTGGGTTGCGCCGGGATAGGTCGTGATCTGGATATCGCCACCTCGCGCGCGGCTCCTGTCGATCAGTTCACCGCAATGGCGCGGCGAGATTTCCTCATCAGCGGAGCCTTGGAAGACCCTGACCGGCGCATAGGGAACGAGACCGCCGTCAAACTGCCCCTTCAATCCACACGCCGGATAAAACACCAACGCACCCCGAAACCCTGTGACCGGCGTCAGCGACGGAACGCCGGGTGCGCTGACCGACGCCATTGTGGCGAGCGCGGCGCTGCCGCCGTTCGACCATCCCTGCAACGCGATGCGATCCGGGATTACGTCGTTGCGCTTGCGAAGCCAGGCGAGCGCACCATAGGCGTCGAGCGGGCGAACCGTGACTTCGTTAAGAGTCTCGGGCCGGGAGAAGTAGCTGAAACGCAGAAAACCTTGCGGATAACCGCGCGGACCGAAGCCATCCACGAGAATGGCGAGATAGCCCTGCTGCGCCCAGAGATGCCCCCACTCCTGGTGACGCCTCGAAAGTGTCATCGCGCTGTAGTCACCGTCCGCCGCCGACGAATAGACGCCGGCTCGCCCGTGCATCATGACGACCGCCGGCATTCTTGCCGCGTGGGGGCCTTGCGGTCTGAAGATGTAGCCGACCAGCATCGTTGCGCCATCGGCGCTGAGAAAGGTGACGCGCTCAGAGAGTGGGGGAATCGGAGGCGGAGCCGCGCCCATCAGCGGGGTAATCAGAAATGCAGACAGCGCGATCAGAGCAAGAAGTCTGATCATCCAGTAACCCCCCTTACGTTCATTGGTAACAAACTTTTTGAACCCCGGTCAGGCCCAGATGACAAACATGCGGCACCGTTGGCGGACGCACGGCCCTATCAGACCCAATGTCTGTTTCGGGGTCAAACTGAGAAGTCTGACCGTCCGCCCAGCAGGTCTGTTCTTCCCCCAGAACCGGACATCGAGGCAAAGCAGCCTGCCGTCGCGGCCGTGGTGCGCGTCCGGTTGACGAATTCAATCCGAACCGTGGTAGGGGCAAAGGGCGTCGCCACCGTGTTTCGCCTTGACCGGCGTAGGGCGTATACTCACGAACGCGAGGTCTTGGGTTCAAGGCTTCTCCGCTCGAGTAACCAGTTGCCTGAAATAATACCAAGCGAGGCCTGCGAAGATGAGACTGCCCGCAAGCCATAGCAAACCTATTGGCTGGCGCCACGCGAGTTGAAGGGCCGCGTTGATCAGCATCGTAGTTGCGGCAAAGACGCCCGCTACGCCCGCCATCACCAACTGCTTTCCGGACATCGCATTCGTCGCCGCCGCACGCATCTCGATTTGCGTAATGCGCAGGTCGGTCGGAGTGAGGGTTGCGAGCAGCGGCCGGAGCCGGCGCCGCTTCCACCAAAAGAGGATCGCAAGCGCTAAGATGACCTGCGCGACTGTGAGGATGAACATGGCGAGGATATCAAGCGCGGTCGGGTTGTCGTGACCAGTGTAAAGCCACAGTCCGACACAGGCGATGGCGACCATTAGGCACAACGTACTCCACAGAACCACCTGCCAGAGGACCGGCCGCTTCGGGACGATGATGGCCAAGAGTGCGGCTTTCTGATCCGCGTTGACCAGATAGTGCGGCGCTTCCCCGAAAGGCCATCGATATGGCTCTCGGTACACATAACCACCCGGCGCCAGTCGAAAAAGTGTTGCGGCGATCTGGGTTCGCGTATCCGTCATGGCGTGCCTCTCTTTCGCAGCATACCTCCTTAATGGACGTGCTTGGGAAACGGCTTTGACTTCTTCTGCCGGGGCTGAGCCGATGCCTTTGCCGGCGAACTAGGGCCTATTGGGGCCCGCCATGTTCGGGCGGGCTTTTTCCTTTCCCGCCCGTCGGGCGCAAGTCCCTGGTTCTTGTGGTTAAATCCGTTCTTTGATGAAGGAAATAAAGCTGGACTTCAGGACCACACGCCTTCGCCGTCCGCAGGCCGCAACGCCCGTCAAGCGCCCCGCCGGCGTCCACCGCATCCCGCTCCACGTTTCGTGACGTTGCGCAACACCCCTCGGAGGAGCGGGACGGCGACCGATATAAGGTGATTTGCGATTTCTGTAAATCCGAATTTTTTCGAAAGGTGCTGGACAGAGGGGTCGATAAATCGCCCAGGTGATTTGCCCGTCCGGGGTCAGCCGCTTCCGCACTATCCCGAGAACCGGACATCTTCGATGCCGGTTGGCAGGTCCGAAAAGTGCCAAACTCGGAAGTCGACGCTGTTATTCGAGTACATCGTCAGCCGTCGCGAGTAGCGTCGGTCGCAGATTGATACCGAGCATCTTTGCGCTTTTGAGGTTGATGACCAGCTCGAAGTTTCAAGTTATAGCGGTAACGCACGGCAGGCCGTGAAGGCGTTGTTTCACAAAGAAAGAGGCCACCAACTTTGGCGGCCTCCTTTTTATTCCTCGACTCTATTGTGCAAACTCAACGGCTGGATCGAGCCGGTGTTCGATGGAAAGGCACCGGTATTGGATAGCCATTTCTCTACAATGCTCTCGTGAAATAGGGTCGTTCGCCTGCTCTGCTCGTTGATCGAACATGCGAGCCTTTTCCAGAAGATCGTTTGCTTTAGGCATTGGAACCTCATGGTTTTAAAATCTTAATTTCGGCGAATGTTTCAATTCCCCGAACGACGCCCTCCGCATAAGTTATCGATTTGTCGGGGTCATCTTTGCGACAAAGCCGCCGAATGGCTTGTACGACTGCTTGGCAAGATCGCCGTACAGTGCGCCAATCTTCTGCGACTCGGTTACGAATGTCTCGTAAGCCGTCTTCGCGAATTCGGTTTGAACTTCAATCGCTTTGTCGGGCGACCTCACGGCTGACATCTTCTCCACAAAGGACTTTGTGTCTTCAAACGACTTCTTCATATAGTCGCCGTAAGCCGTGGCAATCGCCTGAAAGCCGCCGGGGAGGATGTTGGCTGACGCGGTCGCTGTATCGATCTGTTCTTTGCCATTTTGCTGGTCCGCGTAATTCTGACTTGAGTGGTTCTGGTTTACATTCGACATGTCGATTCCTTCTTGTTTGTTTAGCTATAGGAACAACTAGCTCGCGTTGCCAATGGTTCAGTTCCCGCTCGTTCGTAGGCCGGTCATTGTGTGTTCATATGATGATATCGGAACTCAACGTATGCTGTCACATGACGGATCAATGGGGCACGCAAAGGCGCTTTTACTCGCGTGCGACCTTCGGGCGCTGAGCGGCTCGGGTCGATGTCCGGTTGGGGTCAAAAACGGAAGTCGCGGCCTAACTGCCTGGCTGTCCGTTCTACCCCCAGGAACAGACATGGAGCTACCACTGCGCCACGTCCGTTTCGTGCCGATTGTGTTGAAAAAGGCCTTTTTCGCGATGACTGAAAAT
>NZ_JADGRI010000154.1 GCF_017881085.1 Bradyrhizobium sp.
GATCAGCACGATGTCGCGCGAGCCCGTGCGGAAGCGAATTTGCGTGGTGTCGATGGTGATGCCCTGGTCGCGCTCGGTCTGCAGCGCATCCAGAAGAAAGGACCATTCGAATGGCATGCCACGTCGGGCGCTGACGGCTTTCAGCATTTCGAGCTTGCCCTCGGGCAGGCTGCCGGTCTCGTGCAACAGACGCCCGACCAAGGTGGACTTGCCGTGATCGACATGGCCGACGATGACGATGCGGACCTGCGGGCGCGTGGTGCCGTTCGGTGTCGCCGATACGCTTGCGGGGATGATCATGTTCATCGGATCGCTCAACTAAGGTCGGTTCAGAGATAGCCGGCGACGCGCAGCCGCTCGAAAGCGTCTTCGGTCTCGTGGTCGAGCGCGCGGCCCGCGCGTTCCGGCACCCTGGTGTTGTCGAGTTCGATCAGGATCTCCTCGATGCTCGCGGCGCTCGAATCCACGGGATTGGTGATGTCCTGATCGCCCAGCGAGCGATAGCGTTTGCCGTCCTTGGCGAGATAGAGCGGGATGATCGGGATGTCTTCGCGCTTGGTGTAGGCCCAGATGTCGGCCTCGGTCCAATGCAGGATCGGGTGGATGCGCAAATGCGCGCCCGGCGGAGGCGAGGCGTTGAATTGGTCCCAGAATTCCGGCGGCTGATCGCGCACGTCCCATCCGCCTTCGGTGCCGCGCGGCGAGAACACCCGCTCCTTGGCGCGGGTTGCCTCCTCGTCGCGGCGGATGCCGGCGATCAAGCCGTCAAAGCCGTATTTGGCGAGCGCGAGTTTCAATCCCTCGGTCTTGCGCGCCGCCGATCGCGCGGCCGGCGGCAGGGTCGGATCGATGGTCTCGAGCGGCGGACACGGCTCGACCCTGAGATCGAGCTCCCATTCCTTGCCATAGCGATCGCGAAACGCGTACATCTCCGGAAATTTCTTGCCGGTATCGACGTGCAAGGCCGGGAACGGCACGCGGCCGAAGAAGGCCTTGCGCGCGAGCCAGATCATCACATTGGAGTCCTTGCCGAGCGACCACAGCAGCGCGAGCTTCTTCAGCCGCGCGAAGGCCTCGCGGAAAATGTAGATGCTCTGCGCTTCCAGCGCGTCGAGGTGATCCATGGTGGGCTCAAGCGGGGGTCCATTGGCCGGAATTTGCCGGACAGGCGAGCCCTCAGGCGTATCCGACCAAGGCAACCGCTTTTTGACGGAATCGTTGTTGAGAAGATGCATCTCTGGACCTTGGCCTCTGGAGGCGAAAATTCTATAGTTGCATCGCAGCAGAGAAGAAATAATTTTCCCTTTGCGAGGCTTGATCGAGACATATATAGAAAATAATTCTAGTCAACCCCTGAAGTTGGGGAAGCGAGTGTCGCATGCGATTCCTGCCGGTATTTCTCGATCTGCAAGCCGGGCCCGTGCTGCTCATCGGCGCGGGCGATCTGGCGCGGGCGAAACTGCGCCTGCTGGCAGCCGCAGGCGCGCGGGTTCGCTGGTATGCGACCGATGGTCATCACGATGTGAGCGGCCTTGAACCCGCCGACGCGGCGCGGGTCGAGCTTGCGAAAGGCGATCCGTTTTCCGCCGATCTGACCGGCGTCATCGCCATCCTCTGCGCGGGCGCGGGCGACCTTGGACCTACGATGTCGGCGCGGGCCAAGGCGTTGGGCCTGCCCGTGAACGTCATGGACGACCTTGCACATTCGACCTTCATCTTTCCCGCCATCGTCGACCGCGGCGATGTCGTGGTCGCCGTCGGCACCGGCGGAGCGTCGCCTGTCGTGGCGCGCCGGGTGCGCGAGCGCATCGAAGCAGTGCTACCGGCCCGCATCGGCGATCTCGCCGGTTTCGTCGGCCGCTGGCGCAAACCGATCCACGGCCGCATTGGCGAATTTCCGCTGCGCCGCCGCTTCTGGGAGCGCGTGGTCGACGGCCCGATCGGCGCGCTGGTTCTCGCCGGGCGCGCGGACGAAGCCGAAGCCGCGTTGAAAGACATTGCTGATCCCAGCGCGTTTGCCGGCGCGCAAGATGGTGGCCGGGCCGAGGGCAGGGTGACGCTGGTCGGCGCCGGTCCGGGCGATCCGGATCTGCTTACCATCAAGGCGCTGCGCGCGTTGCAGGACGCCGACGTCGTTTTCTATGATGAACTGGTCTCGCCTGAAGTGCTCGATCGCGCGCGCCGCGATGCGTCGCGCGTTCCCGTGGGCCGCCGCATCGGCAAGCCCGGCATCGGCCAGAACGCGATCAACCGGCTGATGATCGTGGCGGCAAGATCAGGCCAGCGCGCGGTGCGGCTGAAGGGCGGCGATCCCTTCGTGTTCGGCCGCGGCGGCGAGGAAGTCGAAGCCTTGCGCAACGCCGGCATCGCCTATTCGATCATTCCCGGCATTACCGCAGGGCTAGGTGCCGCCGCGCAGTTCGAGGTGCCGCTCACCTTCCGCCACGAGGCGCTGCGCATCACCTTCCTCACCGCGCACAAGGCCAGGGACGCCGAAACCGTCGACTGGTCGACGCTGACCGACGAGAAGATGACCGTCGTGGTCTACATGGGCATGACCGCGGCGCCGTCGGTCCGCGCGGGCCTGTTGGCCGCCGGGCGCTCACCGCGAACCCCGGTCGGCGTGTTCGCGCGGGTGACGCGGCCGGACGCGCAAGCCGCTGTCGGCACGCTCGATCGATTGCCCGATCTGATCGAACAGATCGACGGCGGTCCCGCCATTCTCATCATCGGCGACGTGGTCGCGCATTCCGCGCCATGGCGTCACCAAGACCTCAACCAGGTAATGTCAGAACTTTTGGATGCAGCCGAATGACCTCTCCGCTTGAACAGAAGAAAATCAAGATCACCGGCCCGTCGGTGGTCACCGCCAACCGCACCTGGGATGGCATCGTGATCTATCGCACCGCCCGGCAGGACTGGTCGGCCAAGCTGTCGGACGCCGCGATCGTTCGCACGTCGGATGAGGCCCGCGCGCTGCTGGCGGAATCGGTGGCCGACGATGTCGGCGCGGTCGGCGCCTATATCGCGCCGGTCGAAATCAAGGAAAGCGGCAAGATCAAGCCCGGCAATCTGCGAGAACATATCCGGCTCCAGGGCGTCACCATCGATCTTCCGGTTCCGGCATAAGGCCCATCCATCATGTACGCATATGACGAACTCGACCGCACGCTGATCAACGAGCGCGTTGAGGAATTTCGCGACCAGGTGAAGCGCCGGCTGTCGGGCGAACTCACCGAGGACGAATTCAAGATGCTGCGGCTGCAGAACGGCGTCTATCTGCAGCTGCACGCCTACATGTTCCGGATCGCGATCCCCTACGGCACGCTGTCGTCGGAGCAATTGCGGCGGCTGGCCCATGTCGCGCGGCGCTACGACCGCGGCTACGGCCATTTTACGACGCGGCAAAACATCCAGTTCAACTGGATCAAGCTGGCCGAATTGCCGGATGCGCTGGGCGATCTCGCCGAAGTCGGCATTCACGCCATGCAGACGTCAGGCAACAACACGCGCAACGTCACCTCGGATCAATGGGCCGGCGTCGCGCCCGGCGAGATCGAGGATCCGCGGATCTGGTCCGAACTGATACGGCAGTATACGACGCTGCATCCCGAGTTCTCCTTCCTGCCGCGCAAGTTCAAATTCGCGATTACCGCTTCCCCGCACGATCGCGCCGCGATCAAGATCCACGACATCGGGTTGCGGCTGCACAGGAACGCCGAAGGCGAAACCGGCTTCGAGGTGCTGGTTGGCGGCGGCCTCGGCCGCACCCCGTTCATCGGCAAGACCATCAAGCCGTTCGTGCATGGCCGCGATCTCCTCAGCTATGTCGAGGCGATCCTGCGCGTCTACAACCAGTACGGCCGCCGCGACAACATCTACAAGGCGCGCATCAAGATCCTGGTGCACGAGCTCGGCATCGATAAGTTTGCAAAGGAAGTCGAGGACGAATGGCAGGAGATGCGCGACAGCGACACCGCGCTGACGCTGGACGACGCCATGATCGAGGACATCCGGTCGCGCTTCACCTATCCGGCGTACGAAAAGCTGCCGCATACGCCGGAGGAATTGAAGAAGGCCGCGCATGACCCGCTGTTCGAGCGGTGGCGCAAGAATTCGGTATCCACGCACAAGGTGCAGGGCTACGCGATCGTGACGCTGTCGCTGAAGCCGGTGGGCGGACCGCCCGGCGACGCCACCGCCGATCAGATGGACGCGCTCGCCGATCTCGCCGACAAATATTCATTCGGCGAGATCCGCGTCGGGCACGAGCAGAACCTCGCGCTGCCCCATGTCGCAAAGCGCGATTTGCCGGCGCTGTGGAACGCGCTCGACAAGATCGGGCTCGCCACGCCGAACGTCAATCTGGTCTCCGACATCATCGCCTGCCCGGGGCTCGACTATTGCTCGCTCGCCAATGCGCGCTCGATCCCGATCGCGCAGGAACTGACCCGGCGCTTCGCCAACCACGAGACCGCCGACCTGATCGGGCGGCTGCATATCAATATCTCCGGCTGTATCAACGCCTGCGGCCACCATCACGTCGGCCATATCGGCATTCTCGGCGTCGAGAAGAACGGTGAGGAATTTTACCAGATCACGATCGGCGGCCGCGCCGACGAGAATGCCGAGCTCGGCGCCTTGATTGGACCCGCCGTGCCCTATGGCGAAGTCGCCGACGTGGTGGAGGACATTGTCGAAGCCTATCTCGCGCTGCGGGCGCGTCCCGACGAGCTGTTCGTCGATACGGTGAAGCGGCTCGGCGTCGAACCATTCAGGGAGCGCGTCTATGCCACTCGTTAAGGACGGAAAGATAACCGGCGACGAGTTCATCCATGTCGCCGACGACGCCGAGGTTCCCGGCGGCGGCGCGATCCTGCTTTCGTCAACGCGGTTTCTCGGCGATCCGGAGGCGCTGTCGCGGCGCGCTGGCAAAACCGGCGTGATCTGGCCGAACAATCGCGACCTCGACGATCTCGTGCCGTATCTCGACCGGCTCGCGGTGGTCGCTTTGGTGTTTCCGACCTTCCGCGACGGCCGGGCCTACAGCCAGGCGCGGCTGCTGCGGGAACGTCACAATTATCGCGGCGAGTTGCGCGCCACCGGCCAGGTGCTTCGCGACCAGTTCCTGTTCATGCTGCGCGCCGGGTTCGACTCGTTCGAAGTGAAAAAACCGGCGGATGCCGAGGCTTTCGCCATCACGGTCAAGCGTTATTCGGTATTCTATCAGCCGACCGGCGACGGCCGCATGACGGCGCTGCACCGGCGCATGATGCTGCGTCATTCGGAAAGCGCCAGCCCATGAATGCTCTCGCCCATCAGGCGTCATCGGACACGGCGGGCGTGTTGCCGCCCGCGGAAGAGCTTGATCGTGCGCTTCGCAATGCGTCGCCGGCGGAAGTGATCGCAACCGCGTTGCGGACCGTCGGCCGCGAGCGTCTCGCCCTGGTTTCCTCGTTCGGCACCGAATCGGCGGCGCTATTGAAGGTGATGGCCGATGTCGATCCCGCCATCCCCGTGGTCTTTCTCGACACCGGATGGCTGTTTACGGAGACGCTCGCCTATCGCGACACCCTGATCGCGACGCTGGGCCTGCGTGATGTCCGCTCCATCGAGCCGATGGAAGAGACGCTGAACCGCGAGGATCCCGACCGCGAATTATGGTTCTCAGATCCCGACGCCTGCTGCCGCATTCGCAAGGTCGAGCCGCTGGCGCGCGCGCTGAAGCCGTTCAGCGGCTGGATCAACGGCCGCAAGCGGTTTCAGGGCGGCTTGCGCGCCGACATCCCCGTCGTCGAGCAGGACGGTGTCAGGCTGAAATTCAATCCCTTCGCCAATGTCTCGCGCGAAGAGATCGAGGCGGTCTACGCGCGTGCAAATTTGCCGCCGCACCCGCTCGCGAAGTCCGGTTATCTGTCGGTCGGCTGCATGCCCTGCACCAGCCGGAGCTCCTCGGATGAAGACGCGCGCGCCGGCCGCTGGCGCGGCAGGGCCAAGACAGAATGCGGCATCCATACGGTGAAGACTTCGTAGCATGGTGACGTTGCAGCAGCCCGAACAATGAAATGCGGTTTCGTTGACTTAATGCCGCATTGACCTGAGTGATATTCTTGCCTTCGATGACAATGACGTCGTCAGGCCGAATGGAGATTGGGATGTTCCGTCGCATGTTGCCTGTCGTCGCCGCGTTGTGCTGGGCAAGTTCGGCGTTTGCCGCCGATGTCACGTTGCTCAACGTGTCGTACGATCCGACCCGCGAACTCTATGTTGATTTCAACAAGGCGTTCGCGTCAGCCTATCAGAAGGAAACCGGCAAGAGCGTCGAGATCAAGCAGTCGCATGGCGGCTCCGGTTCGCAGGCGCGGGCCGTGATCGACGGGCTGCAGGCCGATGTGGTCACGCTGGCGCTGGCCTATGATATCGACGCCATCGCCAACAAGGGGCTTGTCGCTGCCGACTGGCAGAAGCGGTTGCCGCTCAATGCCTCGCCCTACACATCGACGATCGTGTTCCTGGTGCGCAAGGGCAATCCCAAGGGCATCAGGGATTGGGACGATTTGATCAAGCCCGGCGTCAGCGTCATCACGCCGAACCCGAAAACCTCGGGCGGTGCGCGCTGGAATTACCTGGCGGCCTGGGGCTACGCGCAGAAGAAACTCGGCTCGGCCGACAAGGCCAGACAATTCGTCGCTGATCTCTACAAGAACGTGCCGGTGCTGGACACCGGCGCCCGCGGCTCGACCGTCACCTTCGTCGAGCGCGGCGTCGGCGACGTGCTGCTGGCCTGGGAGAACGAGGCTTTCCTGGCGCAGCGCGAATTCGGCAAGGACAAGTTCGAGATCGTCTCGCCGCCGCTGTCCATTCTGGCGGAGCCCCCGGTGGCGGTCGTCGATGCGGTCGCCGACAAAAAAGGCACCCGCGCGGTCGCCGAAGCCTATCTGAAATACTGGTACACCAAAGAAGGCCAGGAAATCGCCGCGCGCAATTCCTATCGGCCGCGCGATCCCGAGATCGCCAAGCAATACGAAAACTCGTTCGCAAAGGTCGAATTGTTCACGATCGACGACGTGTTCGGCGGCTGGACCAAGGCGCAGAAGGAACACTTCGGCGAAGGCGGCGTTTTCGACCAGATTTACAAGAACTGATTTGCGACGCGGAAGCAGGGGGCATTGTGAGCGGAGGCGCCGGACGACGCAGCACCTTGCCGGGGTTCGGTCTCACCATGGGGCTGACGCTGACCTGGCTCTCCGTCATCGTCCTGATTCCGCTCGCGGGCCTGTTCGTCAAGACCCTTGAACTGAGCCCCGATCAGTTCTGGGGTATCCTGACGAGCCGCCGCACCCTCAACGCGCTGAAGATTTCGTTCGGCCTCGCCTTTGCGGCGGCAGCCGTCAATCTCGTGATGGGCACGATCATCGTCTGGGCGCTGGTGCGCTACCGTTTTCCGGGCCGCCGGTTGTTCGACGCCATCGTCGATGTTCCCTTCGCTTTGCCGACCGCGGTCGCCGGCATCGCTCTGACCGCGCTGTTTGCGCAAAAAGGCTGGCTCGGCGCGCCGCTCGCCGAACTCGGCATCAAGGTGGCGTTCACGCCGATCGGGATCTTCATCGCCATGATTTTCATCGGCATTCCCTTCGTGGTGCGGACGGTGCAGCCGGTGCTGCTCGACCTCGACGTCGAAATCGAGGAGGCGGCCGCCAGCCTCGGCGCCAATCGCTGGCATACGGTTTCCAAGGTGATCCTGCCGAGCCTGATCCCGGCGCTGCTGACCGGATTTGCGCTGGCCTTCGCGCGCGCGGTCGGCGAGTACGGCTCGGTCATCTTCATTGCCGGAAATTTGCCGAACGTGTCGGAGATCGCGCCGCTTTTGATCGTGATCCGGCTTTCGGAGTTCCGCTACGCGGATGCGACCGCGATCGCCGTTGTCATGCTGGTGGCGTCGTTCCTGATCATCTTCGCGGTCAACCGCCTGCAGCGCTGGGCGCAACTGCGCCTGCCCGCGCATTAGGGGCTGATGCCGATGAAGCAACCCCAACGTGTTATGAGTGCCGCCCGGGACGATCTGCGGACCGAGCCGCGGCCGGTTCGCTTCGTCATCATCACGCTGGCGGTGATCTTCCTGACCGTCTTCGTCGTGCTGCCGCTGGTCGTGGTATTCGCGCAGGCCTTCTCAAAGGGCGTCGGCGCCTATTTTTCCGCGCTGTCCGATCCGGAAGCGCTGTCGGCGATCCGCCTGACGCTGCTGGTGGCGGCGATTTCGGTCGGGCTCAATCTGGTGTTCGGGATCGTCGCGGCCTGGGCGATTGCAAAATTCGACTTTCGCGGCAAGACCTTCCTGATCTCGCTGATCGATCTGCCGTTCTCGGTCAGCCCGGTGATCTCGGGCCTCGTGTTCGTGCTGTTATTCGGCGCGCAGGGCTATTGGGGACCCTGGCTGCAAAGCCACAACATCCACGTGCTGTTCGCGGTGCCCGCGATCGCGCTCGCGACCATCTTTGTCACGTTTCCGTTCGTCGCGCGCGCGCTGATTCCGCTGATGCAGGAACAGGGCACGCAGGAGGAAGAGGCCGCGATCTCGCTCGGCGCGTCCGGCCTGCAGACCTTCTTCCGCGTCACCTTGCCGAACATCAAATGGGGCGTGCTCTACGGCGTGCTCTTGTGCAACGCCCGAGCCATGGGCGAATTCGGCGCGGTGTCGGTGGTCTCCGGTCACATTCGCGGCGAGACCAACACGATGCCGCTGCTGGTCGAAATTCTGTACAATGAATATCAATTCGTATCGTCGTTCGCGATCGCTTCGTTGCTGGCGATGCTCGCGCTGATCACGCTGGTGGCGAAGACCATTCTCGAACGGCATCTGGACGAAGGGCAGTCAACGCGTGTCCATTGAAGTCAAAGGCCTGGTGAAGAAGTTCGGCACCTTTGCCGCGCTCGACGGCGTCGACCTGAAGGTCGCCACCGGCGAATTGGTGGCGCTGCTCGGGCCGTCGGGCTCGGGCAAGACCACGCTGCTGCGGATCATCGCGGGGCTCGACTGGCCGGACGCCGGCGAGGTTACGTTCGACGGTGAAAACGCGCTCGCCCATGGCGCGCGGGAGCGCCATGTCGGATTCGTTTTCCAGCATTACGCACTGTTCCGCCACATGACCGTGTTCGAAAACGTCGCGTTCGGCCTGCGGGTGCAGCCGCGCGCGGTGCGCAAGAACGAAGCGGGCATCCGTGCGCGGGTCAGGGAATTGCTGGATCTGGTGCAGCTCGACTGGCTTGCGGATCACTATCCGAGCCAGTTGTCGGGCGGCCAGCGTCAGCGCATCGCGCTGGCAAGGGCGCTGGCGATCGAGCCGCGCATCCTGCTGCTCGACGAGCCGTTCGGCGCGCTCGATGCCAAGGTGCGCAAGGAGCTGCGGCAATGGCTGCGTTCGCTGCATCACGAGATCAACGTGACTTCGATCTTCGTCACCCACGACCAGGAAGAGGCGCTCGAAGTCGCAAACCGGGTAGTGGTGATGGACAGGGGCCGCATCGTGCAGATCGGCACGCCCGGCGATGTCTATGACAATCCGGCGACCGCGTTCGTGCACGGCTTCATCGGCGAGTCGATCGTGCTGCCGGTTGATGTCAGCGACGGCTGCGTGCGGCTCGGCGGCAAGGTGTTGGGTATCAGGGCCGATGGCGCGGCTTCCGGCGCATCGAAACTGTTCGTCCGCCGCCACGACATGCAGGTCGGGCCGGCCGGCAGCGGCGCCTTCGAGGGCAAGGTCCGGCATGTCCGGACCTTCGGC
Organism: Bradyrhizobium sp.; assembly: GCF_017881085.1. Lineage (GTDB taxonomy): Bacteria > Pseudomonadota > Alphaproteobacteria > Rhizobiales > Xanthobacteraceae > Bradyrhizobium. The sequence continues at coordinate 9,783 of NZ_JADGRI010000154.1, forward strand.
CCGATCCAGCGCGCCGAAGTCGCCTTGTCCGGCGGCGAGACCGTGATCGAGATCGACGCGCCCCGGGATCGGGAACTCAGGACCGGCGATATCGTCGGATTGCAGCCCCGGCACTACCGGATTTTCGCTGGGCAGGACTGATTGCCCGTCATTCCGGGGCGCCATTCACCATTCAGCCACGGTTGGTATGCAACAACCCCCAGGCCATCTGGGGGAATTTCGAATCATGCGGGCGATGATCGCCATTATCGCGCTGTTGGCTCTTGGCGGTTGCGCGGGGGAGGCGCCGATCGAGGAGCCGACCATGTATGCCGACATGGCCAATGCCGGCGCCAGGCTCGATTCCCAGGCCGCGGCGACGATGATTTCGCAATACCGGCAGAACAACGGGCTCGGCGCGGTGACGGTCGACCCCGATCTGATGAAACTGGCGGAAGCGCAGTCGCAGGCGATGGCCAGCCGCAACAAGCTCGACCACGACGTCAAGGCGCCCCTGGCGCAACGCCTCAATGCCTCCGGATACCCCGCGACGGCGGCGGTGGAGAACGTGTCGGCGGGCTATCATACCCTGGCCGAGGCATTTTCCGGCTGGCGCGACTCGCCCCCGCACAGGGCCAATATGCTGAAAACTGGCGTCACAAAATTAGGCATCGCGGCGAGCTATGCTCCAAATACCAAATACAGGGTATTCTGGACGCTCATTATGGCTTCATCGGACCCGCGATAAACCCGGCGTGATCGCCGCCTGGCGCCTCGCAGATTGACGTCACCGCGAAGGGACGCCACGGTGCTCTTCGCTATTCCATATTTTGATTGACCGACACATGACCGATCATCCCAGCCCAGCGCCAGCAAGCACGCCCGCCAAGGCGCATCGCGTGCTGGTGCTGCAGGGCGGAGGCGCGCTCGGCTCCTATCAGGCCGGCGCCTATCAGGCGCTGTGCCACTTTGATTTCGAACCGGACTGGGTCGCCGGCATCTCGATCGGCGCCATCAATGCCGCGATCATCGCCGGCAACCCGCGCGAAAAGCGGGTTGGGCGGCTGAAGGAATTCTGGGACATGGTTTCGGCGCCGGTGCCCTGGAATCCCGTCACCAAGGGCGACCGCGCGCGATCGCTATTCAACGAGACCAGTGCCGCGCTGATCGCGACCTTCGGCGTTCCCGGCTTTTTCCGGCCGAGGATTCCGCCGGCCCCGCTCTGGCCGCAGGGCAGCCCGCAGTCGCAGAGCTATTACGATACCGCGCCGCTGCGCGCCACGCTGGAGCGTCTGGTCGATTTCGACCGCATCAACGCGCTGGAGACCCGGCTCAGCGTCGGCGCGGTCGGTGTCACCACCGGCAACTTCAAATATTTCGACAATTTCGAATTCAGAAAGCAGGGCAAGAGGATCGGGCCGGAACACATCATGGCGTCCGGCGCGTTGCCGCCGGGCTTCCCTGCCGTCGAAATTGAAGGCGAGCATTATTGGGACGGCGGCATCGCCACCAACACGCCGCTCGATTTTGTGCTCGATGCGGAGATCGACAACGACCTCCTGATCTTCCAGGTTGATCTGTTCAGCGCCCGCGGGCCGCTGCCGGTCTCGCTGCTGGAGGCCGCGGAGCGCGAAAAAGACATCCGCTTTTCCAGCCGCACCCGGATGAACACCGACAAGAACAAGCAGATCCACAACACCCGCAAGGCGCTGCGCGAGTTGATGGGAAAGCTGCCCGATTATCTCAAGAACGATCCGTCGGTCGAGATCCTGTGCAAAGCCGCCAAGGAGAACACCGTCACGGTGGTGCACCTGATCTACCGCAGCAAGAACTACGAATCCTCGTCCAAGGACTATGATTTTTCGCATATCGGCATGGTCGAGCACTGGGGCGCGGGCGAGCGCGACGTTCATTTGTCGATGCGACACAAGGACTGGCTCGATCGGCCGCAGTCCGGCGAGACCATGGTCACCTACGATCTCACCGGGGACGGCACCGGAATCCCCGACGACAACAGGAGCAAATGAAATGGGTACGTTGACAGGCAAGACGGCGGTGGTGACGGGATCGACCAGCGGCATCGGACTGGCGTATGCGCGCGCCTTCGCCGGCGCCGGCGCCAATATCGTTCTCAACGGCATGGGCGCGCCCGCCGACATCGACAAGGAACGCTCCGGCATCGAAGCCGAGTTCAAGGTCAAGGCGGTC
>NZ_JADGRI010000155.1 GCF_017881085.1 Bradyrhizobium sp.
ACGATGACGGAAATTCCGGAGACGAAGAAAGAACGGCCGGTCGAACCGGAAATGGCCATGTGATCTTCGCGTAGCCGGGTTGCGGAGCGACCCGCGCAGCAGCCTCAGCGCGCCTTGCGGAACGTCAGGTTGATGCGCTGGCGGCCGATCAGGGCGTGCTCGCCGTCGGCGAGCGGGGCTACACCGTGAAAGGCGAGGCGCGACGGTCCGCCCCACACCACGACGTCGCCGTGCTCGAGCCGGAACCGGCGCGGCTTGTCGCTGCGCTTCGACCCGCCGAACAGGAAGATCGCCGGCAAGCCCAGCGACACCGAGACGATCGGCGCGCCGAAATCATCCTCATCCTTGTCCTGATGCAGCGACATGCGCGCGCCGGGCTGATAGCGGTTGATCAGGCAGGCATCCGGCGAGAATTCGGAAAATCCCGCCTGTGCCGCCGCCTGCCCGGCCAGCCGAAAAAACGCTGCGGGCATCGCCGGCCACGGCTTTCCCGTTTCGGGATCATTGCCTTCGTAGCGATAGCCGCTGCGGTCGGTGACCCAGCCGAGCTCGCCGCAATTGGTCATCGCCACCGACATCGCGTGGCCGCCCGGCGTTATCATGTGGCGAAACGCCGCCTGCCTTTCGATATCGCGCAGGACCGCGATCAGTTCACTTTCGAACGGGCTTGCAAAACCGCGCAGCAGCATAGCGCCTTCCGCCATCGCCTCTCGCGACGGCAGGACATCGGCAATGCTTTCAAACAGATCGGCAGTCAACAGGCCGGCACTCACTTCGCATCGTGAAAGATCACGCCAAGGGTATGGCGACGGCCGGAGCGGATCCGGCTCACGCCATGGCGCAGATTAACCCGATAGGTTCCGCGCGTCCCCTGCACCGGCCTGACATGCACAGCAAAAGCCACCGCGTCGCCCTGGCCGAGCGGCACCACTTCGGGCCGCGACTGCATGCGGGGCCGCTGTTCCGTCAGCACGAATTCGCCGCCGCTGAAATCGCGGCCCGGCTCCGACAGCAGGATCGCGACCTGCAGCGGGAAGACGTGCTCGCCATAGAGATCCTGATGCAGGCAATTGTAGTCGCCGGCTTCGTATTGCAGCAGCAGCGGCGTCGGCCGGGTCTGGCCGGCGGCATGGCAGCGTTTCAGGAACGCGTCGTGATCTTCGGGGTAGCGGATCTCGATGCCCATGGCCCCGTTCCAGCGATTGGCCACGTCGCGAAGCCGCGCATAAAGCGCCGGCCGCAACTCGCCGATCGGATCCGGAAGCGGATAGGAAAAATACTTGTACTCGCCGCGTCCGAAACCGTGGCGGCCCATCACCACCTTGCTGCGGAAATGGCCGTCGTCCGGATAAAGCGCCGCCAGCGCGCCGCATTCTTCCGGCGAGAGCAATCCCTTGAGGACAGCGCAGCCCTGGGCGTCGAGTTCCTTCGTAACCTCCGTCCAGTCAATGGCATCGACGCAAGCGGCGACATCGGAGGGAGGTACGGGGTGGAGGATGTTCTGGGCGGTTGCTTTCATGGCCGTGATTTTCGCAAATCACGGCGCCCGGCGCCACCCGATTTCCGAAGGGAACCGTCGCCTTACGTCGTCGTCCTCGCAAAAGCGGGACCCATAACCACAGGCCTTCATTGATAGGTCCCGGCCCCGCGCTTCGCCTGGCCGCGACGACAGTTAACCTAGCACCGGCAGCGCGATCACATCGTAAGCATGCCGGATGCTGCGTTTGAGCACGGGATCCTCGAGTTCGAACTCGAACCGGCTCGCCGGCCGAATGCCGCCCTTGGCCGCAAAGGTTCCGCCGAACATCGCGCAGCCGTCCGGCAATCCCTTTCCGCCGAAGCCAAGCCGGATGAGGTCCTCGACCGCCAGCATGGCGTCGAGCGTGCCTTCCTGGTAGAGCACCCGCGCGCCGTCGATCCAGGCATGGGAACGCAGGATCAACCGGTCCCAGTGACCGGCGACGTCCTCGATTTCCCACAACACTGGCGCCATCACCTTGTCGCACATCTGTTTCGAGACGGTGACGCTGTAGGTTTCCACCTTGCGGTCGGTGTGATCGGAGCCGGCGCCGACGAAAACGCGGCCCTGCCAGCCGATCAGCACGAATTCGACCTCGCCCGAGGAATCGCCGCCGCTGACCTCGATGCTGTCCGCGGTAGTCAGCCGCCGCGCGGCGACGCGGTAATAGATCGGCGTGGTCGCCGGCCGAGCGATGCCGATCGCCTCTAACTCGGCGATATGCTTGTCGCGCGCCACCGGATCACGCCCGGTCCACCCCGCTATAACGGCCTGATCGATCGCCAGCGTCAGCGGCGTCGTGGTGTCCTGGGCGTCGACGGTGAAGGCAAGGTCAAACACGGATGGCGGCCTCCATTCCGGCAGCGAGTTCGAGGATGCGGCGGTCCGCGCCGCCCGACGATGCCAGCATCAATCCCACCGGCACCTCGCCCTCGCGATGGCATGGCAGCGAGATCGCGCAGCCGTCGATCGTGTTGATCAGGCTGCAATTGCGCAGCGCCAACATGTTGGCCCTGGTAAAGGCCGCGTCGTCGGCGAGATCGGCGATCCGCGGCGGCGTGTTGGCGGTGGTCGGCATCACCAGCGCATCATAGGGCGCCAGCCGCGTTGTGGCGCGCGCGATCAGCGACTTTCGCATCTCCAGGAGGTCGATATAGTCGGCGGCGCTGATGGCTTCGCCGCGCTGGATGCGTATCGACACCCGGGGATCGTAGACGTCGCCATGGCTCGCGATCAGATAGCGATGCCAGGCGTAGCTCTCCGCGGCGGTAAAACCGCCCTTGCTGTTCATCACGCCGACGTCGAGGAATTCCGGCACCGCGATCCGTTCGATCAGCGCACCCTGACGCGACAAGGTCTCCAGCGCGCGTTCGAAAGTGCGCGCCACGTCGTCCTCCAGTTCGTCCAGCGCAACCGTGGTCGGAACTGCGAGCCGCATCCCCTTGATGGGGGGCGGTCGCAAGGGAACGATCTCCTCGCCGGCGAGCACCGCATCGAGCACCGCGCAGCATGCAACGGTGCGCGCCAGCGGCCCGAAACTGTCGAGCGTGGACGACAGCGGCACGCCGCCGGTGAGCGGCACGCGCCGCTGCGTCGGTTTGAAGCCGACGATGCCGTTAAACGCCGCCGGAATCCGGCAGGAGCCGCCGGTATCGGTGCCGAGCGCGCCATGCGCCATCCGGTCGGCGACCGAGACCGCAGCGCCGGACGACGATCCGCCGGGGACATGGCCGACGTCGCGTCGCCACACGCTTTTCGGCGTGCCGTAATGCGGGTTGATGCCGATGCCGGAATAGGCGAATTCGGTCATGTTGGTGCGGCCGATCACCACGAAACCGGCGCGGCGCAGCCGCGCCACGACAGTGGCATCGGCTTCCGCGGGGGCCGAATCCTCCAGCGCCCGCGAGCCGGCGCGGGTCACCTGCCCTCTGATGTCGAACAGATCCTTGATCGAGACGGGAATGCCGGCAAAGGGCGACGGCGCCGCCTTGATCTCGCGCAGCCGGTCCATCGCCTCCGCCGCCTCGATCGCTGCTTCCGCGTCGACATGAATGAAGGCCCGCGCGCCCTCGCCGGAGGCGTCGGCAATCCTCTCCAGGCACGAGTCGACGATCTTGCGGGCGCTGGTGCGGCCATTTTCGAGATCGCCGGACAGTTCGGCAAGTGTCGGAACGTTCAGCATTGCTTTGTCGCCTCGTCGCTATCGATCTGTTTACCGTCCGCAGCCGCCTCGATCTCCAGATCGAGCAGCGCGGAACTCAGGGACTTGCCGTGGGCGTCGAGCGCGAGCGAGCGCGTGACGCCACCGCCGAGCGCCTGTTGCATCACGAAATTCAGCGCGGATATATTGGGCAGTTCATAGCGGACCACCTCGCCTTCGACAACACCGGAGAAATGCGCCTTCACCCGCGCGCTGGTGACTTGCTCAAGCAGCAGCGGATAATGCTTCTCGTCATAGGCGATCACGGAGATGTTGGAGGTATTGCCCTTGTCGCCGGTGCGGGAATGGGCGATCTCGCGCAACTTCATCGCCTCATGCCCCCACAAACTGGACCTGCGGCTTCGCGAGCTCGCGCGGCAGCAATACCGAGGCCACGGCGACGACATCGCGCGCCGACTTGAAGGCGCCGCCGCCGGCCGCCGGGCCGTTGGTATAGAGCGTCTCGACCTCGTTGCCGATCCGGATGGCCTCGCGCAGGTTTTCGGTGCGGCCGGCGACGCGCACGCGCACCTCATAGGGCTCGTTGCCATGCGCGGAGACGTGAGCGCCATGCAGCGAGTCGATGCCGATCAGCTCGAAACGCAATTCGCTTGCCGCCACGCCGGTGAGCTTCAGCCGTTCGCGGACGATTTCCAGCGCCAGCCTCCCGCGCGCCAGGGCGCCGGGACCGGCATAGGAAATCTGCCCCTCGCCGATAAAGCTGTCGACATAGCCGATCGAGACCTTCAGCGTGCCGGTGCGTTTGGTGCCGCGCCCGCCGCTGACGCGCACGCGATCCCTGGCGATCTCCTCGACCTTCACTTCAGAGAAATCCGCGACCACATCGGGCTGGATGTATTGCGTGGGATCGTGCACCTCGTAGAGCAATTGCTCCTTGCAGGTCTGCGCCGTCACCGCGCCGCCGGAGCCAGCGACCTTGGTGATGACGAGGCTGCCGTCTTCGCCGACTTCGCCGATGGGAAAGCCGAGCCGCGCCAGATCGGGAATATCCTTATAGCCGGGATCGGCGAAATAGCCGCCGGTGATCTGGCCGGCGCATTCCAGCAGGTGGCCGGCGACGGTGCCTTGCCCCAGCAGGTTCCAGTCATCCATCGCCCAGCCGAAGGCGTGGATCATCGGCGCCAGAAACAGCGCGGGATCGGACGCGCGCCCGGTGATCACGATGTCGGCGCCGAGGTGAAGAGCTTCCGCCATCGGCTCGGCGCCGAGATAGGCATTGGCCGACAACAGCCGGTTGCCGAGCTGCTTGATGGTGCCGTCGAATTCCATGATGGGGAGATCGCCGTCCTTGCAGGCGTCGAGCACGTCGTCGCCGGTCACGGCCGCGATCTTCAGCGAAGAAAGCCCGAGCGATTTTGCGATCTCGGCGGTCTTGCGGGCCGCTGCGACCGGGTTCGCCGCGCCCATATTGGTGACGATCTTGATGCCTCTGGCGGCGCAGGCCGGCAGCACCGCGCGCATCCGCTCCTCCAGCAACGGATCAAAACCGCTGTCGGGGTTCTTCAGGCGCGCCTGCTGCGCCAGCGCCACGGTGCGCTCGCCCAGACACTCGAACACCAGATACTGGATGCCGCCCTTCTCGGCGAGCTCGAGTGCGGGCTCGATGCGATCGCCCGAATAGCCCGCGCCTGACCCTATCCTGATGGTTAGCATCATTTCAGTCCGAAATAGGCACGCCGCAACGCTTCATTGTCGGTCATTTCGGCTACCGTGCCGGAAAAGCGGATCCGGCCGCCTTCCAGCACGAACACCCGCGTGGCGACCTCGAGGAAACCGATATTCTGCTCCGCAATTAGGAGCGCAAGCCCCCGCCCGCGCAATTCGCTGAGGATCCGGATCACTTCCTTGACGAACAAAGGCGACAGCCCGGCCGAGGGTTCATCCATCACCAGAAGCCGCGGCTCGGCGGCAAGGGCCTTGGCGATGCCAAGCATCTTGCGCTGGCCGCCGGAGAGACTGGAGGCCGGCGCGCGACGCTTCTCGCGCAGCGCCGGGAATACGCCATAGAGTTCCTCGACCCGGGCGCCCGGATCGGCGTGCCCCAGCGCCTGCGCGCCGACGCGGATGTTTTCCTCGATCGACAAATCCGGAAATACCGCAAGCTCCGACATATAGGTCATGCCGAGCCGCATCCGGTCGCTGGAGCGCATCCGCGTCACGTCCTGGCCGCCGAGATCGATGCTGCCGTGCCGCGCCTCGATCAGGCCGACCAGTGTCTTGAGAAACGTCGTCTTGCCGGCGCCGTTGGCGCCCAGCAGCAGCACGGTCTCGCCCGGCCGCACGTCGAGATCGACGCCCCAAAGTACCTGCATGGTGCCGTAGCCGGCGTCGACACCGGCAGCCTTCAACAGCGGCGCGGCCTCAGGCGGCATGCTCGCCTCCCAGGAAGACCTCAATCACCTGTGGCACCTGGACTGCGACCGCGAGCTTGCCTTCGAAGATCTCCTTGCCGGCGTTCATGACAATAACGCGGTCCGTGATGTGCTCGATGAAGCCCATGAGATGCTCGACCACGATGATCGCGATTCCCGTCTGCGCCAGCGCCTTGATCCGTTCGGCGATCCAGTCCAGTTCCGCCGGATTGAGCCCGGCGGCGAGTTCATCGAGCAGCAACAGGCGAGGTCGCGTGGCAAGCGCGCGCACCAGATCGAGCATCTTCTGCTGCGCGTTGTTGAGATCGGCCGCCGGGCGATCGGCGACCTCGGCCAGCCGGTATTCGTCGAGCAGATCAGCCATATCAGGCGGCGCCACCGCGGCGCGTCCATAGGCCAAAGCGACCTCGATGTTCTCGCGTACCGTCAGCGACATAAAGGGCTTCGGAACCTGGAAGGTGCGGTTGATGCCGCGGTGGACCAGTTTGTGCGAGGCCACCCCGCCGATCGAGACGCCATCCAGCACCACTTCGCCGCCGTCGGGCGCATAGAGGCCGGAGATCACATTGATCGCGGTGGTTTTGCCGGAACCGTTTGGCCCCACCAATCCCAGAATCTCGCCGGACGCAACGTGAAAGCTCAAGCCATCGAGCGCGTAAAAACCGCCGAAACGCTTTGCCAGTTTTGTCACGTTGAGAATGGGCGCGCTGTCAGGGCACATGCCAGCCCCTCCGGGTTGCGAGCGAGACCAGGCCCGCAGGCAGAAACAGCACCAGCCCCATGATCAACAGCCCGTAAATCAATTGGAAATATTGCGGCGTGGTGAACCCGATCAGGTTGTAGATGCCGTAGAGGATGATGACGCCGACGATGGGCCCGGTGATGGTGGCGACGCCGCCGAACAGCGCGAACACGATGGCAAAAATGCTGAAATCGCCGGAGAAGACGTTGTCCGGATAGAACACCGACACGTACCAGGCATAGACGCCGCCGGCGAGACCCGCGACCAGCGCGGAAGCGAGCCACGCAATCACGCGCATCCACACCACATCGACGCCCGCCATCGAGGCCGAGACCGCATCCTCCCGCACCGCCTGCAGCGCCAGGCCGAAGCGGGAATTTTTCAGATACACGACGGCGCCGAGCGTCAGCGTCAGCACCACGAGCGCGGCGTTGTAGGCGAGCGTCGGATTGAAGGTGCCGGTGAGCGAGACGCCGTACGGCCCCCGCGTGATATTCTCCAGCGCCGGATTGGCGACGAAATGAAGCACCGCCAGCGACGCCGCCAGATTCGCGATGGCGAAGTAAGCGCCCGACAGCCGCAACAGCGGCGTCAGCAGCAGGCCTAAGGCCACGCCAATCACTCCGCCGGCCAGCACCGCGAGCGGTGCCGGGGCCTGATAATGCATCACCAGGATCGCAAAGCCATAGGCGCCGGCACCGAAGAAGCCGACATAGCCGAACGGTAGGTAGCCCGTAAAACCGTAGATGATGTTCACGCCCTGGGCGAGGATCAGGAAGATCACAAAATTGAACAGCAGCAGGTGGTTTTGGTAGAAGCTGGGCAGCACCGCGAACACGGCGATCAGCGGCAGCACGATGAACAGAGCGTGTTTGAAGGCGCTAGGCAACGCGCACCCGCCTTCCGAGCAGCCCGCTCGGGCGCAGCAGCAGGATGAAGATCAGGAGCACATAGGGCAATAGGTCCGCCCAGGAACTGAGATAGGTCTGCACCAGCATGTAGCAGACGCCGTACACCACGCCGCCGAGCGCGGTGCCCAAGGGGTTGCCGAGCGACCCCAGCACCACGATGGCGAAAGAGGTGACGGTCGCATCCGCCCCGAACGCCGGCGTCACCGATCCGAACATGAAGGGCGCGAACACGCCGGCCACCGCGGCAAGCCCCAATCCGATACCGAAGGCCGCGGCCGAGATACGATCGACGTCGATGCCGGTCGCCAGCGCCTCGTCGCGCCGCGACATCACGGCGCGCGTGAGCGTGCCCAGGCGCGTGCGGTAGAGATAAAGATAGACCAGCGCGATGGCGATCAGGCTGGTGATGGATGCGATCACCCAGGCGGCCGGAAAGCCCTGCCCGAAGATCTGGATCGGTCCGCTCGCGCCGGGCTTGCCGCCGAACAATTTTATCCTGATCGTGGAAAAGACCGTGCCGAGCATACGGCTCTGGATCGAGCGTTCGCTGGTGCCGAAGAAAATCGTCGTGACGGCCTCGATCACCTGCGACAGTCCGAAGAACAGGATGATCGACAGCATTTCCGGATTAACCGAGCCCTGCAGCCGCGGCACCAATACCCAATAGAGCAGGAAGCCCACCAGCACGAACAGCACAAAGGCCAGCGGCACCGCGAACAAGGGGTCGATGCCGGCAAGAGCCACGACCCCGAAGGCGACGAAGGCGCCGAGCATCAGGATATCGCCATGCGCAAGGTTGACGATGCGCATGACGCCGAACACGAGATTGAGGCCGATGCCGACCAGGCTGAAATACAAGCCGAACAGGACGCCGGCGACGAGCGCGTAAATCAGCATCGGCGCGTCGCTCCCGTCAGCCGCTTTCCGAACCCCAGCCGCATCATGGACGCGGATAGACCGGCTTGCCGGTGGCGGTTTCGTGCGGATAGATAGAGACGAACTTGATGTGGCCGTGATCGTCGAGCCTGAGCTGCCCGAGCGGCGTCAATTCGCCGATCTGGCCGCCCATCTCGTCGAGCGCGAAGGTGCCGTCGAGCGTCTTGAGTTCTCCTGACAGGCTGAAAACCGCCCGGCGCAGTTCCATCTGATCGAGGCTGGTCGCGACCGACAGCGTCTTCTCGATCACGAGTCCCGTGGTGTATCCGGCCACCGCGTTAAAGCCGAACTCGACCTTGCCATCGGAATATTTCTTGTCCCAGGCGGCTTTGTAAGCCTTCATGTCCATGCCGAAATTGACGGGATATTCGAGTTCGGAGGGCGGCACATAGGTGTAGACATATTCCAGCCCCTTCTCGCCGACATTCTTCTCGAGCAGTTCGGTCTCCAGCCCCGCATAGATCGAGAACAACATCTTGAAGTTGACGCCGACGTCGGCGACGTTGCGCAGGAACGCAATATCGTTGGGCGCGTATCCGAAGTGGATCACCGCGTCCGGCTGGGTGTTGGCGATATTGTTGATGATGACGGTGTAGTTGGTGGTCTCGGTCGGAATACCCTGATCGTAGACGATCTCGATCGGTGCGCCGGAGTCTTTCACGAATTTGCGGAAGGCATTGGCCTGCGTTCCCGTGAACTCGTTGGTCGAGTAGAGAATCGCGATCTTCTTGATGCCGAGGCCCGGCCCGTCTTGCGAAACGAAATCGGCAACCGGCTTCGGCCAGACGGTCGAGACCGGATCCGCCATCAGCGCGATATAGGGATTGTCCTTGGAAAAGAAGCTGGCGCCGGTGCCGGTCTGGTCGAACAGGAACATCTTGTGGTCGCGCGCAATCGCCACCGCGGGCGCGGTCAGCACCGAGCCGGAGTCCGCGACCAGGAGATCGACCTTGTCCTGCGTGATGAGCTGGTTGTAGAGCGTGGAAGCTGTGGCGGTGTTGCTTTGATCGTCATAGGCGACGAGCTTGACCGGGATCTTCTTGTCGAACGCCTTCACAAAGACCCCGCCCTCGGCATTTTTCTGTTCCGCCCAGAGCTTCAGCGCGCTGTGCACCGGCATCGAAATCGAGGCGAAGCGTCCGGATGAGGCATAGAGCGTGCCGATCTTGATTTCGGCCGGCGCGTCGGCGGCAAGCGCCTGGGTGCCCAAGGCCAAACCTGCGGCCAGCACCGCGCCCGTGATTTTCAACATCGAATCCTCCCGATTTTCTTCGTTCTCGGCGGTAATCTACCGCGTGCGGTGATAGCCATACAAGCATCTCTGCCCCGACAATAGTGCGTGTGCCGGAATACGCGGCATGCGCGGGCTCGCTGGACCGTTGACGCCAGGCCGTCCAATGTCGCATCAAGATCGGAACCGGCGGGCCGAGGCGCGACCCGCACGCTCCAGGGAGGAAACGAGGACATGGCCGAACCAGCCCGCGCGAAACCAAAACCGACGCCGGAGACCCAGCATTTCTGGGACGGCACCCAGGCGGGTGAACTTCGCCTGCAGCGCTGCGACGCCTGCGCCAACGTGTATTTCCCGCCCCGCCCGTTCTGCCCCGGCTGCGGCGGCCGCAAGGTCAGCGTGTTCAAGGCCAGCGGCAAGGGCAGGCTCTACAGCTACGTCATCAACCACCGGCCCGCCGCGCCCGGCTTTACGCCGCCCTACGCCATCGCCGTGGTGGAGCTCGACGAAGGTCCGCGGATGATGAGCAACATCATCGACTGCCCGCAGACGCCGGAGGCGCTCGAACTGGACATGAAGCTGGAAGTCGCGTTCGAAGCGCTCGACGACAAGATCACCCTTCCTCTGTTCCGTCCGACGAAGGGCTAAGCATCATGCGAAGAAACCAGGTCGCCGTCGTCGGCGCTGCCGAAACCACCGAACTGGGCGTCATACCCAACGTGTCGCAGATCCAGCTCCATGCGGATGCGGCGCTGAACGCCATCGCCGATGCCGGGCTCAAACTGTCCGACATCGACGGCATTGCCACCGCGGTGGAAACGCCGCAGCAGATCGCGCACTATCTCGGCATTACGCCCACCTGGGTCGACGGCACCTCGGTCGGCGGCTGCTCGTTCATGCTGCACGTCCGTCACGCCGCCGCCGCGATCGAGGCCGGCCTCTGCAAGACCGTGCTGATCACCCACGCCGAGAGCGGCAAGTCGATGATCGGCAAGCAGCCACGCTTCACCGCGCCGGACAGCCTCAATGGCCAGTTCGAACAGCCGTTCGGCGTGTTCGGGCCGCCGAGCATGTTTCCGATCCCCGTACTGCGCTACATGAAGACCCACGGCATCACCCACGAGCAGATCGCCATGGTCGCGGTGGTGCAGCGCGAATGGGCCGCGAAAAATCCGCGCGCCACCATGAAGGCGCCGATCACGGTCGAGGACGTCTTGAACTCGAAGATGATCGCCTATCCGTTCCGCATCCTGCAATGCTGCCTCGTCACCGACGGCGGCGGCGCGCTGATCCTGACCTCCGCCGACCGCGCCAGGGACTTTCCGAACAAACCGGTCTACGTCCTCGGCACCGGCGAGAGCGTCGAAACGCCGATGGTCAGCCAGATGCAGACCTTTGACAGTTCGCGCGCGTTCAGGGTCGCGGGTCCGCTGGCCTTCAAGGAGGCCGGCATCGCCCACAAGGACGTCGATCACCTCATGATCTACGACGCCTTCGCGCATCTGCCGCTCTACGGCCTCGGCGACCTCGGCTTCATGCCGCACGAGGAGACCGGCAAATTCATCGCCGACGGTAACACGCGGCCCGGCGGCAAGCTGCCGCTCAACACCAATGGTGGCGGCCTCTCCTACATGCATTCGGGCATGTACGGCATGTACGCGCTGCAGGAAAGCGTGCGGCAGATGCGCGGCATCGCGCCTGCGCAGGTTCAGGGGGCAAAAATCTCCGTCTGCCACGGCGTCGGCGGCATGTTCGCGGCGTCGGGAACGATCATTTTCACGAACGAGAAGTAGACATGACGGATTCGGGGCACGGCATCCGATTCGTCATTGCCGGGCTTGACCCGGCAATCCTTCACTTTGTGAAGATCGATGGATGCGCGGGTCAAGCCCGCGCATGACGAGTGTTGTTTGCTTCGACCTTAAAAAAGCAGAAAGGACTATCATGGCCGCCAAATCACTTCAGGATAAAGTCATCGTCGTCACCGGCGCCGGGCGCGGCATCGGCAAGGAGATCGCCTTA